>NZ_JCARSY010000018.1:0-74215 GCF_059641415.1 Vibrio rubrogenes
CGCTTCAATTGACAAAAGACCTGTCACGAATTTTGGTTCCCAAAATTAGCAGCAGCAGTCGGCAATTGAACTACACGTTATGTATAACCCTAATATATAAGGAAGAATGGCAATTGCTTTTCCCCCTCGTTCGGGCAAAATCACAGGCTCACTATGCGGAGGAATCTATGGCGACATCTCTTTTTATTGGCGGGGCGCGGAGCGGGAAGTCGAGCTATGCGGAGCGTCAGGCGTTGGCGTTGTTGCAGCAGCGCTTGGATGAAGGGTGTGCGGCTCGGCTGCATTATGTTGCGACCGCGATTGCGTTTGATCAGGAGATGCAGCAGCGGATTGAACAGCATCAGCTTCGCCGCGGGCCGGAGTGGTGTCAGCATGAATCGCCCGTGATGCTGGCGCAGATGCTGGCACAGTTTCAGCAGCAGGATATCGTGCTGGTCGATTGCCTGACCTTGTGGCTCAATAACGTTATCTATAACGATGGCGAAACCGCCACCAAAGCACAGATTGAACAGCATGTTCAGGCTTTGGTCACCGCGCTGCGCGACTCTCCGGCGACGATTTTATGTGTCTCCAACGAAGTCGGCCTCGGCATTATCCCGATGGGTGAAATTTCCCGCCTGTATGTCGATCATGCCGGGTGGATGAATCAGGCGATTGCGGCGTTAGCCGAACAGGTGACTTTTATGGCCGCCGGTTTGCCGATGCAACTGAAAGGCGCTTAACGGTTAGTCAGGCGCAAGCACGTCGCGGAGTGCCTGTAGCAATTGTTGATTCTCTGCTCGGGCGCGAATGGCGACGCGGTAGTATTGTGGCGATAAGCCCCGGTAGTTGGCGCAGTGGCGGATCAGGATGTTGCGCTGCATCAGGGCATGTTGTAAATCGAAATCAGCCCGGTGCAGGCGAAAGAAAATATAGTTGGCCGCAGGCGGATAAACCGTCAACCCCGGCAACTGAGACAAGCCTTGGAACAGGTAAGATTGCTCGCTGTGCAGCCAGTGATAAGTCTGTTCCGCATACCCATCGTCTGCAAACAGGATTTCTCCGGCCAGTGCCGCGAAGGCGTTAATCGTCCACGGTTCACGTTGATTGCGCAGTGCCGCCAGAACCGGCTGATTGGCTGACAACAAATAGCCGAGCCGTAGCCCGGGAATGGCGTAAAACTTGGTCATCGAACGCAGCACAAACAGGTGCGGATGGTGTTCCAGCACATCGGTCAGCCCTCGATGCTGCGGTAAAAAATCAATAAATGACTCATCCACAAACAGCCTGATCCCCAACTGAGCGGTGCGTGTGACGATACGTTGCAGTAAATCAGCCTCCGGCATCAGCCCGGTCGGGTTATTCGGGGTGCAGAGGAACAGACAGTCCAGTCCTTGATGCAATGCATCCAGTAAACGCTCAGTGAGCGCAAACCCTTCACTCTCCTGCAAGACAAACCCTTCAATCTCACACCCGACACGGGTCAGCGCTTGGCGATATTCGGCAAATGTCGGTTCGACAATCAAGGCGTGGCGCGGCTGCGTGTGCAGTACCCACTGATAAATCAGCTCGGTCGCGCCGTTGCCTGCGACCACATAACTGGCCGGGAAATCGCCTTCAGAACGGTGGATCTGAGTGGCATGGTGACGGGCAATCGCCTGATGGAGGTGCTGATAATCAATATCCGGGTAGCGTTCGACACAATCGATCTGAGCGATCAGTGCTGCGCGTAACGCTGGCGGCATGCCGAGCGGATTGATATTGGCGCTAAAGTCCAGTATCTCTGCCGCGGTTTGGCCGTATTTCTCTGCCATTTCCCGGGTGTTTCCGCCATGTTGTCCGCTTTTTGCCATTGAATCGTCTGCGTTATGTCTGTCATCAATGGCTGACAATGTAGCGGATTCGCGATTGAAGCGCCAGTTCAGGCAGATGCTGCCGATGGGGTGGGTGTTGAAGGGGAGGTTTTACCCCAGCGATAAATGGTCCAGTTTGGTTTGCCTTCGGCCTGTTGCGCAAGCGCTGGCGCCGGGTTGATCAGATAGACATAATCGGCGTGCCGGCACAGCGGTAAGTCGTTGATGGAATCGGTATAGAAATGCACGGCAGAGAAAGATTGCGATTGACTCGCGAGCCAGTCGTCCAGTCGGCGGACTTTGCCTTCCCGATAGCTGGCAATACCGTCAATCTCGGCGGTATAACGCTGATCGGCGGTGACCAGATCAATGCCTAACGCATCGGGGATACCGATTTTTTGCGCCAGTGGGCGGACGATAAAACTGACCGTGGCAGAGATGACGAGCATCGGAATTTGTTGAGTGGTGAGTTCGCTGATCAGTTGCTGCGCTTCACTGAACAGTCGTGGCAGAATTTGGGTTGTCACGCAGGTTTCGGCCAGCGCATCAACGGTGGTTTGAGGCAGCTTGGTGAGTGGAGCGAGAGTAAAATTCAGATAGGTCGCCATATCCATCTTTCCGGCGGCATATAAAGCCATCATCTCGCGATCCCGCACCAGAAAATCAGGATCGGTGACGATACCTTGCTCGACTAAAAACGTATTCCAGATCATGGCACTGTCGCCGTCAATCAGGGTGTCATCCATGTCGAACACATATAAAGGGTTGGCCATCTTAATCTCTCACCGGTTGAATTTCGTTTAAGTTAAATAAAAGTTCCAGCGGATGTCCAGCCGGAAATAATCGTTCTGAAGAGCGGTTGAGCAGATCAACGGTCAGATGCTGATTGTCGATTGCGGCGGTATAGCGAATCACGTTGCCCAATAACTGATGGCTGATGACGGTTGCCGCCCGCGGCGCTGAAATGTGTGCCTCATACTGGCGACCCGGCTCTTTGACATAAATGGACTCGGGACGAATCGCGACCTGACCGGCGCTCTCGATCCCGAACCAAGTGTTGGCTGTCCGGGCGTCGAGCAGATTGTAATGCCCCATAAATTGCGCCACAAAAGTATTGGCCGGTTGGGTGTAAATCTGTTCCGGGCTGCCTTGCTGCACAATCTCGCCCTGATTCATCAGAAAGATTCGGTCAGACAGCTGCATGGCTTCTTCCTGATCGTGGGTGACAAAAATGGTCGTCAGGTTGAGTTCTTTCTGAATCGTACGGATTTGCTGGCGCAGCACTTTTCTGATTTTGGCATCGAGGGCAGAGAGCGGTTCATCCAACAGCAGAATACGGGGCCGGACGATCAGTGCTCGGGCTAAAGCGACCCGTTGCCGTTGTCCGCCGGATAGTTCATGGGGGTAATGCTTTTCTTTACCTTGTAACTCGACAAGTTCGACAAAGCGCTGTGTCTCGCGCGCAATGGTAGATTTATCGACGCCTTTCATTTTCAGGCCGAAGCCAATGTTACCCGCCACCGTCATATTGGGAAACAGTGCATAAGACTGAAACACCATGCCGATTTCCCGTTGCTGTGGTGCCTGACGGGAGATCTCATTGTCATCAACCCAGATTTCACCGTTGTCGATAGCATCAAGCCCGGCAATACAACGCAGCAGTGTGGATTTTCCGCAACCGCTGGGGCCGAGTAGGGTAATGAATTCCCCTTGTTCGATGGTGAAATCGATCTCTTTGAAAACCGTGTGCTCACCGAATGCTTTGGCGAGCTGATTGATGTGAACATAACTCATAGTTGAACTCCCCGGTTGAAGCGGCTGGCAAGCCAGGTACAGATAAAAATAAACAAGAAATAGGTCATCACCAGTGCTGAGGTGAAGTGACCGCTGGTCTGACGCATGTTGTACAAATACACCTGTAACGTTTCATAACGGGTGCCGACCAGAATGTTGGCAAATACAAATTCACCGAGCAGAAATGAAAAAGAGAGAAACAGTGACGACATCAGGCCTTTTTTCAAATTGGGCAAGATGATGAACCAAAATGCTTTGGTGGTGCTGGCACCGAGCAGGTGAGCGGCATCAATCAGATCGCGCAGATGAATCGCCATCATATTGTTGGCAATGGCGCGGTACATAAATGGCAGCGCAATGGTGAAATTGGTGCCAATCAGAATCCACGGTGTGCCGACCAGTGCAATCTGACTATCGGCATAGAGCTGGAGCAGCCCGACGGAAGAGACCACCGGCGGCACGGCAAAGGGTAACAAAATCAGAATGTTCATTACTTTATCCAGCTTCGGATAGTAATAAAAAATCACGAACATCATCGGCAGAATCAGCACGGTTGCCAGCAGCAGTGCCGCGAGACAGACAAATAATGACCGGCCGAATGCCGCCAGAAAGCGTGGGTCGCTGAGTAACTGGACATACCAATGCAAGGTAAACCCTTCAGGGAGAATCGAGGCTCCCCATCGCTCTGAGAGCGCATAGGCAAATGTGGCTGCGATGGGGATCAGCAAAATCAGAATAATCCCGTACACGACAGTTTTATGATAAGTCTGACTGGTGCTTTGCATGGTTGTTCCTTTTTATCAGACGATGTTTGGCCGGGCGGTGTTTGGCTGGGTTGGTATGGTCACTTTGCGCAATCAGCCATTGATTGACGATGGTGACCAACGCCAGAATCGCTATCAGTAACACGGAGATGGCCGCGGCGAGATTCGGTTCGAGAAACAGATCTCCGGAAACCAGACTGGCAATGCGAATGGTGATCAGGTTGTAGTTGCCGAGGGTGAGGGCATATGCACTGGCATAGGCACCGATAGCATTGGCAAATAAGATAATGAACGTCCCGAACAGCGCCGGAGCCAGTACGGGGAGGGCGATTTTCAACCAGTATTGACGCGTATTGGCTCCAAGCAAGGCTGCCGCTTCCTGCCAGTCTTTTTTCAGGGCATCGAATGCCGGATAGAGTAAGAGAGCGCCAAGTGGGATTTGAAAATAGGTATAAATGGCCAGCAGTCCCCAGCGACCGTAGAGATTGAATTCATCGAGAATCCCGAGGTGACGCAAAATCAGGGTCAGGGCACCATTGGTACCGAGAATGATAATAAAAGCAAAAGCGAGCGGCACGCCGACAAAGTTACTGCTCATATTGGTGAATGCAATCACGGCATCGCGGATACGGTTGTTGAGATGACGCAGCGATGAGATGAACAGGGCGGAGACGAGCAGGCCGATCAGACTCGACCATAACGCCAGCCATAAACTGTGACTGAAGGCTTGCTGAATAAAACTGGAGTCAAGAATTTCCCGGTAGTTGTCCAGTGATGGCTGGCTGCCGTCGCTGAAACTGTTGGTAACGACCCATACCATCGGAGAGAGCTGAAAAATATAGAAGACCACGGCAAACGGAATCAGCCACAACAGCGGTCGCCATTTTTTCAGTCGCATCAATAGGGTGTCTTTGTTACGAGGTTTGGCCGCACGGATGACATTTGCTTGGGGATTCATCGGAGCATACCTCCTGCAATCGCTTTCTGGTGGCTCAGTCCCAGTAACTGACAAATCACGCCACAAATATCAGTCTGCGCAATTGGGGTCGGCTGATGACTGAAGTGTTCACCAATCACCAACAGCGGGACTTCACGTTCTTCCGCCAGAGTGCCACCGTGCGAGCGATCATTGTTCATGCCGTGGTCACTGGTGATCAAAATCTGATATCCCGCCGCCATCCATCGGGGCAAGTGATCCGATAGAATCATGTCGGCTTTGCGGGCGGTATTGCGATAGTGGGCGGAATCGAGACCCGCCTGATGACCGGCATCGTCAATGTTCATCGGATGAATCAACAGAAAATCCGGATCATAACGACGACGCAGGTATTCCGCATCGAGAAACAGCGCTTCATCGGGGTAGTGATCCCAGTGATAAAATAAGCCGTGCTGGATATTGAGCGCCGGGTCGTCGGTGAAGCGATCTTCGACCGGATGATAGGGGGAACGGTTATATAGTTCGCTAAACCAGTGATAGGCAGCAGCAGCGGTTTTCTTGCCTTGTTGGGTCGCCAGACTAAACACCGACTCATGATGGGAGCGGCGGTTGATCTGATTGTGCACAATGCCGCTTGCGACCGGCGGGACGCCCGTCAGCAAACATTCATAAAGCGGCCGGGACAAAGAGGGCAGTTCACAGGTGATCGGATATAACGTTGCTTGCTGAGATGCAATCAGGCCATTCAGGTAGCCCAGACATTGCCGGGCTACTGAAAGATTGAGGCCATCCAGAACAACAAGAATTACTTTATTGCTCATAGGGTTGCCTTACTGCTGGTGGATGAGGACATTTTCCTGCCATTGACGTGGCAGACGGCGGGCTGATTTTTCCCAGGCATCGAAATTTTGAATCGGATGCACGTTTTTGTACTGTTTGTTATCAAGTAATTTGGCCTTGGTTTCTGCCGGGAGCTCAATGTCAGTGCGGATCGGACGAGCATAACCATTGGCAAGGTTGATTTGCCCTTGATCACTGAAGATATATTCACGAGCCAGTTTTGCAGCGTTCGGGTGCTTGGCGTATTTATTGATGATGGTGGTGTAGCCGGAAATGACCGAACCATCCTGAGGGATGCTCACCGTGAAACGAGAACGGTCAATTTTATCGCGGTAGTTGAGCGCGTTAAAATCCCACAACACTGCCACTTCAACTTCCCCTTTTTCTATGTTCGCCAAGCTGGGGTCGGTGAAAGACAGACGCCCTTGCTCTGCCAGTTTGGCGAAGAATTTGAGGGCTGGTTTGAGGTTAGACTCATTACCGCCGTTGGCAAATGCAGCCGCTAACACAGCATTATTGGCTTGCGAGGCAACACCGACATCACCGATGGTGACTTTATAGTCTCCGCTGAGCAGGTCAGCCCAACTCTTCGGTGGATTTTTTACCAGATTGTTGTTCGACATAAAGGCGATTGTGCCGGTATAGGCAAGGGCCCAGTAGCCGTCTTTATCTTTGGCCCAGTCAGGAATCTCGTTCCAGGTTGAAGGTTTATAAGGTTGCGCGACACCTTTTTGCACCGCAACACGACCGAAAGCAAAGCCAACATCACCGATATCTGCAGTGGCATTGTGTTTTTCCGCCGCAAACTTGGCAACTTCTTGCGCGGAACTCATATCGGTATCCTGATGTTGCAGGTGATATTTGGTATTCAGATCGCGCCAGGTATCTTTCCAGTTTGCCCAGCTATCGGGCATACCGACACTGTAGACTTGCCCTTCCGCTTGCGCGGCTTTAGCCAGTTCATCAATCGATTGGGTTTTAGCAGTTGCATGAAACGTCAGTGCGCCGGAAATCAGCGCTAATGCTGTCGGAATCATTCGGGGGAAGCGACATAATTTCATAAAGCCATCCTTTGGACTAGTTCAGTTTGTTTAATATTCATCCTATTCAGCAAATGTGACGATTCCTTGGCTGTTTTCTAAATTATTTATGACAGATTGATGAATATTGCTGTGTCCTGCTTGTTTGCTTTCGGGCGACCTCTTACATTGAATGTGTCGGTTTTGGGCTAGTTCAGGTAAACAGAGAGATGACGCAGTTAACTAAAATTAAAGATGTCATTCGGGAGCAGATTCTCGGCGGGATGATGAGTGCCCGACAAAAATTACCTTCGGAGCGGGAGTTATGTACCCTGTTTTCGACCACGCGGATTACGGTTAAAGATTCTTTGGCGTCTCTGGAAACGGAAGGCTTAATCTATCGCGAAGAGCGCCGGGGCTGGTTTGTTTCACCACCAAGAGTTCATTATAACCCGCTGTCCCGCAGTCACTTTCATCAGATGATCCGTGACCAGAACCGCATTGCTGAAACGCACTTAATCCAAGTCCAAAGCCGAATGGCGACCAGTGACGAAGCCAAGTTGCTGGCACGCAATGAGATGACGCCATTACATATTATTCAAAGGCTGCGTTTTATTGACGGGCGAGTGGTGCTGTATGTTGAGAATTGCCTGATTGCCCATTGGTTTCCCGGCATTCTGGAAGAAAATCTGACCCAGTCACTGACCGGGCTGTACCGTCACAAATATGGTTATGTCACCAGCCGTTCCCGCTTTGATGTGATTTCAACTGCTGCGACGCCTCAAGTTGCGAAAGCGCTCAACATTGCTGCCGGACAGCAAGTACTGAAAATTTGTCGAGTTAATTATAAACAAGACGGCGCAATCATCGATTGTGAGTTTGAATACTGGCGCCCGGATGCAGTGATGCTCACCATCGATAGCCATACTGAAAATACGTAACCCAGATGCTGATCATATTATTGAATGCTCCTGTGCATGAGAGATTGTGAGCAAAAATTTATTACATTCATGTTGTTGTCATATCGAGGCTCAAAAATCAAAGGCTGTTGATAATTATATTGATTCAGTTTCATTGTTATATTAATAGGTGGCGTCGATTTTTTGAGAACACTGCTGATTATTTGCATTCTAGCGATGTTTTTTCGCATCTTTGCTAGGCTAAAATAGAAAGAGTCTTATCTCACCACCATGGTCTGACCAAGGATTGATTGCTGACACATGGTAGCGTGATATATGAAGTGATTGATGTATCAAGGAGCATTCGGTGGAACCAAGGATTAGTATTATCACACTCGGTGTGAAAAATTTAGAAACTTCATATAACTTTTATTCTGCACTCGGCTTTACTTCACCTCAAAAACCGGCAGACGGCATCATTTTCTTTAAAACTGGTGGTGTCTGTCTTGCGTTATATCCGCTTGAGGAACTGGCTGATGATGTCTCGCCGGAGTATGCCGCTCACTGTTCGGGGTTTTCTGGTGTGACATTGGCTCACAATACGCGTTCAAAAGAGGAAGTTGATGAAGTCTTGGCGTTGGCGGTCAGTGTCGGCGCTAAGTTGGAAAAACCTGCCAAGGATGCGTTCTGGGGCGGCTATAGTGGCTACTTTTCTGATCCTGACGGTTACATATGGGAAGTCGCCTATGGTGATTGCTGGGACTTTCATGAAGATGGCAGTCTCGTGATTCAGTAGGTGTGTTTTTCGGATCGCATTGTTCGTCGGACATCGCTCATCCGGCAAAGAGGATGACGGATATTCAGGTGACGCAGTATTCACGATACGTGACTTAAGCTGTGCGTCATCTGTACGCGATTGACTCAGGGACGCCTAAAAATGCGCAGAGACGGATGATTTATCCGCTAGCTTTGACGAACATCTCAGGTTCGCTGTGTCGAAGTCGATAGAATGCCGTATTGGCAGTGAAATTTGTTGACGGTGAAAGCTACTGGCAATAAAAACTATTGGTAATCAATAACTGGCAGCGAAAATAACCGATCATGATATTAACGCGAAAGAATAGGGAAGATCTCCCGACATCTGGCGGTTGTCCACTCGTGTCGTTTTGTTTTTTGATGTTGGCATTTTGCCGGCATTTTTGATTTTTGGATTTGAATTTTAATGGAGGATTCTATGCCTTATCAATTTGCGTTGATTGGCGATATTGGTGGCACTAATGCCCGTTTGGCATTATGCGAACTGGCATCAGGGAAAGTCAGTCACGCAAGAACGTATGCCTGCGCCGAATATCCGAGTCTTGAGTTAGTGATCAAGCATTATATCGAAGCATCCGAAGTCGCTATTCAACAAGCTTGTATTGCGATTGCCTGTCCGGTGCAAGGTGACTGGGTTTCGATGACCAATCATAGCTGGGAATTTTCAATCGAAACCCTGCAACACAACCTCGGCCTTGAAACATTTCAGGTGATCAATGATTTTACTGCGGTTTCGATGGCGATTCCGGTTTTAGCTGAGTCCGATGTGATTAAAGTGGGTCAAGGCAGTGCGGTCAAAGGCAAACCGATTGCGGTTTACGGTGCCGGAACGGGGCTGGGCGTGGCGCATTTGCTTCAAGTCGGCAACGAATGGTTGAGTCTTCCCGGTGAAGGCGGACATGTGGATCTGGCTCCGGGGAATGCGGACGAAGATCGGATTTTAGCCGAATTACGTAAAGACTTTGGCCGGGTTTCTGCAGAGCGCTGTCTGTCCGGACAAGGCATTGTAAATTTGTATAATGCGATTGTACGTGCCGACGGGCGTACACCGGAAGCGTACACACCGAAAGATGTAGTTGAACATGCACAGGCAGACACGCAAGCGGACTGTCGGCAAGCTCTGGCGCTGTTCTGTGTCTTGATGGGACGCTTTGCCGGCAATCTGGCATTGAACCTTGAAACCTTTGGCGGCGTTTATATTGCCGGTGGGATTGTGCCGCGTTTTGTGGATTTTTTGCTCAATTCCGGGTTCCGCGCTGCGTTTGAAGATAAAGGGCGGTTCAATACTTATTTAGAGAATATTCCCGTCTTCCTGATTACCCATAAAGAGCCGGGCTTACTGGGTGCCGGTGCTTATCTGAGACAATCGCTCGGTTTATCTTTATCATCGGCGGAGTAATTTCCGATGAAATGATCTATCGATGAAATGATCCACTGGCGAAGGGCTGTGTTCATATTGGGACGCAGCCCTTTTTAATTGAAGTTGTCTGACATTGGGTTGATACAGCTCTGGAAGGTTTTCTGAGCCGGGAATTATTGCTGTGTTTGTTATTATTTCCCAGAGTTCATTACTCATTGTTTTTATTGAATAATAGAATAGATTTTTGGGGAAATATGAGAGGCTGAAACTGGATGGAACTTGTATTTTTACCACTGCTCATTGTTTTGTTCCAATGGAGAAACTTTGCAAGGCCGGAATGGGGATTCACTGCTTTTTATCTTGTTTATGCTGTTTTGCTGATTACGAATTCTGAGATTCCGACCAACTCAAGGATTAGTAGTTTTTATCTGGGGATACCGGCAGCGGCTTATGTGACTTTTATCTTTCCTGAGCTGTATACCCGCTATCCGGAAAGTGCGATGCGGGTATTGAGTGTGGTTGGATTGTCGGTTGCTCTCATCGCATTGTTGGTGATTTTTTAGTCACTGGTTTCATCATATCTTCTGTCAGTGCGTTTAGAGTTTAGTGTGATGAGCGTCAGACTCTTCGGTTTTACTGCACGAGTCCCCTCAGTGCGAAAACTGATAGAACCACAGCAAGGCAAAGCACAGCAATAGCATGGTAATCGCGTAACGCCAGTTCATTTTGAGCAGACTGATTGCGCTGATTTCATAGCGGGACTGAATACTGAGCTGAACGCCAGAGAACGGGGAGAGTAAGATACCGAGTGACCAGCCCATCAATAACGTCATGCCTAACAAATTCGGATCATGAACAGATGGGGCAAGTAAGCTCCCGGCGAGTACCACGCTGGTGACCGGATGCATACCCGTCATTGCCAGCGCAACCAGAATCATCACGGTGATACTGGCTTCCATCGGGCCGAAATGCGGTGGAGCAAGGTGGATATCCAGTGATGACAAGGTTGCTGCGGTTCCGGCAGCCAATAAAGCCGCTGCTGCAAATAAAGCGACTTCACCGGCTGAGCCGACAATACCTGACTCGATGTGTTGCTTGAAACGAAATAATCCTCTGAGTCCGTCACTGGTGAGTAACCAAATAAAAATAAACAGGATAGCCGTCAGGGTAACCAGTGTCAGCACGCTGATTTGTGGTTGCCATTCATGCATCCCGATGACAATCAACGCCAGCAAACAAGGCATCCATAGTGAATGCCGGGCAATCGGATAACCGTGTAGGTCACCGGCGTCCGGCTGCCTGAGAATTTCCCATGCACTGAAAGCGATGGCGGCAATACTGATTGGAATACCATATAGAACCAGTGTACTAAGTTGCGCCCCCGGAGAACTGATCAGTGCCAATCCCATTGCGGCGAAAAAAGGTGACCAGAATGCGCAGATACAGAATGCCCGGAGCAATAATATCCCCTGTAACGGAGTCATACGACTCTGACTGGCAAGCCGATCCCCGACAATAATTACAGACGACATATTTAACACGGCACCGAAGAGGTGTGTACCCAGTAAAGTTCGCAGCAGGGCCCCTTTCCCTTTGGGTAAGTCTTCTTGAGTGCGGATACTTGCGGTGGCAAAAATTTTCAGAAACCCGACCCCAATCAGCATATTAATGACTTTTTGATTGGCATCTATCGCTTTGAAGATGTAAGTCGAGTCAGCCTGATTCAATAGCCCGAATAGCAAACCGGCTAATCCGATCCCCAGTAAAATGAATATTTGCCTTTTTTGGGCCGCTTTCAGGGTCGGAATTAACACACAGGAAGCCAGCCAGATCGGTACACCAGCCCAGTAGAACGGAACAGAATCACTGAAGGTGGATATGACGGAGAGGATCAAACTGAGCATCAACATCCAGCCACAGATAGTTGCTATTTTTTCTTTCATTGTTGAATCTACCGCAACAAACACACGTATCGTACATCACCGTCAGTACGAGCAGAGCCTCATCACATCGGGAGCATACTCGGGTTGACACTGATGCATAAAAACAGAGAAATAAAGGCACAGACGAACAGAGATAATAAGAGTTTGATCTCATATAATTCAGTGTATACCGATAATCATACGCATTGACAAAGAACACAGCAATATGTTGTTTAGAGATCAGTCGCGTTTTTATGCAATATTTAATTATTACTGCCTCTTCTTTAAGAATAAAAAGTTAAAAACAAAACGCTGAGAATAAAAAGGAATGAAGCCAAAATAAGTAGTGGTATTGGGCCACTTCATCTACACGGGAGTGCGGGGGGTGGTCAGTGGATACAGACCTATTGTCTACAAAGTGTATTTACCGTCCATAAAATGGAATAACAGTCAGTGCAAATTTGTGATAACAATTGCTTTTACAGACTTCCATGTCGTAGGTAAACTCGATGATGAAAGCGAATGATTCACGAATGCTGAGCGACAGGGAACCAAATGGTGTGACAGAGATGAGTAGCGGAAAATGTCATGAACAAGCAACGGCTTGTGATCACTGTGACTGGGTGAATGTGATGCCACCGATGCAAGCCGGAGAACAATTGTATTGTGCCCGTTGTGGCCACTTGATTGTCACGTGTCATTCGAAGGCTCCTCAGCAGTTGCTGAGTAACGGATGTTCAGCGGTGTTGATGTTCATCATGTCGCTGTGTTTTGTTTTTCTCGGGTTCTCTTCGCAAGGCAGCCATCAGCGGATCACCTTGTTAGACTGTATTTATGGCCTGATGGGAGAACACTATATCTCCCTCGGTATTATTGTGACCCTAACTTTGCTGGTGTTACCGGTGGTCTATCTGATTGCGGTGCTCTTGACTGCCTTGGCGATGCGACAAGGGAAGCTCCGCGCGATTCATTATGGATTGACGCACACGATCAATGCCTTGAAACCCTGGCTGATGGTCGATGTTTTTCTGCTCGGCGGGCTGGTGGCTTTAGTCAAACTGCAAAGCTTGGCTGAAATTGAGTTGGGGCTGTCTTTCTGGGCATTCTGTGTCTTTACAATCTGCCTGTTCAGGACGATCTCTTTTGTTGATAAACGCTGGATTTGGCACTGTCTGTGTGGCCCGGCACCGGCGGTTCCGGTTCGTTCCGGTTCTGCATTATCTCAAGGGCTAAAAGGCTGCCAGTATTGCGGGGCACTGATGACTGCGCAAACCCATAAATGTACGCGCTGTCATCATGTTCTTCATCAGCGTAAACAGGGCAGTCTCAACAATACTTTAGCGCTATTATTTGCATCTTGTGTTTTGTATCTTCCGGCCAATCTTTTCCCGATCATGATTACAACCTTTCTGGGGACCAGTGAGCCGTCAACCATCATGGGCGGTGTTATTTTATTGTGGGGAATGAAATCATATCTTGTCGCCGGTGTGATTTTTGTTGCCAGTATTTTGGTGCCGGTGATGAAGATTTTGATGTTGTTCTGGTTATGTTGGCAAATTCGTTTTGGTTGCAGAGAGTATGAAAAACCGACCCAACGAATTTATCACATCACAGAATTTGTCGGGCGCTGGTCAATGGTGGATGTGTTTGTGGTGGCGATTTTGTCAGCGCTGGTTCAGCTCGGAGCCATGATGAATATTATACCCGGTGTTGCTGCTATTTCTTTTGCTGCGGTGGTGATTCTGACCATGCTGGCAGCGATGTCGTTCGATTCCCGCCTGATTTGGGATAAATCTGAGGAGATAACTATTTGAATCGCTCATCTGTTACGGAATCCGCTCACCGGATGCACTTTAATTCAATCTGGTTCGTGCCTTTAATTGCTGCGATTGTCGCTGGATGGATGTTGGTTGAAAACTGGTCCCGGCAAGGGCCGGAGATTATCGTTGTCGCAGAAAATGCAGATGGGTTGGTCGCCGGGAAAACCAAAGTAAAGGCCCATAATGTGGATGTCGGAGAAGTCACCGACATTCAACTCAGTGATGACTTTAATCATGCAATTATCCGCATCCGGATGGAGCAGGGCTCCGAGGCAATGTTAAACAGTAAAAGCCAGTTCTGGGTTGTAAAGCCCAGAGTGGGTAAAGAAGGAATCAGTGGTCTGGGCACCATTCTTTCCGGTGCGTTTATCAACGTTAATCCGGGTAAAAATGGTGAAAAACGTGAACGTTTCACGATGCTCACACAACCACCGTTATCGACGGCTGATAATCAGGGGATTCGCCTGAAACTTTATTCGACGGATAACGCGAAAATGGAAGTGGGTTCACCGGTTCATTTTCGCGGGTTTGAAGTCGGCTACATTGAAAATGTTGATTTCGATGTGAAACGAAAAGCGATTACCTACCATATTTTTGTCAAGGCGCCTTATGATGCTTTAGTTCACAGCAATGTGCAGTTCTGGATAACACCGGGGCTTTTGGTTGAAGGAACGGCAAAAGGGCTGGAAGTGCGGATGGACTCTTTACAGACGCTGTTCTCCGGTGGGATCTCATTCGGCACGACAAACAGTCAGGACTCAGGCTCACCGGTTAAGGATTTAACGGAATTCCGTCTTTTTTCTTCTAAAGAAGCGGCGGCGAATAACCGCTATGACAAATACATTGATTACATCATGTTAGTTCAGGGCAGTATCAGTGGTCTGCTACCGGGGGCTCCGCTGGAATATAATGGTGTTCGTCTGGGGACGGTGGAAGAAGTGCCGTATCATGGTGGCGGAATTGAGAGTACTGGGGATATTCGTATGCCGTCGATTCCGATTCTGGTCCGTTTGGAGCCACAGCGGATCGCGTCTCATTTTAGTGAGAAAATCATTAATCTGGATGAGTGGCGCGGGATGTTGGCTCAAGGGTTTGAGCGGGGAATGCGAGCCACACTGAACAGCAGTAATCTGCTGACCGGAGCGAAAGTAGTGTCGATTGTATTTGTGAAAGATCCCAAACCAATGACGGAGACGATGTATCACGGATATCCGGTTTTCCCGACAGTCAGTAGTTCTCTGGCCTCCATGCAGGAAAAAATCACGCTGATTCTCGATCATCTGGCGGCATTGCCGATGGATAAAACAGTCGGGCAACTGAATCAGACGTTGGCGTCTGCCGATGAAACATTCAAAGAATTACATGAAGCAAGCAAGAATCTGAAAAAACTGCTGTCACAAGAGAAGACACAGGCGATTCCGGATCGGCTGGTGAGCACATTGGAAACCTTGAATGAAACGTTGAGTGATTATCAGGCTCAAGGTACTTTAGGACAGAATATTCAGCAAAGCCTTGATGCCGTACAACGTAACCTTGAAACATTATATCCATTACTACAGGACATACGCCGGCAGCCGAACTCGATTATTTTCGGTAAGCAGAGTGAGCAGGATATTGAGCCGAAAGTGACTAAAGGGAGTACAAAATGAGATTGACATGGCGCGTTGTATGGCTATCGCTCATGCTGATATTACTCGGTGGGTGCTCTGGTAGCACTGCGTTAGAAACGACACAGTATTTGCTACCGATGCCGGAACGGGTTCCGGCTCTGAATACATTGGCCAAGATCGATCAGCCGATTCAGATCAAAGCCATTAAAATCCCGGGATATCTGGAAAAACCGAATATTGTCATGGTTGATCCCGACGGGCAGGTGTATCTGGCGTCACAACATTTGTGGGCGGAACCTCTGAGCTCTCAATTGGAAAAAATGACGCTGAGACGGTTGAAAGAACGATTACCGGAACTTACATGGGTACCGTCTTATCAGTATATTCGACCGACATTATTGCTGGATATTGAAGTCTATCGTTTCCATGCCGACAAACATGGGAAAATCACCGCTGCCGGTCACTGGTCACTCTGGTCAGCGTCGAAACAGTTGCTTCATGAAGCGTCATTTGAAAGTGTGGATATGATGCAACAAAACGGCTATCCGGCGATGACTCAACAACTTTCTCATCTTTGGCTGACACAAATCGTGGATCCGATTGCCACCACATTAGCCTCTCGCCAGTAAATCCTCTCTGACTTCGGATCCGAATGGTGATCCGAAGTTTTCTCTCCGTTTGTGATGTCTTTATGGCATTGCCAACGTTATCGACTTGATTGCATGACTGACCATATCCGTGAGTTGCAATGATAACCTTTGCTACAGACATACAGTCATAAATATCTATTTGACTGATATTTAGATGAAATAAAGCATATTAATATCATTAAAAGTGAGTGAGTTATGATTTTTATCTAATCTTGTCGTGTAATGTAGTCGTAAATCTTGATGATTTTAAAAGTGAAGTGTGTGTATCGGTCATCATTAAAATGACATACGAGGTTGTTTTATAAATTTAGGGAGTACTTCCTATGCAATTGAGTTTGAAAAGGAAGATCGTTCTTTCTGTCGTTGCTGCAATTACTTTAACGGCCACCATTTTAGTGATGGTCAGTTATCAGTCGTTTAAAAAAGATAGCTGGCGTGCTATTCAGAGTGAGAATCGTAATACATTGCAAGCTTATGCAAAAGGGATCGGTGAATGGTTTCATGATAAGCAATTAGCAATCACAGGGCTAAAAGATGAAATCGAACGGGATCCGGCTTTAGATATTATCCCCCATTTAAGACAAACGTTGAAATCTGGCGGATTCGGTTTGAGTTATTACGGCAACGAGAAAGGAGAGATGTACAGACAAGATCCTGCCCTGAACAAACCCGGTTATGATCCACGCGTCAGAGGTTGGTATAAACTGGTGAAGTCAAAGAACGTGGCAGTGATAACTGAACCGTATGTCAGCGTAACGATGCAACAGCTCGTTGTGACTCTGGCAGAACCGGTTCGGCAGAATGGCCGGTTGATTGGTGTTGCCGCGTCGGATCTGGCGTTGGATCAATTAACGAATGACGTCTTAAATATGAACGTATTGGGCGACGGTTATTCGATTCTGGTGAATAAGAAAGGGACGGTCGTTGCGCATCCGAACAAAGATTTGCTCCTGAAACCTATCAGCGAAGCGATCCCACAGTTGAACATTCAGTCTCTGTCTCAGGCTTCTGATTCAGGAAAACCACTGTTCGTCGATATCGACGGGAAGAATAAAGTGGTGATGGGGCAAAACATTGCACACACGGACTGGATGTTGCTGATAATTATGGATCAGGCAACGTTGGAAAAACCGATGAATTCGTTGCTGCTTAATCAAATCATCATCGCTATCGTGATCCTTGTCGTGATTGCTCTATTAACATCGTGGGTACTCTCGCGGCAACTCAAAGCCATTGGTGACATCGGTGACGCATTGGCTGAAATTGCTGAAGGGAATGGTGACCTGACGAAACGGCTGGACGTTGATCGTAAGGATGAAGTCGGCTTGCTGGCAGAACGGTTCAACAAATTTGTTGATCGACTCCATACGATGGTGAAAAAAGTTCATGATGTGTCGATCGCCCTGAATCAGAGAGCAGATAGTGCGGCATCGGCTGCGACGAAGCGTAGTCAGCAACTGAAAACACAGCAGGATGAGATCACCATGGTTGCAACGGCGGTGACTGAAATGACTTCTGCGACGGCTGAGATTGCCGGTAATGCTGAAAACACTGCGAAGAGTGCCAACCAGTCGGTTGAGTTGGGGGCAAAAGGTTATGGGCAAATGCAGAAAAGCATGAAGTCGATTAACCAATTGGCCGAAGAACTGACTCGCGCTGCCGGGATTATCGGTGATCTTGAAGTCCATGCGAACGAAATATCAACGATTCTGTCAACGATTCGTGCGATTGCCGAACAGACCAACCTGTTAGCCTTAAATGCCGCAATTGAAGCAGCGAGGGCTGGCGAGCAAGGACGAGGTTTTGCGGTTGTTGCCGATGAAGTGCGCGTGCTTTCGCAGAGAACGCATGCTTCCACAGAAGAAATCCAGTCAAAGATTGAAGGATTGCAGAAAGTCACCAACAATGCTGTCAGCGTGATGCAGGCCAGTCACCATTTGGTTGAGAACAGTGTACAAGACTTCAGCCATACGGGTGATAAACTGCAGCTGATCAGTGAATCGATTACGATGATCAGTGATATGGCGACCCAGATTGCTTCGGCAGCAGAAGAGCAGTCTCTGGTGACAGCGGATATTAATGGTAATACTGAATCTATCCGTGAAGTCAGTGACCAGATGACTCATGAAGCTCAGTTGGCCGCTGAAGAAGCACAGGAAGTTCATCGCTTGATGACTGAACTGGGACGGGAGATTTCCCGCTTCAAACTTTGAAATAGGGTCAATCATTCAATGATTGTCACGTAATCGTTATCCAGCAAATCGTTATCCAGCAATGCCCCAGCAGCTTTCTCATTTTTGGCTGACACAAATTGTTGATCCGATTGCCGCAACATTAGCGACTCGCTCGTGAATCATCTCTGACGCCGGATTCGGATCACGATCCGGTGTTTTCCTTTCCGCTTGGGTATGTCTTCATCGCGTCATCAACGCCTGTTAACTTCGATTGTTATCCCTGCTCTCTGGGTATTTTTTGACACACGACGATCAAGGTCGCTTTTATTAATATTAGAACTAAAGAAAATGTGATCAATGTCGTTAAAAGGCGGCAACTGATGATTTCTATTTCATGATTGTCGGGAAAGACAGAAGGAAATCTTGATGATTTCAGGAATGAGATGTGTGTATAAGTCACAGTGAGTAGCAATATATATCATAAAAGTGTTGTTGAGAGCTTGATTCAGAGATGTTCCGTATCTCTTTTCTCCTGTTTTTATGTTGTTCACCTATAGTTAGAGAATAGGAAAATAAGTGAATACAAAATGAGTAAGTCGGTAAAAAAGTGTTCATGTGACGGGGAAACTCCCCATCATATTATGATGAGTTATCTATTAAAATAACATACGAAGTTGTTTCATAAACTTAGGGAGTACTTCCTATGCAATTAAGTTTGAAAAGGAAGATCGTTCTTTCTGTCGTTGCTGCAATTACTTTAACGGCCACCATTTTAGTGATGGTCAGTTATCAGTCGTTTAAAAAAGATAGCTGGCGTGCTATTCAGAGTGAGAGTCGCAATACATTGCAGGCTTATGCAAAAGGGATCGGTGAATGGTTTCATGATAAGCAACTGGCAATCGAAGGGTTAAAAGATGAAATCGAACGGGATCCGACCTTAGATGTTGTACCTCATTTAAGACAGACGTTGAAATCTGGCGGATTCGGTTTGAGTTATTACGGCAACGAGAAAGGAGAGATGTACAGACAAGATCCTTCTCTGAACAAACCCGGTTATGATCCACGCGTCAGAGGTTGGTACAAACTGGCGAAGTCAAAGAACGAAGCTGTAACGACGGATCCGTATGTCAGTGTGACGATGAAAAAATTAGTTGTAACTTTGGCAGATCCGGTTCGACAAAATGGTCAGTTAATTGGTGTTGCCGCATCGAATCTGGCATTAGACCAGTTAATTAATGACGTCCTGAAAATGAAAGTATTGGGCGACGGTTATTCGATTCTGGTGAATAAGAAAGGAACGGTCGTTGCGCATCCGAACAAAGATTTGATCCTGAAACCTATTAGCGAAGCGATCCCACAGTTGAACATTCAGTCTCTGTCTCAGGCTTCTGATTCAGGAAAACCACTGTTCGTCGATATCGACGGGAAGAATAAAGTGGTGATGGGGCAAAACATTGCACACACGGACTGGATGTTGCTCATGATTATGGATCAGGCAACGTTGGAAAAACCGATGAATTCGTTGCTGCTTAATCAAATCATCATCGCTATCGTGATCCTTGTTGTGATTGCCCTGTTAACATCGTGGGTACTCTCGAGACAACTCAAAGCCATTGGTGATATTGGTGACGCATTGGCTGAAATTGCTGAAGGGAATGGTGACCTGACGAAACGGCTGGACGTTGATCGTAAGGATGAAGTCGGCTTGTTGGCAGAACGGTTCAACAAATTTGTTGATCGACTCCATGCGATGGTGAAAAAAGTTCACGATGTGTCGATCGCCCTGAATCAGAGAGCAGATAGTGCGGCATCGGCTGCGACGAAGCGTAGTCAGCAACTGAAGACACAGCAGGATGAGATCACCATGGTCGCAACGGCTGTGACGGAAATGGCTTCTGCGACGGCTGAGATTGCCGGTAATGCTGAAAACACTGCGAAGAGTGCCAACCAGTCGGTTGAATTGGGTGCCGAAGGTTATGAGCAGATGCAGAAGAGTATGAAGTCGATTAACCAATTGGCTGAAGAACTGACTCGCGCTGCCGGGATTATCGGTGATCTTGAAGTCCATGCGAACGAAATATCAACGATTCTGTCAACGATTCGTGCGATTGCCGAACAGACCAACCTGTTAGCCTTAAATGCCGCAATTGAAGCTGCGAGGGCTGGCGAGCAAGGACGAGGTTTTGCGGTTGTTGCCGATGAAGTGCGCGTGCTTTCGCAGAGAACGCATGCTTCCACAGAAGAAATCCAGTCGAAGATTGAAGGATTGCAGAAAGTCACCAACAATGCTGTCAGCGTGATGCAGGCCAGTCACCATTTGGTTGAGAACAGTGTACAAGACTTCAACCATACGGGTGATAAACTGCAGATGATCAGTGAATCGATTACGATGATCAGTGATATGGCGACCCAGATTGCTTCGGCAGCAGAAGAGCAGTCTCTGGTGACCGCGGATATTAATGGTAATACCGAATCCGTCCGGGAAGTGAGTGACCAGATGACTTATGAAGCTCAGTTGGCCGCTGAAGAAGCACAGGAAGTTCATCGCTTGATGACTGAGTTGGGACGCGAAATTTCGCGCTTCAAACTCTGAAATAGGGTCAATTATTCAATGACCGTCACATAATAGCAAGCCCTGATCCGTGTGTGATCGGGGCTCTTTTTATGGACTCAGTGGTCATAAAGACAAGGTCGTCATAAAAACGATAACAAAGGGAAATAAGAGATGAAAATTATCAATGCACGTTTAAGAGGCGCTGAAGGGCTTTACTCGATTCAAATTGAAGATGGTATTTTTCAGAAGATTCAGTCGCAACCTCGTCTGCTTGATGAAGCCGCCGATATTGATGCCATGGGGAAGTTATGTTGCGCCCCGTTTGTGGAGCCTCACATTCATCTGGATGCGGTTCTGACCGCCGGTGAACCGCGCTGGAATATGAGTGGTACGCTCTTCGAGGGGATTGAATGCTGGGCGGAAAGAAAGGCACTGCTGGATATCGATGATGTCAAACGCCGTGTGCTTACTGCGGCTGAATTGCTGATTGCCAACGGGGTTCAGTATGTTCGTACCCATGTTGATGTGACCGATCCTGAATTGACAGCATTGAAAGCGATTAACCAGTTGAAACCGATACTCCAACCCTATCTTGATTTACAAATTGTCGCTTTCCCGCAGGAAGGTATTTTCTCTTACCCGAACGGAAAAGCATTGATGGAAAAGGCGTTAGAGATTGGGATTGATGTTGTCGGTGGGATTCCACATTTTGAATTTACCCGGGAATACGGCGTCGAATCGATGCACTGGGTCGTCGAATTTGCCCGCCGACACGGGAAGCTGGTCGATGTGCACTGTGATGAAATTGATGATGAAAACTCCCGGTTTCTTGAAGTGTTGGCAACGGTGGCACTGGAATTGGATATGGGACCCAAAGTGACCGCCAGTCACACCACTGCCATGCATTCGTATAATAATGCCTACTGTTCGAAATTATTTCGGTTACTGAAAAAGTCACAGATTAACTTCGTCTCCTGTCCGACGGAGAATATGCATTTACAGGGACGCTTTGACGAATTTCCGAAGCGGCGGGGAATTACCCGAGTCAAGGAGCTTCACCGGGCGGGGGTTAATGTTGCTTTGGCACAAGACTCGATACAAGACCCATGGTACACCTTAGGGAATGGGAAACTATTACGTGAATTAGATTTTGCGATTCATGCTTGTCATATGATGGGATATGAAGATTTGGTGTCCGCATTAAGCTTTATTACCGACCACGGTGCCAGCGTATTAAATATCTCCGATCAATACGGTATTGCTGAAGGAAAACCGGGGCATTTTATCATTTTGGATGGCACTGATGATGTCTCTGTTTTGAGAAATCAGAGTGAGGTGCTTTGGTCGGTCAGGGCCGGAGAAATTATTATTGAGCGCCAACCGTCAATATTGAGACGCGGCGTTAAAATGACCGCTTGAGTTTAATATTATTGATGATTTTCTAATCTAAACAAGTTAATCTGCTATAGATAAATGAGAATATTCTTACTAAATAATAAATTGATGATAAGCGTTTTATTGCGACTCCCATGACTGTTTGGGGAGCGATTAAAAAATAATGCTAATATGATTTGAGAATTCGCGGCTATGGATAGTGCAAATTCGCCTTTGGGAAATGAGCGACATTTATTGTGGATTATTCAACTGGCGCCAATATTTGTCGTTGGTTGTCTGGCGCTTGTGCTGAATGGCTATTTGTATGAAGCGGACCGGCAGCGGTTAGTGGAAAATAGCAGGGCGATGTACCATGAGATGATGCTCTCAGAGAAATTGTTGACGCAGCAGCATGTTGCCTTGATTCATAAAGAATTTGAGCGGCAAAAGTCTTACTTGATGCAACACCTTCAGTTTCAAGTCCGTCAGCGGGTTTACGACGCGTATGAGCTCATACGCCACCTTTATTATCAGAATAATGCTCTTTCTCCGGAAGAGATTAAACTGGTCGTCACGCAGGCGCTTCAATCTCAAGACGAGCTTCCTCGTTCCAGTTATTTTTTTATTCAGTCCCGCCATCAATCAGGCATGTTGAGAAAATCGCCTGAGCATATTCAAGTTCTACCGGTCTCTTTTCATCCCGACGCACCCGTCTCGGAGGATTTTATGAGACAGATTGAACGTCAGGGCGAATCTTTTTTTCGCTGGGATGTTCAGTCTCAATTCCACTCATCGCTATCGGAGTCAAGTCAGAAAGAAAAAATGGGATTCGGTAAGTATTTTTCCCCATTGGGGTGGGTTGTTGGTGTGGTCGAAAATGTTGCGGATATGGAACACAACGTCCAGCAGTCATTACTCAAATGGATTGATCAATATCCTTATGAACATGTTCGTCACCAAAGTGGTGGTGCATATATGATATCGGTCCTGGATCAGTACGGTCGGGTTCTGGCAGATAATCAATCTCTCTATATCGGCAGACAGTTGAAAGACATATTGTTACCGGAAGGGAACACCAATACTTGGCTGTCATATGCACAATCTCATCTTCCCAGCCGGTTTGTGCAAGGACGAATGGTATTCAGCAACGGTTCGACGGGCGATGAGTCAATGCTTTATATCGAAAGTTTGGGGGACTGGGGGTGGCATATCGTTTCTGGATTTCCGATGGCGCGTTTTGATGATTATTTCCAGCAGAAACTCGAACAGATCAAACAGAAAAGTGATCAGGCACTGTGGAATATTTTCATTTTCAGTGTGTTGTTCTCTGGTATGGTTTTGCTTTTGTCTTTTTATATCGGCCGGCTTATCGCAGGGCGATTTTGCCGCTATCAAGAAAAGATTCGTCAGCATATTGAGCACGTTGAAGATAGCCGGGATCAGATGCATTTTATGGCTATGCATGATGTGTTGACCTCATTGCCCAATCGGATGATGTTTTTGAAGGGCATTAAAAAGGAAATATTCAAACAGCGTTCTCAATCGCAGGCACAGTATCTGGTGATTGTGTTTGTTGATCTGGATGAATTTAAGAAAATTAATGACACCTATGGTCATGCAATGGGCGACCAGTTATTGATGAGCGTGGCCGAACGTTTTCGTCACTTATTAGGTGAGTATGATTTTGTTTCAAGATTCGGGGGGGATGAGTTTGTCTTCTGCTTTTCGGCGCTCGCACAAAAAGCCGATGCAGAACATAAAGTCTCACGAATACAACGGGTGTTCGATGAGCCTTTTGAACTGGGGGGAACTCAATTACAAACGACATGCAGTATCGGAGCCAGTTTATATCCCGATGATGGCAAATCAGCAGAGGAATTATTGCATAAAGCCGATGTGGTGCTTTATCAGGCGAAGAAAAAACGCAGAGGTAGCGTGGTCTTCTACAATCAGGAGATCCATGCGCATTTGCAATATTTTCTAGCGATCGAAGCTCAGTTGCAACATGCGTTGCGTAAGCATGAAATGTTTATCTGCTATCAGCCGTTAGTGCATGTCAAAACATGGAATGTGCTTGGTCTGGAGGCTTTGATTCGGTGGGATAATGATGTCCTCGGTGTTGTGAAGCCGGAAGAGTTTATCCATATCGCGGAAGATGTCGGTCTGATTTATACATTGGGAAACTATATTTTTGAACGGGCTTGCCGGGAGGTCTTAGCGTTGAGTCCGAATGGTCTTTATGCGTTGAGTCTGAATGTGAATGTGTCGGCCAAACAGCTTCTGACACCGGGGTTTGTGGATGATATTGTTGCGATTATCGAGCATGTGGGGATTGATATCAGCCGCATCCATATTGAAATCACAGAGAGTGTTTTTATTCGCGAGTTTCAGCAGGCCCGAGAAGTTTTATTTGCCTTGAAACGGGCTGGTATTCGTATCTCTCTGGATGATTTCGGTAAAGGTTATGCCTCGCTGAGTTATCTCAATCAACTCCCGATTGATGAAGTTAAAATCGATAAAAGTTTTATCGATAAGATGTTATGTAGTGAAGAGAGTTGTTCTCTGATTAAAACTATACTGGCGATTGGGCAATCAGTCCCCTTCCGAGTAGTGGCCGAAGGCGTTGAAACCTATGCACAATTACTGGCATTGACAAATCATACGACGACAGGGTGTTTGGTTCAGGGATATTATTTTGACAAACCAATGAGTGTTGAAATGATTCAGCAAAGAATGCGCTCTTCAAAACGCTGGGGTGGGGTTCAGTAAGATTTGTGAGAACGTCTCTAGACAGTCGGATGTCCTTATAGCAAGATAAATCGATTCTATTCACAAAAGGGTACACAATGTTTAGTCACATCGTCGTTGGTTCAAACGATATTGAAAAATCAAAAACGTTTTATGATGCAATTCTGGCTGTTTTAGATTACCCACCCGGGGTGATTGATGAGAAAGGTCGCTGTATTTATGCAAATGCCGATGGTGTTCTGATTGTCACGCCACCGATTAATGGTAAGGAAGCAACTCACGGGAATGGTATGACCATCGGTTTTAAAGCCGCGAGTCCGGAACTTGCAAATGCGTGGCATCAAGCGGGAATCGAAAATGGCGGGGTAACCTGTGAAGATCCTCCGGGTATTCGCGCTCATTCCGGTCGGGAATTATATTTAGCCTATCTGCGTGATCCGACAGGCAATAAACTGTGTGCAGTTTATCGTATTTCTTAATTATATCCGTCAGTTGATACAAAACATCCCGGAATCTCCGGGATGTTTTTTTGTCACCAACACTTCGTGATATCACCGCAACGAATCAAATGACCGCAGCAATAGCCTTACACAGTGGCAACATGTTGCTCTTCGTCATACCGGCAACACTAATGCGTCCGGATCCGACAATATAAATACCAAACTCATTTTTTAGCTGTGCCACTTGCTCTGGGTTTAGGCCTGAGAATGAGAACATGCCGTTTTGACGGGCAATGAAACTAAAGTCTTGCTCAACGCCTTGTTCTTTCAACGTCGCCACGAACAGATCACGCATTTCCTGAATACGATCACGCATTTCTGCTACTTCCTGAATCCACTCAGCATAGAGCTCCGGATGATTGAGAATCGTCGTAACGACTGCCGCACCGTGAGCCGGCGGATTAGAGTAGATTGAGCGAATGATGCCTTTCACTTGGGAAAATGCCGTCGTTGCAATTTCTTTGGATTCAGCCACAAGCGTGAATGCACCGACACGTTCATTATACAGGCCGAAATTTTTCGAAAACGAGCTGGCAACGAGTAACTCTTTATTATAACGGGCAAAGATCCGCAGACCTGCAGCATCTTCTTCAACCCCTTTGGCAAAACCTTGATAAGCAAAGTCGAACAGAGGAATCAGGTCTTTCTCTGCCACAAGCTTCGCGAGGGTTTCCCACTCTTCAGGAGTCGGATCGATACCAGTCGGGTTATGACAGCAACCGTGTAATAAAACGATATCGCCTGCATCTGCACCTTGCAGGTCGGCAACCATCGCCGAAAAATCTTTATCTTTGGTTTCCGCGTTGTAGTAGCTGTATTGCGCGACTTCGAGGCCGGCAGCTTTGAAGACACCGTTATGGTTAGCCCAAGTTGGATTGCTGATCCAAATTTTAGAGCTGCTTAAATGACGTTTGATGAATTCACCGGCAACACGTAGCGCACCCGTTCCACCCGGTGCCTGAGAGGTTTTAGCTCTTTGGCTGGTGACAATTTCTGCATCGACCCCAAACAGTAGTTTTTGCACTGCAAGTGCATAATCAGCCATTCCTTCAATGGTGAGATAAGATTTTGTTTTTTCTGATTCGAGCAGTATGGCTTCCGCTTTTTTTACTGTCGCGAGGATCGGGGTTTGGCCTGATTCATCTTTATAGATCCCGACCCCGAGATTAATTTTTTCTGAACGGGGATCGCTTTTGAACTCTTCAGTCAGTCCAAGAATGGGATCAGCCGGTGCTGCGACAACTTTTTCAAACATGTTTTTCATCCGTGTAAAATTGAAAGGAAATGGTGAATTTTTATGCCAGTTTCGTGACATCGTAATGCAATTATTTATACCTCTATGGCTATCTTGTTACAACCGTCACACGATGAAAAAAGTAAATAATTTTTTATTCTGTTTCACGCGCATGAAAAACGGCCTTTCGGCATATAGTCATCAGAAATCATGAGGGGGGAGACAATAAAAAAATGCCACCGTGAACGATGGCATTGAGATAGGTCAACTTTGGCTTAGAAGTTCGCCGAACGAGGTGTTCTCGGGAATGGAATCACATCACGGATGTTTCCCATACCTGTGACATAAGAAACCAACCGTTCGAAGCCGAGACCGAATCCTGAGTGAGGGACGGTGCCATAACGGCGCAAGTCACGATACCAGTTCATGCTTTCTGGTTCGATCCCCATAGCGAGCATCCGTTGGTCAAGGATGTCCAAACGTTCTTCACGCTGAGAGCCTCCGATAATTTCACCGATTCCCGGTGCGAGTACATCCATCGCGGCAACGGTTTTACCGTCATCGTTCATTCGCATATAAAACGCTTTGATATCTTTCGGGTAGTTTTTCACCACAACCGGTGCTTTAAAGTGCTCTTCAGCGAGGTAGCGCTCATGTTCTGAAGACATGTCGATGCCCCATTCAACCGGGAATTCAAATTCTTTACCGGAATCGAGCAGGATCTGAATTGCGTCGGTATAATCCACCTGCGCAAAATCTGACTCAACAAAATTTTCCAGACGGTTAATCACATCTTTATCGATTCTTTGGGCAAAAAATTCCAGATCATCACGGCGCTCTTCAAGTACGGCTTTAAAAACGTACTTGAGCATATCTTCAGCAAGTTTGGCGATGTCATCCAGTTCTGCAAATGCAACCTCTGGCTCCACCATCCAGAATTCCGCTAAGTGGCGGCTGGTGTTCGAGTTTTCTGCTCGGAATGTCGGACCAAACGTGTAAATTTTGCTCAGGGCACAAGCGTAGGTTTCACCGTTTAACTGGCCGGAAACGGTCAAAAATGTCTCTTTGCCGAAGAAATCTTCATTAAAGTCCACATTGCCTTGCTCTGTCAGCGGCAGGTTGGTCAGATCCAGCGTGGAAACGCGGAACATTTCACCGGCACCTTCACAGTCAGCAGCCGTGATCAGCGGGGTTGAAACCCAGAAAAAGCCCTGCTCATGATAAAAACGGTGAATTGCCTGAGAAAGACAGTTACGCACCCGGGCAACGGCACCAATCACATTCGTACGCGGACGCAGATGAGCAACTTCACGCAGGTACTCAATTGAGTGACGGGTTTTCGCCATCGGATAAGTGTCTGCATCTTCGACCCATCCGACAACTTTGACCGCTGTTGCTGCCAGCTCAAAGTCCTGACCTTGTGCCGGAGACGCAACAATGGTGCCGGTTACTTCAACAGAACAACCAGTTGTCAGCTTTAACACTTCTTCATTGTAATTATTGAGATTATTCGGGACCACGGCCTGAATCGGGTCGAAACATGAGCCGTCATAAATGGCAAGAAACGAAATTCCGGCTTTGGAATCACGACGTGTACGGATCCAGCCGCGGACAGTAACTTCACTGTCAACTGCAAGCTTGCCGCTTAATACGTCAACAACAGGCGCGTACGTCATAGTAGTGTTGGTATCCTTTAGTTAATTAATTATTACAAATCAAAAATTTATGCCAAAAGTGTCGGGGTCGGTCTCTGACAGTTATCTTTCCCCAGCATTAATAGGCCTTAACAATACACTAAAATCAATGACTCTTGAATGGTTTAGCGTGAAGAAAGCCGGAGAAGCGTGCCTATTGACGACGTTTTTCAGATATCTTGAACCGTGATGGTTGAACTTTATGCAATTGAGTCGGGTTTTCACCGACTTACGATGTCCCGAATCGTATTTTCCGTACTCATTTTTTATTCACCACTATGTCGCAAATCGGTATTGGCCGAGGTATTTAAAACACTTCATTTTCTTTGCATGTGGAGTAGACGAATGCAGATGTATGTCTGTGTGCTGAGGCAGCAAGGTGCCCAACGCTCTGCTATAAAATAATGATAAAGGGAACCAATTATCGGTTCTCTTTATCTTTTTCTCATCGACATCAGTGGTCAGCATGTCTTCATGATCTGAACCACCAATCATTCAGCATAAAATAAGAAACGGATTTTTGTAGGAGCAAGTCATGAGTATCAGCGTATTTGATCTGTTTAAAATTGGTATTGGACCGTCCAGTTCCCATACCGTCGGTCCCATGCGGGCCGCCAGTCTTTTTGCTGAAGCTCTGGTGAGTCAGCAACTGTTGACCAGTGTCGAGCGGATTGAAATAAAATTATACGGCTCGCTCAGTGCGACGGGTGTTGGGCACGGCACCGATAAGGCTGCTGTGATGGGGCTGATGGGATATCAGCCGGACACCATTGATCCCTCAGCGATTGAGCCGGCAATCAAAGAGACGATAGATACAGGCATGTTACGGCTGGCAAAACAAAAGACGATTTCTTTCGACTGGCATACCGATTTGCTGTTCATTGATGAAGTTTTACCGTATCACCCCAACGCAATGTATCTGGCTGCTTACGGGGCTGATAGTACAGTTGTGACCGACAATACTTATTATTCGATCGGAGGCGGATTTGTGCTGGATGAAGCATCCATTCAGAAAACGGAATATGTCACACCACAGATTGAACTCCCTTATGAGTTTACGAGCGCGAAAGAGTTACTTGAGATTTGCCAGAAACACAAGCTGCGGATTAGTGAGTTGGTGATGAAAAATGAGCAAATTTGGCGGACGATACCGGAAATCGAAGCCGGGATTGCTCAGCTGTGGCAAGTCATGCAGGAATGCATTGCCAGCGGCATTGAGCAAGAGGGGATTCTGCCCGGAGGATTACAGGTGAAGAGACGAGCGGCTTCTCTGCATCGTTCTTTGATTCAATCCGGCAACGACAACGTGATATACACCTCATTGAGTGGTATGGACTGGGTCAACATGTATGCGCTGGCGGTGAATGAGGAAAATGCTGCCGGTGGGCGGATGGTGACGGCACCGACCAATGGTGCGGCAGGAATTATGCCTGCAGTATTGATGTATCACATGCGTTTTCATCCGAAGGCCAAAGCGGAAGATGTCAATAAATATTTTCTGGCGGCGAGTGCTATTGGGGCTTTGTGTAAAATGAATGCGTCGATATCCGGTGCTGAAGTCGGATGTCAGGGTGAAGTCGGCTCTGCCAGTGCCATGGCTGCAGCAGGATTGACTGAAGTGCTTGGTGGCACTCCGGGGCAGGTTGAAAATGCGGCTGAAATCGCCCTGGAGCATAACCTCGGTCTGACCTGTGATCCCGTCGGCGGGTTAGTTCAGGTCCCTTGTATTGAACGAAATGCCATTGCGGCTGTGAAATCCATCAATACAGCTAACATGGCGTTACGTGGTAATGGGGAGCATTTTATTTCTCTTGATAAGGTAATCCGCACGATGAGAGATACAGGACGGGATATGCAGGATAAATATAAAGAAACATCTCGCGGCGGATTGGCTGTCAACGCAGTAGACTGTTAAGCCAGTTGCGCGCTTCGAACCGTTAACTGCATCAACTGACGATTATATTAGTTTGATCAATTTTAGCATGTGACAATAGCGCTTTTTCGCGTATAATAACTTGTTTGTTTTTATTTTAAGTTATTGATATTTATAGAGTTTAAGATGATCATATATAAAGAGTTTACATTTGAAGCCGCCCATCATCTGCCTTATGTTCCTGAAGGACACAAATGTGGACGTCTTCATGGGCACTCTTTTCTGGTCCGAGTTTGTGTGGAGGGAGAGGTTGATCCTCAGACTGGCTGGGTCATTGACTTTGCAGAGATTAAAGCTGCATTTAAACCGATTTATCAACGCCTCGATCACTATTATTTGAATGAGATTGAAGGGTTGGAGAACCCGACCAGTGAAGTGTTGGCACGCTGGATTTGGCATGAATTGAAACCAAATCTACCATTGCTGAGTCAGATCGAAGTGAAAGAAACCTGTACGGCAGGATGTGTTTATCGTGGCGAGTAACGCGTTAGCGAATTGATCACAAGAATTGTCTGACGAAAAACGCCCTTCATGATGAAGGGCGTTTTCATTGATGCGTAAATTGATGCGTAAATTGATGCGTAAACAGTCGGCTCACATGCCCGTTTTTGCCCAAGGGTTAGCAGATCACGGTTTAACAAGTCACCTTGACTGCCAGACCACCTTGTGAGGTTTCGCGATATTTCGCATTCATATCTTTGCCGGTTTCGAGCATGGTTTCGATCACCTTATCGAGAGAAACCCGTGGTGCAGAGGAACGTCTCAATGCCATGCGTGTGGCATTGATGGCTTTGACCGCTGCGATACCATTTCTTTCGATACAGGGGACTTGAACCTGCCCCGCAACCGGATCACAGGTCAGACCGAGGTTATGCTCCATGGCGATTTCCGCAGCCATACACACTTGTTCTGGACTCCCGCCCAACAGCTCAGCCAATCCTGCAGCAGCCATTGAACAAGCCACACCGACTTCACCCTGACATCCGACTTCTGCACCTGAGATCGATGCATTGCGTTTGTAGAGCCCGCCGATTGCGCCCGTAGTTGCCAGATAACGAATATAATCCTGCTCATGCACGGTCTGAATAAACTTATCGTAGTAGGCCAGTACCGCAGGGACGATGCCACAAGCGCCATTGGTTGGTGCGGTAACAACGCGCCCGCCGGCAGCATTCTCTTCGTTAACGGCAAATGCATACATGTTGACCCAGTCGATCACGGCCATTGGATCGTTGGATGTACGCTCTGACGTTTGGAGTTGTTGGTTGAGTGCTGCTGAGCGTCGTGGAACTCGTAATGGCCCGGGAAGAATCCCTTCGGTTTTCATGCCTCTGGTGATACAGTCCTTCATGGTTTGCCAGACTTTGCTCAGATGCGCATGGATCTCTTCTTCGGTACGCAGTGCTTTTTCATTTTCTAACACCAGTGTACTGATGGATAACCCCGATTCACGGCACTGAGTGACTAATTCTGAGGCACTGATATAAGGGTAGGGAACTTCATCAGATGATTCGATCGACAGACCAAAGTTTTCTTCATCGACAATGAATCCGCCCCCGATTGAATAATATGTCTTGGAGTAAAGTCGTTCATCATTCTGCCAGGCGTGAATTTTCATGCCATTCTCATGCAGAGACAGATTACTGGTGTGGAAAGTCATCCCATCTGTTTTGAGGAAATCGACTTGATGATCATAGCAGGTAATGGGGAGTTTTTCCGTCTGTTCGACTTGACGAATAAAGTGGGGAATCTGATCGATTTCTACAGATTCCGGGCTATACCCAGCCAGCCCGAGAATGGTGGCGGTATCGGTTTGGTGTCCTTTCCCTGTCAGTGACAGAGAACCATAAACATCAACCGTAATCTTGGTTACATTGGGTAAAATTGCTTTCTGGTATAGCTCGTCAATGAACTGTTTTCCGGCCTTCATTGGCCCTACCGTATGAGAGCTTGATGGCCCTATGCCGATTTTAAAAATGTCAAAAACACTAATCATAGATGGCTTACTCACAAACAGCTTATATCAACAAATAATAGCAAATGATGATTTCATCCTGAATGACGCGAAGTGACTTGGTCTGAGCAGGTTGAAATTGCGGTGGAGAGTACATGACTCCCCCTGTCTGCACAACTGATAATCTGCTTAAACTACGGTTATTTTCAGCTTATATGAACTGCCTCAAAGTGCTAAAAACTGAGCCCGAGGTATGCGCCATACATAAGATATTCATTCTCGCCGCTGTTTGCCGTTCGATAGTAGCGGGCGTAGGTCGCCAGTTTCAGATTGAAAAGTGACATTTCTACACCAACTTCAGGATAAACCCCGATCGTCAGATCTGAATCGCAATCGGTGTAATCATAACGGTTGCTTGCATCGTTATATTGTTTATCGCACATTTTATTTTGTCCGGAAAACAAACCAGCCCCCATATAGCCTTTTAAAACAGGCGTACCAGTTGTCAGATGAAATCCGGCGTTAATCCCTTCGTAAAGGTTCTGATCGTGGGCAAACCACATGGCTGCAACATTGAATTCCGTAAACTGCGAAGTCGGGACACGGACGCCAAGTTCAAAAACACCGCTCTGGTTGATATCTTCATGCAGATATCCCATATAATATGTTCCTTTTTCTGCGGTTGCATTGGCATAGAGTGGGGCGAAACATAACGGGAGCAGTAAAAAATACTTTTTGTTCATGGGGGTATTTCCAACTATTTGAATAAAATGAGCGCGATCATGCTTTCAGAGGATGAAAGTGTGATAGGTAAGTTATTGATGTGCAGCAGCTTATACTACATTCACCGCCCGATTTCTACTATGTTCCTGAATTATAAATTCGTAGTATCGAGCTGTTTTTGTAAGGCGTGGACGATCTGAGCAGTTGCACCCCAGATAAAATGTCGTTGATAAGGGATCGCCAATACCCGGTGGCGGGCATTTTTCAGGACAAATGTGGCATGGTGAAGATTACGGGGATGGAGTAAATAATCAGCAGGCACTTCAAATACTTCTGCAACTTCATTCGGATCAATCGTCACTTGATAATGGGGTGAGGCAAATGCCACGACCGGTGTCACGGAAAAGCGGCTGACGGTTTTTAACTCCGGCAGGCAGCCAATTAATTCAACCTGCTGTTGCGTCAGGCCGATCTCTTCGTGTGCTTCCCTGATTGCTGTTGCGTAGACGGATTTATCCCACTGTTCACATTTGCCACCGGGGAAGCTTACCTGATTCGGATGGTGTTTCAGATGTGCTGCGCGTTTGGTAAAAATAACATTCAATCCCGTTGGCCGTTCGACAAAAGCAACCAACACGGCTGCTTTACGTAAATTTTGTCCGGAAAGATGTTTGGTCCGCGACAATGATTCCGGGGTATAGTCGCTGGGCTGACGGAGTTGAAAATCTCTTAATATTATTGTTCGGGTCAGATGCATTTTCAGTCTCGTTGTGACAGGTTATGACGATAATATGGGTAATATTCGACTCAATTTATCGAATGTTTCCTGATATTCGCTGACACACTCACTATCAGCGACGATACCGCCACCGGCCCAGACATAGATCTGTTGCTTCGTGGCGATCAGGGTGCGAATCGTAATACTGGTATCCATCTGACCATCGCGGCTGATATAGCCGATACTCCCGCAATAAACACTTCTGCGCTGGGGTTCCAATTCTTCGATGATTTCCATCGCTCGGATTTTCGGGGCACCGGTAATGGAGCCTCCCGGAAAACAGGCTCGCAACAGATCTGCGGAGGTATAATGTACGCTTAACTCTGCTTTGATGGTACTGACCAAATGGTGAACCGCCGGAAAACTTTCAATCGCAAATAATTGAGGTACACGGACACTACCAGGTTTTGCCACCCGGCCGATGTCGTTGCGTAATAAATCAACAATCATCAGGTTCTCGGACTGATCTTTTTCCGATGCGGCTAATGTTTGTGCATATTGCAGATCAAGAGCTTTATCAGCGCTGCGCGGCATTGTCCCCTTAATGGGTTTCGTCTCAATGGTCGGTGCTTTATAGTGTAGAAAACGCTCCGGAGAAATACTTAAAATGACACCTTCTTCAATTCGAAGGTAAGCAGAAAAAGGCGCGCGATTTTCATGCTCCAATCGTTGATAAGCTTGCCATTCACTGCCCGTATAACCAGCTTGGAAACGCTGAGTCAGGTTGACTTGATAGCAGTCACCGGAGTGCAGATATTCATGAATGGCGTTGATCTTAGCGCGGTACTCATTCTCAGTCATATTCGCATGCCACTCTGATGTCAAACGAAAAGACGGTTGTTCAACAGCTCGTTGTGCATTGAGCCACTGTTCCGCAGCGTCTATTCCGATTCCGACCAATGTCGCCGTTTGCTGACGGTGATCGACAACCAATGCCCAAGTATAAATACCTACCGCCATCTCTGGCAGAAGAATGTCCTGTACCGCCTGCTCGGGTAAATGCTCGATACGCCGTCCCAAATCATAAGCAAAATAGCCAAGAGCGCCACCGACAAAGGGATATGTGCTGATCTCATCAAGGGCCGGGGTGTATTGATTTTGGTAGCGAGTCAGGAGTTCAAATGGATCGTCGGATGATGTAGCTCGACTGTCACCTGTTTGAATGTGAGTGACGGCACCTTGTGTTTTTAGTGTGACAACGGGTCGGGCAACGAGAATATCGTAGCGACTGTCGGTATGTTCCGCCGGAGAACGCAGCAACATCGACCAAGGCTGATTTTCAATACGAGAGAAATACTCAATGGCTATCCGAGGATGATATGTGAGTGATTTGTGTTCAATAGATTGGTCAGTTGCATTCTTCATGGCTGTTCATTTGTATAAACTGTGACGAAAAGTCCAATCGTCGCATAGCTTGTTGGTGCAACCAAGAGTATCATAAAAAGCAATGACTATAAGTAATATAAGCCCGTGAAATCTCCGGTAAATGACAGTTTTTGATGCTTTACAGTCAAATTTTCTGTCGTCTGAGAAATGACCCCGGAAGCATAAACATAATGAGGTAAGCAATGACGCTAATTCGAAAAGAAGACGTCATCAGTAGTGTGGCTGATGCGCTTCAGTATATCTCTTATTACCATCCGCTTGATTTTGTTCAGGCGTTAAAGAAAGCCTATGATCGCGAAGAAAGTCAGGCCGCGAAAGATGCTATCGCCCAGATTCTGATTAACTCCCGTATGTCTGCGGAAGGACACCGTCCGATCTGTCAGGACACCGGTATCGTGACTTGTTTTGTCAATATTGGTATGAATGTTCAGTGGGAAGGTGATATGACCGTACAGGAAATGGTTGATGAAGGTGTTCGTCAGGCATATACCAATCCGGAAAACCCACTTCGGGCATCAGTCCTGCACGATCCTGCGGGGAAACGGATCAATAGCCGTGACAATACACCGGCTGTCGTTCATATCAACATGGTTCCCGGTGATCAGGTTGAAATTCAGATTGCTGCCAAAGGGGGCGGTTCTGAAAACAAAACTAAAATGGTAATGCTTAATCCGTCAGATGATATTGCGGAGTGGGTCGAAAAAACATTACCAGCGATGGGGGCTGGCTGGTGTCCACCGGGAATGTTAGGCATTGGTATCGGTGGTACAGCAGAAAAAGCCGCGGTATTGGCAAAAGAATCCTTGATGGAACATATCGATATTCAAGACTTGATTGATCGCGGCCCGCAAAATGCCGAAGAAGAGCTGCGTCTGGATATCTTCAACCGAGTGAATCGCTTGGGGATCGGTGCTCAGGGGCTGGGCGGATTAACCACCGTGGTTGATGTGAAGATCAAAACCGCGCCAACCCATGCTGCATCCAAACCGGTTTGTCTGATTCCGAACTGTGCGGCAACACGTCATATTCATTTCACACTGGATGGTAACGGTCCGGCTGAGTTTGTTCCGCCTAAACTGGAAGACTGGCCGGATATTACGTGGGAAGCGGGTGAAAATACGCGTCGTGTCAATCTCGATCAGGTGACCAAAGAAGATGTCCGTCAATGGAAGACCGGTGAGACACTGCTCTTGTCAGGCAAAATTCTGACCGGACGCGATGCAGCCCATAAACGTATCCAAACCATGTTAAATAATGGGGAAGGTCTGCCAGAAGGCGTTGATCTGAAAGGTAAGTTTATCTATTACGTCGGGCCGGTTGATGCAGTGGGTGATGAAGTCGTTGGTCCGGCAGGCCCGACAACATCAACGCGTATGGATAAGTTCACTGACATGATGCTTGAAGATGTTGGTGTGATGGGCATGATTGGTAAAGCTGAGCGCGGTGCTGCCACGGTTGAATCGATCAAAAATCATCAGGCGGTTTATCTGATGGCTGTCGGTGGTGCAGCTTATTTGGTTGCAAAAGCGATTAAGAAAGCCCGGGTTGTGGCATTTGAAGATCTGGGTATGGAAGCCATCTACGAATTTGAAGTCGAAGATATGCCGGTGACTGTGGCAGTTGATTCTCGTGGTGTGAATGCGCACCAGACCGGTCCGGATGTCTGGAAAGTGAAAATCGCAGAAGCCGAAAAATAAACGCTTTACGCTAATTACACAAAAGCCTCTGTTAAGAGGCTTTTGTTTTTGGGGCTTACTCCGATGGGGGGATTACTGACATCGGAATCATTCATTATTGAATTGTTGTTGTGAATGATCTGTTGCTCACTCTATGTGGACTCGCACTGTTGCTAATAAAGCGCGTATCTCCGTTGCGCTGATAACCCATGATTAGATGTTGCTGATATCGATTGACTTCAGATCCACTTGATTATTATTGCCAGTGTAATCATTTTTGTTATCGCTAAATGTGCCTTGACTGAATACGTCTTTACCGGGAATATAGTCTGCACTGCTGACGCCATCACTGAATTCAATATTAAATGGAGTCGCACTGGAAATATTATTCAGACTTTGTTTGATCAGCGGGGCATCCGCATCGCTTGAAGTAAAGGCTCGATTGATCCTGAATATCAGATGATTACTGACAAACGTATCGTTGAATGTGGTGAGTCGGTAGGAGACTGAGCCAATATCGTTGGTCAGAATATTATTCCCTCCAACAATGACCCCGCTGTTTGGCCGAACGGACAAGATCGTCCCGGCTTTGTTATATTCGACAATAAAGTCACCGACAGTCCAGCCTGTCTCATAGTAAACATTGGGTATACCTGATGTATTGCCGACTTTGATCCGAATGTCGCCATCATCAAATGTAGAATTATTGTTAATGTCGAATGTTACCGTGGCATTGTCTTTTTCTATCTGGTCTTCATTCAACTGATTATACAAATGAACGGAGATATCAAAGCCATTGGTAATATCACTGAACCCTAATCCATTGGATTGGTAATTAACAAGGGGGTTTGAACCACCGTCAGAGCCACCGCAGCCACCGAGTGATACCATCAGCATGGTACTGTAAATTACTTTTTTCATTATTATTGTTTTCCATTAAATAATTGCTTCGTGATTTGGCGAATAAAAAACATTGAGTTATGTGTTTTTATTATAAAATGAAAAACATCGGCGAAATGTAGCGCTTGCCGTTAGTCATGTGACAGATTGTGACAGTGGCTTTTTATAAAATCTACGATGTGCCGTCTTGTGAAATGATGAAATGCTTCCAATTTTTATCCAGTTTGGTATGGTTTGCTACCGATTTAATTTTACGAGAACAACCATGCAGTGGTTCAAAAAAATCATCCTAATTGTCGCAATCATTACTGCCAGCATTTATATGTTGAGTGTTGGCGTACTGACTTATCTGTTTTCTTCTACTGACGATGAACCGCAGGGACAGGAACAGATCTCTGAGCAGGTGTCTGTCTCAGAAAGACCAGTGACAATCAATGACCAATTATGGCTTGGCTAGTGATTCGGTTTGTGAATGATGCTTATGAATGGGGGATCGGGACCTGATAGACATCTTCTTCAATGACGGTGGCCATATTTAAGAAGGTTTCATAAGTAGAACTCAACAAGAGTTTATTTTCCAGCCACAGCGGAATATGACCAGCAGCACTGCCTTGACCTTGATACGAGATCTGAGTCTGCTGGTGATTCAGTTGAATGGCTTGCCATTCTCCGCTCACATGTTGCATTCGCACGTAATTCCGCTCGAGAGGATATTGATCACCAACATCTTGTACGCTAATTGTTAATTTTCGGGCTTGCGGATCATAATGAATGACGGAATCAATGACCATGTCCCGATCTTCAACAGGCCAAGGCGCACTGTAATAAGCATGAATAATCCGTTTATGAACGGATTTGGTTTCAATCACGACCTGACGACAGTTCGCAATCCATTCGGGACCACGTTGTGCATCGTGCAATAAGGCAATTAAGGCACCGGGAATGGCTTTAACAATTGCGACAGCTTTGACTTCTATATGACCTGTAGCCGTTTTGTGGCTATAAACTTTGACGTTGTCATCTGATTTATAGAGTGACCATGACTCTGTTGATGACTCAGTGGCGTGAGTATCTATGGGTAGGTGAAACAGCAACACAGCCAGTGCAATCCATCTCATGATGTTCAGATATCCTTAATGAATATGAGGCATATCCCCACGTTCTCCATCATAGCGGTGCCGGCATCTGTTAGCGAGGGGGAAATCGCTATCCCCCTCACAAGATTGCTTTTTCACAACCTGTCCGCTCTTTTTACAGAGATGACTATCAACACCGAGCGAGCCTTAACCGCTGCCCGAACAGATTGATCAACGCACCGGAGACGATGAGAATGCCGCCGATTAACGTCCAGATCGATGGAATTTCATCAAATACGAGGATACCGATAATCACTGAAATCACGATCTGCACATAGGCAAATGCTGAAGCTCTGCCGGCATCCTGAGTCTGCATCGCTTTGGTCAATCCATACTGACCCACCTGAGTGAATACCCCAACCAATATCAGCAAAATGGTGATATTGAAATCAGGCCAGACGAAGTCATCACCAATCAGCAAAGCAGCGATCGGGAGTGCAACCAACGGAAAATAAAAAATAATCACTGAGCTGTCTTCTGTCGTGCTTAGTTTTTTAACAATAACATAAGCGACAGAACTGCCGAATGCGCCCATGAGAGCGAATGCGACGCTCAATAGAGGAAGCGGTGTCGTTGATTCCGAGGACATATCAGATTGCAGGATAAAGTACAGTCCGAGTAGGCAAGTCACAATACAGATGATGGTTGCCGGCTGAACCCTCTCTTTTAAGAAAAACACGGCTAACAGCGCCGTAAATACCGGATGGATATACTGCAAAATCGTCGCTTCAGCCAGAGGAAGCGTGGTCACGGAATAATAGACGCACATCAGTGCGACTGTACCGACAGCCCCCCGGGCAAATAGCAATGGCTTATTATTGCCCCAGAGAGAAATCTTTTTACGTTTGACATCGAGATAACTGATGACAAGAGAAACCAATGCACGGGCGGCAACGATTTCGAAAACGGGAATCCCGTACTGATTTGTGGCTTTGACACATGCGGTCATGAGGGCAAATCCCAAAGCAGACAGAAACATAAATTGGACACCGATGGGAAAAATCGGTTGTTGGGATGATTTCATTTTTATAACAGCTTATATTGGTCGGTAGATTGGAGGAAAGAGAGACAACGCATTTTAGCTTGGTTAGAGTGATTTGTCTCTCTTTTTGCGGGTTCTGAAAGGCGGACAGCAGTTCAGTGTGAGAACTATTTTATGAATTTAGATGAGTACAATTCGTTCTGTCGCTCATTACCGGCGACGACTTATGTGGTGCAGTGGCATCATTCCCACGTTTGGAAGATTGGTGGCAAAGTATTCGCCATCGGTAGCTTGAACCGAGATGAGCAGTCGGTATTTACGTTTAAGACATCGCCGCTTAACTTTGACTTTTTAAGCGAACAACCGGGATATCGACCGGCCCCTTATTTTGCTTCCCGCGGGATGAAATGGATCCAGCATGATAAAAGTACAGCCGAAACGGATGAAGCATTGATGTATTATCTTGCTGAATCTTACCGAATCGTTTCATTGGGATTGAGTCAACGTACACAGCGAGCGCTAGGACTGAATCAGCCCCCATCACCCTGAGCCACAGCACTGCATTTTTAGATGGCTGGAGTATATAATTGCAGCTACTAACTGTAACTCAAAAAATAGCTTAAAAGAATAAGGCGGTAGCAATGCGACAGATTGGTCAGGATGTTTCGGAATTGATTCAGCGTGGTCTGGATGCGAATATAAAAATTGCTGTCACCGGGCTGTCACGAGCCGGCAAAACAGCTTTTATCACCTCACTGCTCAATCAAATTCAGCATCTCTCTACACATCGCCATTTGCCTTTTCTGGTTGCGAGTCAACAACAGCGAATCATCGGCACTAAACGTATTCCACAGCGCAATCTGATGGTCTCTCGTTTTGATTATGAAAAGGCCATCTCAGCGATTCAGAACCATCCTCCTTTTTGGCCGGAACCAACCCGGGATGTCAGTGAAACACGAGTCGCCATCAAATACCGACCGGATAAAAGAAGTAAACGCCTACTGGGCAAGTCACTGACATTGTATATCGATTTGATCGATTATCCGGGAGAGTGGCTGCTCGATTTACCGCTTCTGGAGATGAGCTTTGAACAGTGGTCAGCGCAGCAGATTCAGCAGTTAAGCAGTCAAAGAAAAGTAATGGCTGATGGATGGCTTGAGAAGAGTCGGGCGTTGGATCTGAATGCAGAAGCAGATGAGCAGCGCTTGGCAGATATTGCCAGTGTGTACACGGATTATTTGCACCATTGTAAAGCTGAAGGATTTCACTGGGTACAACCCGGGCGTTTTGTGTTACCCGGAGAACTGGCCGGTGCGCCGGTTCTGCAGTTTTTTCCGTGTCTCCCGCCAGAGGAGTATCGTTCACGTCGCTCACTGACGACCAACTATGACCTGCTCAAAGCGCGTTACCAAGAGTATCAGTCAAAAGTTGTGCGTAACTTCTATCGTGAATATTTTTCCACATTTGATCGTCAGGTGGTGCTGGTGGATTGCCTGAGCCCGCTCAATACCGGACATGATTCTTTTGTCGATATGCAACACGCCTTGGTGCACCTCCTGCAAAGTTTTAAGTACGGGCGGAATGGTTTATTGTCACGACTGTTTGCACCCAAAATCGACAAAGTGCTGTTTGCTGCCACCAAAGCGGATCATGTCACACCGGATCAACACGTGCATTTGCTACATCTGTTGAATCAGATGATTCAGCCGGTCTGGCAGGATGTCTCTTATGAAAACGTGGCCATGGAATGTATGACTTTAGCGTCTGTTCAGGCAACGCAATCCGGATATATCTCAGCCCCGGAAGGACGCATACACGCGATTCAAGGCACCACGCTCAGCGGCGAAAATGTAACGATTTTCCCCGGAGAAGTCCCGGACAAACTCCCATCCCCGGCATTCTGGCAATCTCAACGGTTTGATTTTACGGCGTTCCGTCCACAAATTTCTGACCCCCGGCAACCGATACCTCAAATTCGTCTCGACGCGGTACTGGAATATTTAATCGGAGATAAATTGCGATGACACCTTATCAACCGAAACGAGTCTTTCAGCAAGACTTGGAATCATCAAATGAGAAAACAGCATCACTGCTGGCGCAGCAGCAGTTTGATGAGGCAACATTTACTCCCGAGTCCGTTTCACAATCATCACTGGCGGAATCAGAAGATGTCAATCTCGATACGGTGATTCGACCCCGGGAGAAAACACCTTGGTTCTGGCGATTGAGTGGCAGCGCTTTTGTGGGGTTAGTCGGCTGGCAGGCGGTCGACACCATTGTTTCGGCATACCAAAATGGTGAATGGTTAACGTTAGGCTGGACTGCCCTCGTAACTGCTGTTGCCGGGGTGGGACTTGGCCAGTTACTAAAAGAGTGGTTCACACTGCGTTCATTGCGAAAACACTTTACCCGCCAGACGGAAGCTGAAACCCTGATTCAGTCACAGAGTGTCGGTCAGGCAACCGGACTGTGCCGTAAAATTATCGATGAGGCCGGCTTGGTTGACGGTTCAGCGGCAGCGATTGAACCTCAGCATGTGGCAGAATGGGAAAAACACCTGAATACGGCCTATAACGATAGTGAAGTTCTGGCGTTGTTCGATGTGTTTGTCCTGAAGCATCTCGATGAAAAAGCGATTCAGCTGATTTCCCGTTATGCAACCGAATCTGCTGCACTGGTCGCGGTCAGTCCGTTGGCGGTGACGGACATGTTGCTGGTTGCGTGGCGAAATCTGGCAATGATCAACCGATTGTCTGATTTATACGGTGTTCGTTTAGGTTACTGGTCCCGGATTCGTCTGTTGCGGACGCTGTTTGTCAACATGGCTGCTGCCGGCGCCAGTGAAATTGCAATCGATGCCGGAACTGACCTGCTTTCGGCAGGATTGGCCGGGAAAATATCCGCCAGAGCCGGACAAGGGGTGGGCGTCGGGATTCTCACCGCACGTTTAGGGCTTCAGGCCGTTACACTATTGCGGCCATTGCCATGGGTTCCTGAACGGAAAGCGAAACTGACCAGCGTCAGAAAAGCGATTGTTTCGAGAGTACTGGCCCTGATGAAAACACCTTGATGGTCAATGTTTGTCGGCAACACATCCAGTGAGATGATTCTCGGATAAGTTGCTTATCAAACTGTGATATCAGTGCATCCGTTTTTATCGGGTCATTTTTGTGACTTGACGGAAATTGAGTGTTGATAGAAACTACTGTCAACTTTTCCTTACACGTTTGGGTTGCTTTTTGTGCGTCTAGAAGTCTTTTGCGAAGACCGACTCGGGTTGACCCGGGAACTACTGGATATTCTGGTCTCCAGAAATATCGATTTGAGAGGGATTGAAATTGATATTTCTGGGATTATTTATCTAAATTGCCCGGATATTGATTTCACGACGTTTAGTGAGTTGATGGCTCAAATTCGGATGATATCCGGTGTGAAAGATGTCCGGAAAATTCAGTTCATGCCAATGGAACGACATAACACTGAGTTGGTTTCACTGCTGAATAATCTCCCGGATGCGGTGTTGGCGATGGATTTGAAAGGCTTTGTCGATACTGCAAACCATGCCGCTTTATCATTGCTTAATAAGCAGCAACACGAAGTCATCGGCCATGCGATTTCAACACTGGTTCATGCTTTTAACTTTTCTCGTTGGCTTGAGGGGGGTAAATCCCGTCAGCGAGAGGAGATTGTGCTTAATGGTCTGGACTATGTTCTGGAGATTATGCCCGTTTACATTCAGAGTGAGTCAAAAGAGTCGATTCTGGCCAGTGCAATGGTGATCCTGCGAGCCAGACAGCTTCATCATGAAATACAACTCACACAATTACCGCTTCATAGTGAACTGGGATTTGAACACTTCGTCGGTATTTCAAACCGGCACAAACATCTCATCAATCAGGCAAAAAAGCTGGCGATGCTGGATCAACCTTTGTTGATTGAAGGCGAAACCGGCACCGGAAAAGAAATGTTGGCGAAGGCTTGCCATAATCGCTCAGAACGTTCATCGAGACCATTCTTGGTCGTAAGTTGTGCGTCGATGCCGGATGATGTTGCCGAAACCGAGTTATTCGGTCATGCGCCGGGATCTTTCAATCACCGTGAAGGGCATAAGGGCATTTTTGAGCAGGCCAATGGTGGCACCGTGTTTCTCGATGAAATCGGTGAAATGAGCGCACACCTCCAGATTAAATTATTACGTTTTCTCCAGGATGGGACATTCCGCCGAGTCGGGGAAGAGCATGAAATTCACGTTGATGTTCGGGTGATCGCATCAACGCGGCATAATCTGGCAGCCTTGGCCGAATCCGATAAATTCCGTGAAGATCTGTTTTATCGGTTGAACGTACTGACCCTGTCGATTCCACCATTGCGTGAGCGCCCCAGTGATGTTCAGCCATTGCTGGAACTCTTTATTGCCAAGCACGTGCGCCATATGGGGATGGCAAAACCTCACTATGACGAATCAGTCATTGAACAGTTGTCGCACTATCAGTGGCCCGGCAATATGCGCCAGTTGGATAACATGGTGCTGAGAGCATTGACCGAGATGCCGGACGATGAGTTAAAAATCGACTATTTCCATCTCCCGGGAGTTGAAGCGGTCAATGGTGGGATCGGGCTGCTGAATCTCGATGGCTGTTTGGATGACATCATGAAAGATTATGAAGCCAAAGTGTTAGAGCGGCTCTATCAGTCATTCCCCTCGAGTCGCAAGCTGGCGAAACGATTGAACGTATCTCATACCTCAATTGCGAACAAATTGCGAGATTACGATATTCGGAAACATTAACCTTTTCGGGATGTCTATCACCTTTCTAGCGAGGCTGATACTCTCGGAGCGATAAGCAACAGGACGCTAAGTAATTTATGTATAAACAAGTTTATGATGTCGATGGTGATATTGTGATTCGTTCGGCCCGGATTGATGATGCCAGAACGATTGCCCGGTATTTCAATGTTAACCGTCGCTACCTCACACCGTGGGAGCCGAAACGAGAAGAGGAATTTTTTCTTGAACAGGGTTGGGCACAACGTCTGATTAAACTCAGAGAATTAGAAACAATGGCACTTGGTTTCTATCTCCTGATTTTCGATATTTCTACCAATGAAATGGTTGGTACGATCTCGTTTAGCCAAATTTCACGTTTTCCGGTTCACAGCTGTTATGTCGGTTATTCATTGGCTGAAAATGCGCAGGGTAAAGGGATCATGACCCGGGCATTAAAAATGGCTTGTCGGTTTATGTTTGAAGCACAGAATATGCATCGTATCTCTGCAACATACATGCCCCGCAATCAACGCAGTGAAGCCGTGCTGAAGCGGTTAGGCTTTCAGTATGAAGGAGAGTTGAAAGATTTTCTGTTGATTAATGATCAGTGGGAAGATCACTATATGACCTCATTGATCAATCCGAATTGGCAAGCCAAGCCCGCGGCCTGACTCTCGTTGTTCTCAATTGCAGAAATATCATCGCTCAGTCGGGTATGAACAATATGCTGAGCGATGCAGCCTATCTCATTTTCTTCTGACTTAATTTCCCCGAACCTGTAAGCCGTTGCAGACTGCTTGTCTGACCGGCGATTCATTGATGCATTCAATTCAATATACTCCATTTAGTTCAATCAATTTACCTCAACTAATTTACCTCGACTAATGGCTGCAACATACATACAAAGTCGATGTGAACAGTATAGATTGTTGACAATATTTTATGATGAAAAATAGAATTTATTTTATCTGATTGTTTTTAAATAATTTAATTTTATATAGATATTAAATCTGAGAATAAATGGTTAGACATTAGTCTAAATTGTCAACAATATGCTTGCTAATGTATCAGTGGATCGGCTATTTTTTGTGCGTAGTCGGTCGAAAGACCTTATTAATAGAGAGACGACAGTGGATCAAGCGACAGATTTAATTCAGCCGGAGAAAGACAACACCAAATCAGAACATCTGACGGATTACTTGATTGAAGCAATTGTTCAGGGAGAGATTGCGCCCGGCAGCAAGATCTCTGAACCCAATCTTGCCCGTCAGTTTCAGGTCAGCCGGGGGCCATTGCGGGAAGCGCTGATGCGACTCGAAGGTCTTGGCTTGATTGAGCGGATACCGCATGTCGGTGCGAGAGTGATTGCGCTGTCTTATGAAAAATTGATTGAACTGTATGCGGTGCGGGAAGCGCTCGAAGGAATGGCCGCACGCCTTGCTGCCCGATATATCACACCGGCAGAGTTGAGCAATCTTGAAGCACTGTTAGAAAAACATGCTTGTCATCTTAGCCAAATTGAAGGTGCGTCATACTTTCATCAGCATGGTGATTTCGATTTCCATTATTGCATTATCAAAGCCAGCCGTAACCAACAACTTATCCGGCTATTGTGTGATGAGTTGTATCATTTATTGCGCATGTTTCGTTATCAGTCCCCTCGGGCTCACAGTCAGCCGAGAGAAGCACTTGGGGAGCACCAGTTTATCCTGAAGGCCATACGGGAACGGGATGAGGAACTGGCGGAAATGTTGATGCGGCGTCATATCGCGGGCAGTCGGAAACTGATTGAAGTCCATATGCTGTCCGAACAGGGAGAACAATCATGAACAGTCCGGGTAAAAAATTCAGAGCAGCAGTCAGACACAACCGACCCCTGCAAATTGTCGGCACGATTAATCCGTATTGCGCGATGATGGCGCAACAAATCGGGCATCAGGCAATTTATCTTTCCGGTGGCGGCATTGCCAATGCATCTTATGGGGTGCCCGACTTAGGGATCACCACACTCAATGATGTGCTGGTGGACGTTGAACGGATTACCAATGCAAGTGATTTACCGTTGCTCGTCGATATCGATACTGGATTCGGCGGCGCTTTCAGCATTGCCAGAACCATCCGTGCGATGGAAAAAGCGGGGGCCGCGGCGGTTCATATTGAAGACCAAGTGCTGCAAAAAAGATGCGGTCACCGACCCAATAAAGCGATTGTCAGTTGTGCTGAAATGGCCGATAGAATTAAGGCCGCTGTGGACGCGCGCGTTGATGATGATTTTGTCATTATGGCGCGAACTGATGCTTTAGCGGTAGAGGGCATGGAAAAGGCGATTGAACGGGCGATTGCCTGTGTTGAAGCCGGCGCCGATATGATTTTTCCCGAAGCAATGGTCGAGTTAGGTCAATATGAGCAGTTCGCGACAGCACTGGAAGAAGTCGCAGGAAGACCCATTCCGATTTTGGCGAATATCACCGAATTCGGCCAAACACCGTTGTATGACTGTGACGTGCTTGCCGAGGCACGAGTGAGTATGGTGCTTTATCCGTTGAGTGCATTCAGAGCAATGAATAAAGCGGCAGAAATGGTGTATCAGCATCTGCTCACAACAGGCAATCAGCAGGCGTTACTGCCACAGATGCAGACCAGACAGACATTGTATGACTATCTGAATTATCACTCTTATGAAGATAAGTTGGATCAACTGTTTTCTGAGCAGCACCAGTAAATTTATATCCATCACGTGAAACTAACCCGGCCGACTGAATCATGCCCTATCCGGGGACAATGATTATCCGTCAGAGATAAGCGGCAGGGAAATAAGGAGCTCAACATGCCAAACAAGGAACTGGGAGGTGCAGGGTTGCGAGGGCAGAGTGCTGGCACGACTGCCTTATGTACTGTCGGGAAAACCGGAACAGGGTTAACCTACCGGGGTTACGATATTACAGACCTTGCCAATCATGCGCAGTTTGAAGAAGTGGCTTACCTGCTACTCAAAGGCAAACTGCCAAACCAACAAGAGTTAGATGCCTACACGACCCACCTGATGCAGTTACGCGGATTACCGCAGGTACTCAAAGACGTTTTAGAACGTTTACCCGCAGAGACGCATCCGATGGATGTGATGCGCACCGGGTGTTCGGTGCTCGGTAACCTTGAGCCTGAGACTGATTTTTCTCAGCAGTTGTCAGCCACTGAACGGTTATTGGCATGCTTCCCGGCGATCATCTGCTACTGGTATCGGTTTAGCCATGATGGGGTGCGAATCAACACCGACGATCACAGTGAAACCTCTATCGGTGGCTACTTTCTGAAAATGCTGTTGGACCGCGAACCCGATGAGCAATTCCGTCAAGCGATGCATTGCTCACTGATCTTGTATGCTGAACATGAATTCAATGCTTCGACATTTACTGCCCGGGTGTGTGCCTCGACGCTATCGGATCTCCACTCCTGTATTACAGGGGCAATCGGCACGCTTCGCGGTCCGCTGCATGGCGGTGCGAATGAAGCTGCGATGGCCATGATTTCCCAGTGGGAAACACCGGAACAAGCGGAAAGTGGTCTGCTCGAAAAGCTGGCTCACAAAGACAAAATTATGGGCTTCGGTCATGCGGTATATCGAGAGTGTGATCCCCGGAATGCGCTGATTAAACAGTGGTCCCGACGTCTTGCACAACAAGTTGGCGATCACCACCTTTACGCTGTTTCAGAACGGGTAGAAGCCGTCATGAAACGGGAGAAGGGGCTGTTTTGTAATGCCGACTTTTATCATGCTTCCGCTTATCACTTTATGGGAATTCCGACGCCATTATTTACCCCGATTTTCGTCATCAGTCGTTTGACCGGTTGGGCCGCTCATGTTTTCGAGCAGCGGGACAATAACCGGATTATTCGTCCGAGTGCCGACTATCAAGGCCCTGAACATCAAGATTGGATTCCCATTGAACAGCGTTAACCAAGGACAGACTCATGAGTCAGAATGTAGATTTTAATCAACGGCAACAACCCGATGAACTACTGGTGCAAATTGCCGATTATGTCGATCAACAGCCTATCACGTCACAAGAAGCTTATCAGACCGCACGCAATTGCCTGATCGACACGCTGGGATGTGGCCTGCTCGCGTTACGTTTTCCTGAATGTACCAAGCATTTAGGTCCCACTGTGCCGGGCACCACCGTACGTCATGGCGCCCGGGTGCCGGGCACCTCCCATGAGCTGGATCCGGTCACGGCCGCATTTAACATTGGCTGTATGATTCGCTGGCTGGATTTCAATGACACTTGGCTGGCGGCCGAATGGGGCCATCCCTCTGATAATCTGGGCGGTATTCTTGCGACGGCGGATTATCTGAGTCGAGTGGCCGTTGCTCAGGGAAAACCACCGCTGGTGATGAAAGATGTTTTAACTGCCATGATCAAAGCGCATGAGATTCAAGGTGTTCTGGCATTACACAATAGTTTCAACCGGGTCGGACTTGACCATGTACTTTTGGTACGTGTGGCCTCGGTTGCTGTGGTGACGAAGATGCTTGGCGGTAGCCGACAGCAGATTATTGATGCACTGTCTCAGGCTTGGGTCGATGGTGGTGCGCTGCGAACGTATCGCCACGCACCGAATGCCGGCTCCCGCAAATCTTGGGCTGCCGGAGATGCAACATCGAGGGCGGTCCGGCTGGCGATGATTACCATGAAGGGCGAGATGGGGATCCCGACGGTTCTCTCTGCCCCGCAGTGGGGATATTATGATGTGCTGTTCAAAGGCAAAGCATTTGATATCCCACAACAATTCTCCAGTTATGTGATGGAAAATGTACTGTTCAAGATATCGTTTCCGGCGGAGTTCCATGCGCAGACAGCAGTTGAATGTGCGGTGCAATTACATCCGCATGTCCGGGATCGGATTGATGAGATTGATCGCATTGAACTGACCACCCATGAATCAGCTATTCGTATCATTTCCAAGGTCGGTGAACTGGCAAATCCGGCAGATCGCGATCATTGTCTGCAATATATGACGGCTGTGCCATTACTTTATGGTGATTTAGTGGCTGAATACTATGAAGATGGTTTTCATCAGGGCGATCCTCGCATCGATCAGCTCAGAAACAAGATGGTGATTCAGGAAGATAACCGTTATAGCCGCGAGTATCTGGAAGCCGATAAACGTTCGATCGCGAATGCCATTCAGGTTTTCTTCCGTGATGGCTCATGTACAGAGAAAGTCGAGGTCGAGTATCCGATCGGTCATCGGCGTCGCAGAGAAGAAGGGATTCCCGTACTCGAGCAGAAGTTTATCCGTAATTTACAGACTCGTTTTCCTCAAGGCCGTGTTGAAGCACTGACGACACTGTGTCTGGATCAGCAACGTCTGGAGCGTACACCGGTTGATGAGTTTATGGCGCTATTTGTGATTAACTAATTTGTGATCAATAAATTTGTGATCAATAAACGGGTGTGAAATTAACTTCCCAAGGTCGCTGGTATCAGACTGATACCGGCCACTATCAATGGGGGAAATGATGCTTACATATGAACAAGAGTATCAATTTGCCAGAGATTACCCAGAGATATTCTGGGGCGGACAGGCAGATAAACTGGATTGGTTTCAGAAACCGCAAACCATTCTAAGTGTCGATGAACATCAGATCGAGCGCTGGTTCTCCGATGGAGTGATGAACACCGCATGGATGGCATTGGATTATCACTGCCAACAAGGTCGGGGTGAATGGACGGCGCTGATTTATGATTCTCCGGCGACGGGGATTCAAAAGCAGTGGGATTATCAGGCGTTACGGGATGATGTGGCGCGTGTCGCAGGCATGTTGGCCGCTCAAGGGGTCACAAAAGGTGATCGGGTGGTGCTGTATATGCCGATGATTCCCGAGGCGGTCATGGCAATGCTGGCTTGTGCCCGCTTGGGAGCGATTCACTCGGTTGTGTTCGGCGGTTTTGCCCCGAATGAGTTGGCTGTCAGAATCGAAGATGCCGAACCGAAAGTACTGATAACTGCCTCGTGCGGCATTGAGTTCAACAAAATTATCCCGTATAAACCATTGGTTGATAAGGCGATTATGGATAGTCGCTGGAAACCGGAACACGTCATTGTCGTCCAACGTCCGGCTCATATCGCTGAGCTCAATCAAGCAAGAGATCAAGATTGGCAGCCTCTGTTTGAAGCTGCGACACCTCACGAGTGTGTGCCGGTACGGGCAACCGATCCATTGTATATCCTCTATACTTCGGGGACGACGGGGAAACCAAAAGGCGTGGTCCGGGATAACGGTGGCCATGCCGTGGCAATGAAGTATTCGATGTCAGCTATCTATAATATGCCGCAAGACGGTGTATTCTGGGCCGCTTCTGATGTCGGTTGGGTTGTGGGTCACTCCTATATTGTCTACGGGCCGCTGATTCATGGTTGTGCCACGGTACTTTATGAAGGCAAACCCGTGCGGACACCGGATCCGGGGGCTTTTTGGCGAGTTTGTAAACAATACCAAGTCGATGTACTTTTTTCGGCACCGACTGCGTTCAGAGCGATTAAAAAAGAAGATCCTCACGGGGCATATATTCAACGTGACTCACTCCAATCATTGCAAGCGATCTTTATGGCCGGAGAACGGCTGGATCCGCCGACTTTGGAATGGGTTCAGTCCCATACCGATAAGCCGGTGATTGATCACTGGTGGCAGACGGAAACCGGCTGGGCGATTGCCGGTAACCCGCTAGGGATTGAAACGATGCCGATCAAACCGGGTTCATCAACCAAAGCAACACCGGGATATGTCGTTGATATTCTCAATGAACAAGGAGAGCCTCAAGCGTGTGGTCAACAAGGTTATGTGGCACTGAAACGGCCGCTGCCGCCCGGCTGTTTGCCGACCATTTGGCGTAACCATGACCGGTTTGAGTCGGGGTATCTGAGTCAATTTCCCGGTTACTATGTATCCGGTGACGGAGGATATACCGATGAACAAGGTTATCTGTTCATCATGGGGCGGATCGATGATGTGATCAATGTCGCCGGACATCGATTATCGACCGGAGAAATGGAAGAGGTCGTCGGGGCACACCCAGCCGTGGCAGAGTGTGCCGTGGTTGGTGTGCATGATGCGCTGAAAGGGCAGCTTCCATTAGGGTTGGTGGTGTTGAAAAACGGCATGAAAGTGGACACTCACCAGTTAGAACTTGAATTAGTCGGACAAGTGCGTGACCAAATCGGGGCGATTGCCTGTTTTCACCACGCCGTTGTGGTTGAACGGTTACCTAAAACACGTTCGGGCAAAATTCTGCGCCGCGTGATTCGGCAGATCGCTGATGGAGAGAGTTATACGGTTCCTTCAACCATTGATGATCCGCTGAGCTTATCCGAGCTTGAACAGGCGTTGCATCACGATATAGACCATAAGACTGGGTGAAAGTGCCGGATGTGGCTGACGACGGGGGACTGTGCAGGGGGAGCACTCCCCCGGTCGTTTGTCTTGTCATTGGTTTGCGGCGCGTTATTTTTTTACCTTGGGGAACGTCGGGTATAAACTAGCCATATTCCTATCTCTTGCCTGAGGCTGCTATGGTTAATCTTCGGTTGGCGAAATCGTCGGATCTCCCCGTTCTTGAACAGATGATGTATGAGTTACACAATGAGCATCACTTGGCTTGCCCGCAACACTTCAAGTCGGCACAAGCGGTGATGGAAGAGAAGCGAATTGCTGATTATTTAGAATCCCCTGAAGGATTAGTGTTTGTTGCTCTCTGCGATCATCACTGTATTGGCTTTGTTTCCGGGCATTTCGCCGATTTAATCTCTTCCGTCAGCAAACCGGTATTGATGGGCAGTATTGATGAATTTTATGTGTTTCCATCCTATCGCGGACAGGGCATCGGCAGTCAGCTGTTACAGCGGATAGAAAAAGAATTTAAAGACTATGGAGTGCAACAACTATTTGTTGAAGTATGGGATTTTAATCAGTCTGCCATTAAACTCTATCAGAAACTCGGATTCGGCCATCACATTCATTGTCTGAGGAAGGGAATACGTTAAAGGGAAAGCGCTAAAAAGCGCCGGAAATGAAGCATCTCCGGCGCTTTCAATCAAGAAAGATTCTTTATTTGTACGCAGTTGCGGCAGCTGGTCCGTTTATGCCAGCACAAATTTTTCAATAGCCCGTGCCACGCCGTCTTCATCGTTGCTGGCGGTAATGTAGTCTGCAATCGCTTTGGTTTGTGGCATGGCATTCTCCATCGCAATGCCTAAACCTGCATATTCGAGCATGTGATGATCATTTTCTGCATCACCGATACACATCACAAGCTCTGCCGGAATCCCCAGACGTTCGGCCACGGCCTGAATTCCTAATCCTTTATTACTTTGCGGGTTCAAAAATTCAAGAAAATAGGGGGCGCTTTGGACAATCGTAAATTGTTCGACGACCGCCGCAGGTAAGTTCCGATAAGCCTGAGCAAGTTTTTCCGGTTCATCAACGATCATCGCTTTAATCATGGGATGATCATCATCCAGTGTCTCAAAATCGATTTCATGAATCTCGATACCATTGATTTGCGCTTCCAGACGAGTGTATTCAGTGCTCTTTGGTGTAATCAGCCCCAGTCTCTGGCTGAAAGCATGGGTATTGACGTTGAGCGCCCGAGCGGTTCGGCCAATGGTTTTGACATCGGCAGCGCTGACAACTTGTTGGCGAATGATTTCACCCGTCAGCACATTTTCGACAAAAGATCCGTTGTAATGAACGACATAGTCGTGTTCACGATTCAACCCTAATAGATCGAGATACGCGCGAAGTCCTTCAATTGGTCGGCCAGAGGACAAAACAATTTGGACACCCTTGTCTTTTGCCGCCTGTATGGCAGCTTGAGTGCGGGCTGAAATTTGTTTTTGACTGTTTAGCAGTGTGCCATCCATGTCGAGTCCAATCAGTTTATACATGATTTATCACCGGTAACTTCAGAAAATGTGAGACTAAAAATAACAAGTGGTACGGGATTCTATCGATAGAATGAATGCCAAGACGTACCCATATCAAGACGCACCAATATGAGGGAGTTTCAGCACAAATACAAGCATAACCTCAGATGTCATTATCTCGGATCATCGGTATCAAATGTCTATCCCTGATGGGCTCGAAATCCTCTGTTCGGGCGACCAAATGGGGGAGCAGATATTTGACTGGAGAAGCGGTTCGGAAAACTATCTTTTTGAATTATATCGTAATTATAGGGAATCGAATTGATTTTCATGTTAATACTGTATGGGTTTAATTTGACCTTCCGACAAGCTTCTATTAAGGTCTGCGACTCGCATAATATGACTGCTGAATTAGGATTCATTTTGAGTATTTATAGAGTCAATGAAATCTTTCAAACTATCCAAGGGGAGGGTGTCTTTACAGGTGTCCCTGCTGTTTTTGTTCGCTTACAAGGATGCCCGGTGGGATGTGCTTGGTGTGACACCAAGCAGACTTGGTTTACCGAGCCGCAGGACCAGCGTTCTGTTGATGACATCATCGTTAAAACTCAGGATAGTCCGCTTTGGTGCCAGATGAGCGCAGAAGCAATTATTGATTGCTATCACCAGCAAGGCTATACCGCGAAACATATTGTGATTACTGGCGGAGAACCGTGCCTCTATGATTTGACGGTGTTAACCGAAGCGTTTGAAGCCATTGGCTGTCATTGTCAGATCGAAACCAGTGGCACGGCTGACATCCGAACTTCGACCCAAACATGGGTGACAGTGTCACCAAAAATAGCCATGAAAGGTCGCTTACCCGTACTGGAAAGTGCACTACTACGGGCCAATGAAATTAAGCACCCCGTCGGCACACGTAAAGATATTGAGCAGCTCGAAGATTTACTGCGCCAGACACCGGTTGCCGATGATACAATCATTGCTTTACAACCGATTAGTCAGAAACCACGAGCGACTGAGTTATGTATTGAGGTGTGTATCGAACGCAATTGGCGTTTATCGATTCAGACTCATAAATATCTGCGTATTGCCTGAGGAATTGTTATGAAAAAAGCTGTTGTTGTCTTTAGTGGCGGACAAGATTCGACCACTTGCCTTGTTGAAGCGCTGCAAACTTATGATGAAGTTCATGCGATTACTTTTGATTACGGACAGCGTCACCGGCTTGAGATTGAGACCGCACGTCAATTAGCGGTTCAATTGGGCGTGAAAGCCCATAAAGTGATGGATGTCGGCTTGTTGAATGAATTAGCGATCAGTTCGCTGACACGGGACGATATTCCGGTCTCTCATGAGTTACAGGACAATGGATTACCGAATTCATTTGTGCCCGGTCGAAACATCTTATTCCTGACACTGGCGGGTATTTATGCGTATCAGATTGGTGCCGAATCGGTGATTACCGGTGTGTGTGAAACGGACTTCTCAGGTTATCCGGATTGCCGTAACGAATTCATCCAAACCATGAACCGAGCTCTGGTTCAAGGCATGGATCGAGAAATGAAAATTGTTACTCCTCTGATGTGGCTGAATAAAGCGGAAACATGGGCAATGGCCGATCATTATGGCGCATTGACATTAGTCAGAAACCAGACGCTCACATGTTATAACGGTGTGATTGGTAACGGTTGCGGTGAATGTCCTTCCTGTCACTTAAGACAAGCAGGACTGGATGAATACCTGAACAACCGGGACTCACTCCAGCAAGCCTATTTAGACAAGCGAGCCACGCAAACGCACTCATGACCGGAGTGATGTGTTGTCATCGAAGCTCTGCTATCGAGTGAGTTGTCCGCGAATTCCCCCGGTTAACGCACCTTTCAGGATTGAATCCTGACCTGATGGTTCGAATTCGGGCAAAGTTTTTCGCCCGGATTTTCCCGTCGGCTGAACCATTCACACCTTTTTTCCTTCAATTTTACTGACAACCGACGGAATCAACGATTAGCTCTGAACTAGTGCAGTAAGCGTAGGCCACTCGGCAGCGCGTCACCGAAGATCCGTTTTGAATCACTTTCGGAGACTTGAGATATTTCATCGATGAGTGCAAGCCAGCTTTGCGGTGCTTTACTCTGTTTGAGCTTATCGGTAACCGCTGCACGGAGGTCATCAGCAATATCCACCTGACGATCTCCGGTTTTCCGGCACATCATCATCGCAGCGAAACCGATCATTGGTTCTTTTTTCCAGTCCTGTTGCAGTAATTCCGCTAACCAGTGACTGAGTTGTGCTTTCGGAATCACTTTATGCTGGCTGCCATAGAGCAGTACTCTTGCCGCCAGACGACCGACTGCCCACCAATGCGCTTGTGCATCTTGGGGCTGATGCAAAGCTCGTTTACTGAACCAGTTCGCTAACAGTACCTTATCTTCCGTTTCCAGATGTTCCAGTGAGGCCGCCAGACGAACCATCGCCTCATAACCCTTTTCCTGTACGGCTTTGAGCTGTTTACTGCTGTTATGCGCACCAGGGTGGAGGTATTTGGCGATATCGGCCAAAATGGTTTCTTGTTGTTCCTGATTGAGTCCACCGCAAACCCGACGCCAGAATGTCCACCAATCACTCCAGGTTTGATGGGTCTGAAATTGAATCCCATGTTGATAGAGCGGCCAAATTTGTTCAATACGCCAACTATCCACCGGATCACCGAATCCCGGACGCATGGTGAAACCGGCAAACCGCAGCCAGTTTTGTTCATGGGCTTCGGAGCGTCGCCGTCTTTTTTTGCCCTGAGCCAGTCGATCAAATAACTGGCGGTTGGTGGTGATATCCCAGTGATCTTTTTCGCCGAGCAGCCGTGCCAGTGATTTGTTCAGTGTTCGCGGATCGGCTTGGATTTCACTGTTTTTATTGCCACTGTATAAGCCGGTAATCAACTCACAGGCTTGAGCAAGCCCCGGCGTTTCAGTCGATGTGGCGTCTTTATGGTGTGGCTGATGGCGGACTTCAAATTCCAACTGCCAACGGTGTTGCTCATCATCAACCTGAACACATTCGAGTTTCAAAGTGCCGACTGGCGTGAGCTGCGTGGAGAGAAAGACTTCAACACGGTCTTTTTGATTGGCTGCCAGCGATTGATCAGAAATCCGTTCCAGTGACGTAATATAGGGCGGCAATGATGAAAAATACTCGGCTTCAATATCGACCAGTTGTCCGTTTTGAATGGGGGAACTGCCATCGAGGCTGTCGTGTCGTGTGGTCAGCAGATTAAAACGGACCGGCTCGCCGAGGGTGAGCGAAAAACGGCGGCTCGACAGGCGGATCTCGTGGCCTTCCTCGGTGCCTTTGGCTAACAGGCAGAGCGCCTGAGACGACTGCTGCTTACGCTGTTCCAGATGCAAAAAATAAGACCGTGCGGCACCACCACCGATTTTCAGTTGTGACCCCCGGCAGGCTTTGAGGTATCCGACAGAACCGAGTGCGACAGCCAGATCGGGATGAGGGTTGTCGAGGTGAATGATCGGTTGTCCGGTCCAGTCCGACAAAATTTGTATCAGTCGCTGCTGAATCAGATCACTGTTGAAAACCCCACCGTTGAGCAGCAGGCCAAGTGGCGCTGAAGGGTGCTCCGTTGTTTGAGTTAAATGTGGGTGTTGCGCCAAAAATGCTGCAATATGTTTGGTAATCGCAGGATCCGCAGCATAGGGTAAACCGAACTCAAGCACTGCACCTTTTCTTTGAGCGGGCAGGGTATCGACAGCGGTATGCGGGAAGAACCCGTCCAGCGCCATCTGTCGGATCTGTGTTTTATCGAGGGTAATACTTTTGGTGCCCCCCAACAGTTTTGAACCACTGCCCAATAAGGTAATTTTAGCTGATTCGGGGGACTGAGCCGCAAGTAAGCTTTCTTTGGTTTTTCGGGTCTGCTGAATGAGTTTGCTCAGGCGGGCAGCACTCAGCTTTTGCGGCTGTTCCTGATGTTGCCGAGCAAACTGTTGTTCAGCGAGATGGGCCAACGCGAGGTCGATATTATCCCCGCCGAGCATCAAGTGCTCTCCGACACCGACCCGATCCAATTTCAGCTCATCCTGTACCAATGTTGCAGCGATCAGGCTGAGATCCGTCGTGCCGCCACCGACATCACAAATCAGAATCGCGGACACATCTTTGAGTTGTGTTGTTGCTTGCGACTGATAGCGGGTATACCAGTCATAACAAACGGCCTGTGGCTCCTCAAGGAGTTTAACGTGAGACATCCCGGCCAATGCAGCGGCTTCCAGTGTGAGCTTACGGGCGCTTTCATCAAATGAAGCCGGCACGGTGACCACAATGTCTTGCTGTTCGAGCGGGTGGGCCGGATGATGATAATTCCATGCCTGACGGATATGATTGAGGTAACTGGCGCTGGCGGTCAGCGGCGAAACTTTTTCGACATCCTGCGTACCGGCCCAAGGTAAAATCGCTTCGTAGCGATCAACCGCAGGATGCGACAACCAGCTTTTGGCACTGACGACCTGCCGTCCCTCGACTTGAGCTCCGAGCTCTCTGGCCCATTCGCCAATAATGACAGGGGTGAAATCATCAGCGACTGGCTGATGCGCCCAAGGGAGGGAGAGATCCGTCGGGCAGAGTTGTCCTTGTGCCGGATGAAAACGAAATGAAGGCAATGTCGGCTTGCGGGCAACTTCACCGGGGCCGATCAGTTGATCGATTTCGAACAGTCGGATCGGACATTCGGAGAGATTCTTACCGTTCTCACAGTAGGCTACAACCGTATTGGTTGTGCCTAAATCGATGCCGACTAAATAATGTTGTGCCGCCATAGTTATCCTTCACGCACATCAAACTCGACATGCCATTTTTGGCCGTTATCTGTGGCAATGGCTTCCAGATATAGCGTTCCCACTTCTGTGACACGGGCTGCGAGAGTCACCGGCACAATCTGACCGTTTTTGCGGCCTTCGGTGACGGGCAATGTCACCTGAATCTCCGGTAGTTGCTGTAGTTCATCTGCAGACCAGGCATCCAGATGGGTACCGGCTGAGTCATCCCGCCGAACCGTTGAACCGAAAAATTGGAAGTGAACCGGTTGACCAATCACCAAACCAAACTCCCGTTGACTGATGGTGACACTGGCGCCTTCTTCCATCCCGAAAGGGGTTACACATATTGCTTCCAGTGGGGGAGCCATGCCCGGAATTGCCGGCATGGCACTTTCAATTCCGACATAATAAGCACTGGCTAATCCGCCGCGAATTCTGACGCCGCTTCCCTGACGTACCGCACCGTAATAGGCCGCTCCCTGAGACACGGCCAGATCAAGATTAATGCCGGTCAGTGTGCGGGCTGACTCAGCCCCCGCATCGGTCAGCCAACGATTGATGGTTGCCAGCAGCCGCTCTGCAAGTAACGTCGATTTGAGGACACCGCCGTTGAGTAAAATCGCGCTGGGTTGAATGAATGTAGGAGATGAGGACGTTTCCAGGCCGGGAATTCCGCCAAACGGCATCACGGGGTCAGCAGCTGTGGATACACTTGCCTGTCTGGTTAAAAATGCCGCAATATGGCGGGTGATACCTGCATCCTGCGCATAGGGCAGCCCCATTTGGGTCAGTGCTCCTCGGGCTCTTTGTTGGGGCAGCTCGCTAATTCCGACTTGAGGGAAGAAGCCATCTACCAGCGTCTGGCGGACTTCTTGTTGCGTCAGTTCGGTTTTCAACGTCGCACCGAAAAGTTTCGAACTTCTGCTTGGTACAACAATCGGTACCGCTGTCAATTCTGCATCATTGAGTAGTGCTTCTTTGGCATCACGGCAGGCGTGAGTGATTGCCTGAATCTGCCATGGTTGCAGCTCTTGACCATTCTGTGCCAATTTCATTTTCAGACGATAGGCGAGGGCGAGATCCATATTGTCACCGCCCAGCAGAATATGTTCACCGACAGCAACCCGTTCCAGAACCAGATGGCCATCACTCTCTTTGACTTCGACTAGAGATAAGTCGGTTGTTCCGCCCCCGATATCAACCACCAGTACCACATCACCGACATTGACACGCTCACGCCATGAGTCACCATTGGCATCAATCCAGCTATAAAGTGCTGCTTGAGGTTCTTCCAGCAGAGTCCGACGGTTGAGGCCGATATTTTTAGCGGCTTCTGCCGTGAAGTCGCGGGCAGCCGGGTCAAATGAGGCCGGGATTGTAATGGTGACATCTTGTTCCGCCAAAGGATATTGGGGGAACTGATGGTTCCAGGCGTTTTGTAAGTGCGCCAGATACAGTTCGCTGGCCTGTAGTGGTGATAGTTTACTGACGTCATCCGGACTACCGGCCGGCAAAAAAGCTTCGCGGCGGTTGATACCACCATGACACAGCCAGGATTTGGCACTGGCGATGAGACGAATCGGTGTTTTACTCCCCAAATTGCGGGCGATTGCCCCGACCAGCGCTTGCGGTTCATCACTCCAGGGCAAAATCCGGGCTTTAGGAGACATTTCATGCTCATGGGGCTGATAAACAAATGAGCCTAACTGAGGCAATGATTCCACCGTACCCGGTGCGGTCATTTGCGGAATAGATAATACCGTGACCTGCGGGGTTTCAGCGTGCATATCCACATAAGACAACACACTGTGAGTGGTTCCGAGATCGATACCGACACAATAACGCGCATGTTGTTCCATTACAGTTCCACCTCTGCCGGTGCAATAATCGATGTATCATAGTCTGGTGCGATTTGCGGGAGGCTGATTTCTGTGACTTGCCAGCCTTTGTGAACCAACAGTCCCTGATAAGGTGCATGACCGGTAACATGGCCCGTCAGACGAATGGCTTGTGGGTTGAAATCCGCTTCAATCGTGATGTGGCTTTCTTCTGCTTCATGACGAATGGGTTGGAGACGAAGATAGTCATCCAGTACTTTTTTACCGCCACTGTGAATGACACGTGCAGCGGCTCCCACTTCTTCGTCGGAATAGTGAATAATCTCTTCATTGAGAAAATCGATCAGTCTGGCTTCTTTCTGAAACAGAGCCAGTATTTGTAATGCAGCATCCGTTGATGCTGTTGCCAGTTTGGATTCGACGACTTTCTCAACCACTTTTTCGACTTCAACGACTTTTTCCACTTCGACAATCTTTTCAATCGGTTTTTCAACGACGGTTTCGACTGGTTTCTCAACAATTTTTTCGATGACTTTGGCCCGACGACTGATCACTAAAATGAATAAAACGATGGCACACAGGGCCAGAATGGCATGAAGCATGTCGAAACTTGTCGGCATGGTGTTTAGATCGAAGGTCATATGCAATTCTCTGCTACATTAAAATAGTGGTACGAATATTAACACAAAAGGCCATAAAGCCATGTATCAGGCACTGGATTTACTATCATCATGCGCTTGTTCGCTGAATATTTGTTCATCCTGTTCTGAGGGTTGTATCCGTGATTCGCTTTTTGAGATTATTTCATTATGATCACGGGTTTGAGCGAAATACTGGGTATATAGGTTATGAACTGCAATCGGGTAGTCTGCTTCGATCTGGAAATGTGTTGTTGGAATGAAAACGGTGTCGGAACAACCGGAGAAATTATTGAAATCGGTTTGGCTGAAATCGCACTGGATGAAGGTAAAATTGTGAAAAGAGCCCAGTATTATGTTCAGCCGGAACAGGATGAAGTGTCTTTATTCTGCGCTGAACTGACGGGCATCACCCCGCGCAAATTGGAAAAGCAAGGTCGGCCATTGGCGCAGGTGGTTCAGTCGATAATCAAAAACTTTGGTTCAACCAATAAAGTCTACATGGCATGGGGCAGGGATGATCTGATTTTGCAACGAGAGTGCGAGCAGAAAGGCATCGAGTCACCGATCCATGAGTTTATTAATCTGGCAACCTTGTACCGGATTCAACACCGCATGAAAGAACGCCGGAGCGGACACCGGACGGCCCAAGAAGCGGCAGGAATTCCATGGGAAGGACGTCAGCATTCCGGGTATGTTGACGCCTATAACCTCGCTAAACTGGCATTGACGATGTTATAGCACTGGTCGTTCGTGGCGCGCAGAGACTCACCATTTCACAGCGTTGCAACCGCGACCAAGATGACACTACCGACGATCATGCTGCCACCGAGCCATTGTCGTAAGGTCATCCGTTCATGAAAGCGACGTTTGGAAAAGTAGAGCGTGCCGAGAATCTCTACTTGTCCCAGCGTTTTGACCAGTGCCGGATTAATCAGTGCAAATCCGGTGAACCATCCGATCGAACCCAGTGAGCTGAGAATGCCAACTTTGCTGCTGAGCAGGAAAGACTGCTTCACGGGCGAGAAGAGATCACGGCTGCGATAGATTTGCAGACTACATAAGAGCACCGATTGCAGTGCAAGTACGTACCAAATGGTGATACCGGCGCTGGTAATGATCGAGCCTTGTAATGAATGACTCGCAAGTGACGCTGTCACTGATGTAATGGCAAAGCATAATCCGCTACCCAACCCGGCAAGCAGTGACATATCTTTATGCATATGACGTAAGTTACTCAGCCGTATACTCATCACTAACGTCCCGGTGACGCCCAGTGCGATACCGCTCCAAGCAATCAGGTTCAGCGAATTGTGTAATAACGGAATGCCGATCAGCGCTGCCAGAACCGCTTCTGTTTTTGCCAGAAGCGTGCCTAACGCAAAACTGCCGGATTGAAAAACCCGGAGCATCAAATAAGTGGCGAGCACCTGTGCAATGGCACAGACAGAGGCATAACCGAGAAATTGTCCGATGGAAGGGAACGTAATTTGTCCGATAAAATGCCAACAAATCAGCAGATAGACACTCACAATGGGTAAACCATACAACGAGCGTGCCATGGTTGCGTGTAAAAAGCCTTGCTCTTGAGAGAGTGTTTTTTGATAAGCAGTACGAATGGACTGGCAAGCCGCAGCAAAGAGGGTCACAAGAATCCACATCTTCAGGAATCCTTCTTTTATCAGAAAAGAAAAAGGAAAAGCAGCATAGCTTTAGTTGCTGCTTTTGTAAAAACAATCAGCATCATCGGGAGATCATCATGATGCTGCTGAGGGAGAAAAGAGAGGTATGCTAGTCAGCGGTCAGGCTGCCCCACAGATCATATTCGTCCGCATGTTCAATCGTGACATTGACCAAATCACCTGCTTTCACACCCGTTTCACCATTGAGATAAACCACGCCGTCGATTTCCGGAGCGTCAGCGTAAGTTCGGCCAATCGCACCTTCTTGATCAACTTCATCGATCAGCACTTGCATTTGACTGCCGATACGACGTTGTAGTTTTGCGGTACTGATTGCTTGTTGCAACGCCATAAAACGCTCATAGCGTTCCTGTTTGATCGATTCCGCAACCTGTTCGGCCAGTTCATTGGCTGTTGCGCCTTCAACCGGAGAATATTTAAAACATCCGACCCGATCGAGCTGCGCTTCCTGGAGCCAATCGAGTAAGATTTGAAAGTCTTCTTCCGTTTCTCCGGGGAAACCGACGATAAAGGTGGAACGAATGACTAATTGAGGGCAGATTTCACGCCACTGCTTAATGCGCTCCAATGTCCGTTCTGCTTGTCCCGGCCGTTTCATCATTTTCAAAACACGCGGGCTGGCATGTTGAAAGGGGATGTCGAGATAGGGCAAGATTTTTCCTTCCGCCATCAATGGGATGATGTCATCCACATGGGGATAAGGATAAACATAATGGAGTCGGACCCAAATTCCTAACTGACTCAGATATTCGCTGAGTGCTTTGAGGTTTTGCCGCACCGGCGTGCCGTTTGAGAAACCAAGGCTGTGTTTGGTATCCACGCCATAAGCACTGGTATCCTGACTGATCACAAGTAGTTCTTTGACGCCCGCGTTTTTCAGTCGTTCTGCTTCTCCGATGATTTCGCCAACCGGGCGGCTCACTAACTGACCGCGCATGGAAGGGATAATGCAGAACGTACAACGATGATTACAGCCTTCTGAGATTTTCAGATACGCGTAGTGTTTCGGGGTCAGTTTGACGCCATGATCCGGGACGAGACTGGTATATGGATTGTGTGCCGGACGCGGCACAAACTGATGAACATGCTCGAGTACATTTTCGTAAGCATGTGGTCCGGTAATGCCTAATACATTGGGATGGACTTCTCGGATTTCATCTTCTCGCGCCCCAAGGCATCCGGTCACAATGACTTTGCCGTTTTCATTCAGCGCTTCTCCGATCGCATCCAGAGACTCCTGAACAGCACTGTCGATAAAACCACAAGTGTTGACGATGACCAAATCGGCATTCTGATACTGGCTGACGATATCGTACCCTTCGGTGCGTAATTGCGTCAGAATTCGCTCCGAATCGACAAGGTTTTTCGGGCACCCCAGAGAGACAAATCCGATTCTGTTTCCTGACGCTGCATGATTCATTGATTCTTGCTGTGTCAGTGTTTTTTGCGCTGTATCCAGAGTCGTGGTTTGATTTGGCGTATAAGTATGGACTGTCATTGCTTTATTTTGCTACCTAATCGTATGTTATCAATGGTCACCGCTTATCAAACAGCGATTCGGCCAAGCGGCTCAAATCGTTGTCTTACAGTGGTTCCGGATGACTTGAGACTGTTTTAACATCATCCGGTTATCAAAGGGCACACATTATAGCGGACGTGTAGAAATTGAACAGAAGAAGTCGTTCAGGATTGTCCGACTTCTCTCTGGAAATAAATGGATATAAATATGTTGCGTTTATCGTGACGAGAAATCCCGGAAGATACCGCGAAGAGGGATGAGCCGTTAAGATTTATGATCGGTCACGATCAGTTTTGCCCGGATAAATTCACTGTGATCGACATATAAAAGCTCTGCGGTCTTACGAATTACCGCATCTTCAAACGGGTCGATATAATGATCGGCATTGGCGACTTCCCACATGGCACGGATCAGTTCAAAACGTCTTTCTTGAGATAAAGTTCTCAGTTGAGATGTAAAATCATAGAGCGAAGCTGAATCTTTGACTTGCAGTGCAGCCTGCTTTAACAGATTGTCTGCTTCGGGTTGAGTCAGTTGACACAGTTTGATGAGAAGTTGAGTTTGCGCATTTTTTTCTGGCTGAGATATGTCGTGATCAGCACCTGACACCTCAGTCAACAGACAAGCGATTGCCAGTTGCGGACTGTCTTCGTGATGACCGAGATCCTGACCCTCAAGTAGTTCCTTAAAAAGCGATGTAATGGTATTAAACATATTTTCCTCACAGAAGCGCTTGATTATCAGCCGTAAGAAATATCATAGGATCATCAGAAAATAAACGTGATCGACTCGATATTGATTGTTTTATACCCAAGTGCATTGGGAATAAGGTCATACAATGGAATCCGACTGGAGAATCACCCCATCTTGAAAGACTGCATCGATGCCTCTTTTGTTTTTTTTTGACCACCGGAGTGCGAGCCGGTTCATTTTTCAATGCTCACAATATGAGCCTTTATGTCAGACTGGTTCTATTGATTAAAATGAAAATAATTCTCAATCAAGTAATGATTGACTGATGATATGTTTGTGTATTACTTTAGAGTGACTAGTCACTCTAATTATTGTTTTTGGTGAACACGTTGTTGATGAACACAAAGAAACTGCAGATTATTGAAGCCGCGATTCGTTTGTTCGCTCAGGATGGGGTCGGCGTCACGACCGCTGCTATTGCAAAAGAAGCCGGTGTCTCCAATGGTACGCTGTTTAATCATTTTGAAACCAAGCAAATGCTGATCGATGATGTTTATCTCTTTATCAAACGCAATATGGTTGACGTGATATTGAGCCATGTGGATTTCTCTGCTTCGACTCTCGATGTCTTTTTTACCCAATGGATTACTTTTGCGCACTGGTCTTACGAGCATCTGATGGAATATCGGGCACTGAATGTCTTAAACTCCTCCCAGTTATTGGGTGAAACTGCGCGTCAAGATGCTGAAGAGTTATGGGAGCCGATGCTCGAAAAACTGAAAGACGCCCAGGCCAGCGGGACATTACACCCTGTTTCCCCTGAACTGACCTGTATCACAGCGCAAAGTTATCTGCATTCATTGGTAGTGTACACAAACCGGAAAAAATACACTCTCGATGAGACTGAAACGATATTTCGAGAGGCGTTTCGCGTTTATTGGCGTGGGATCGCAATTTCTGCATCCTGTTTAGATGAGATTGATTGAATCATGTATAGCATTGAGCGGAAATGGCCGGTACTTGTGACTGGCGCAACAGGGTATGTGGCCGGCTGGCTGATCAAACGTTTACTGGAATCCGGCGTAACGGTACATGCAACGGTTCGTAATTTAATGGCTCAGGACAAACTCAAATATCTGAATCGAATTGCTCGTACCGCACCGGGTACACTTCGCTATTTTCAGGCGGATTTACTCGATGACGGCTCATATGCGCAAGCAATGCAAGGATGCCGTGTGGTATTTCACACCGCGTCACCATTTCGGCTTCAGGTCAGCGATCCGCAAAGTGAGTTGATTACACCTGCCGTTCAAGGCACTCGTAATGTGCTGAATCAAGCTATGTTAACGCCGTCAGTACAACGCGTTGTACTGACCAGCAGTTGTGCTGCTATCTATGGCGATAATGCTGATTTGTCAGACTTAGAGCACGGTATGTTGACTGAAGAAGTCTGGAATCACTCCAGCTCTCTGGAGCATAATCCATACTCATATTCTAAAACTGAAGCTGAAAAAGAGGCGTGGCGTATCGCAGAGACTCAACAACAGTGGAGGTTGGTCGTCATCAATCCTTCTCTGGTGATGGGGCCTGCTATCAACCCTGATATGACCTCTGAAAGTTTTCACATCATCCGTCAGATGGGGGATGGTTCCATGAAAGCTGGCGTGCCGGACTGGGGAGTCGGGGTTGTGGATGTCCGGGATGTCGCTGAAGCTCATTTATCTGCGGCCTATACTACCCATGCCCGGGGACGATATATCATCTCTGGTTATAACACGACATTACTTGAAATGGCGCATCAACTGCTGCCCCAATATGGCAAGCATTACCCGCTGCCCAAACGGGTACTACCGAAGTTTCTCGTCTGGTTATTTGGGCCGATGCTCAACCCGACGATGACTCGGAAAAGTATTGCACAAAATGTCGGATATGCTTGGAAGGGCAACAATACCAAAAGTATCGGGGAACTGGGTCTCAAATACCGGCCGCTGGCAGTGACGATGAACGACTTCTTTGCGCAGTTGATTGAGACCGGGCAGTTGGAGCGCTGACAAGGCGCTTTGCTGATGTGGTGAGGTTAAATGTCTTAATCATGTTCTTGTAAACTGTTTTCTTGTAGGCTGAGTTGCTCAAGCATTTCGACAACATCGGATGATGAGTGTTCATGCGCATAAAGAATCAAAGCCAGAATCGCATCCCGTTTATGTTCCAACGGGGCTTTTTCCAAAAAGATCTGCATGATATGACTTTTAAGCAGTGTCAGTTCATGCTCGACGAATCCTCTGCCTTCTTCTTCGCCTTCATTCTCTTCCGGTGCATTATCAAACTGACAAAATAGCAAATCATCGAGATATGTGACCTGTAATAAGCTTTCCGGAAGCCACATTTCTCCGGTAACGATTTCCGGATCATTGGGCAGGGCATTAAGTATATGAATGAATTCAGAAGCTTTCACGTTATCTATGGTCTCATCCTGCATGTCTGACATCAAACGAAATATACATCAAAAACGGTGAACCTGCACCAGATTGGATTGAGAACTGTCTGGTCAGATGAATGATGAAAACCAAGGAGTTTTTGGTGTCATGGCCTGACAGTGATACAATCCGGCCAGTTTTAATCAAGTATACAATAGGATTCGCTTTGACGTCGTCACAGCCACATACCCAGCTCCCTCAGGCACAGCCCAATACCCCGGAAACGCTGCGTCATGCATTGAACGAATGTATGCTCAGAGATCGGTTCCGCCTGAATAAACGGATTCAGGGTGCCAATAGAATTAACAATCCCAGCGCCAAGCAGGCAGTTTTTGATGAAATTGCTCAGGACATTGCCAAATCGATGATGGCAGCTGAGCTCAGACAGCAAACTTCTGCGGTATTAGACTACCCGGAAATACTGCCGGTGAGTCAGAAACGGGATGATATTGCCCAAGCGATTGAAAAAAATCAGGTTGTGATTGTGGCGGGAGAAACCGGTTCAGGGAAAACCACGCAATTGCCGAAGATCTGTGCTGAACTGGGGCGCGGTACTTATGGGGTCATTGGTCATACCCAACCGCGTCGCTTAGCAGCACGCTCTGTTGCTGCTCGAATTGCTGAAGAAACCAAAACCTCACTCGGCGATTTTGTTGGTTATAAAGTACGTTTTAATGATCAGATCTCCGAGCAGACACAAATTAAACTGATGACGGACGGGATATTGCTGGCTGAAATTCAGCATGATCGATTCCTCAATCAGTACGATACGATCATTATCGATGAAGCCCATGAGCGTAGTCTGAATATTGATTTTATTCTCGGCTATTTGAAACAGCTGTTGCCGAAACGCCCGGATCTGAAAGTGATTATCACGTCTGCAACGATCGACCCCGAACGTTTCTCCCAGCATTTTGACGGGGCACCGATTATTGAGGTGTCCGGCAGAACCTATCCGGTCGATACCCGCTATCGCCCCTTAGCCGGGGAAGATGACAGTGATCGTGACCAGCTTGAGGGGATTTTTGAAGCGGTCGATGAGCTGAGTGATGAGGGACCGGGAGACATTCTGATTTTTATGAATGGGGAACGCGAGATCAGGGATACAGCCGATGCCTTGAGCAAGCGCAATCTTAAGCATACCGAAATTGTGCCTTTGTATGCACGTCTCTCTGCCGGTGAGCAGAATCGGATTTTTCAGCCTCACAGTGGCCGGAGAATCGTCTTGGCAACCAACGTTGCCGAAACATCTTTGACCGTCCCCGGAATTAAGTACGTGATTGACCCGGGTACCGCCCGCATCAGTCGTTATAGTTATCGCACCAAAGTGCAGCGGTTACCGATTGAGCCGATTTCTCAGGCCAGTGCCAATCAGCGGAAAGGACGTTGTGGCCGGGTTGAAGCCGGGATCTGTATCCGGCTTTATTCCGAAGACGATTTTCAATCGCGCCCGGAGTTTACCGACCCGGAAATTCTCAGAACCAATCTGGCATCGGTGATTTTGCAGATGACAGCTTTGGGGCTTGGTGATATCGAGGCATTTCCCTTTGTTGAAGCCCCGGATAAGCGCAATATTCAAGATGGTGTCCGTCTTCTTGAAGAGTTAGGCGCGATTCAGGCCCAATCACAGGAACGCAAAAAACGGTTGACCGAAATTGGGCAAAAACTCTCGCGTCTGCCGATTGATCCACGTTTGGCCCGAATGGTGCTTGAAGCGCCGCAATGGGGTTGTCTGAAAGAGGTCATGATTATCGCGGCAGCCTTGTCGATTCAGGATCCCCGTGAGCGCCCGGCGGACAAACAGCAGTCCGCCGATGAGAAACACCGCCGTTTTTACCATGAAGACTCTGATTTCCTGACGTTGGTGAATCTATGGGATTACATCAAGCAGCAGCAAAAGGCGTTGACCGGTAACCAGTTCAGACGTCAGTGTAAAAGCGACTATCTGAACTATCTGCGTATCCGCGAATGGCAGGATGTCTATTTTCAGTTGCATCAGAGTATGCATGATCTGGGGTTGAAGCTGAATGAAGAGCCCGGCAGTTATCAGGGAGTTCACACCTCGATTCTGGTGGGCTTGCTGTCTCATATCGGGATCAAAGATCAGGAAGAGAAAGAATACCACGGCGCGAGAAATGCACGTTTTCATATTTTCCCGGCTTCCGGCCTGTTTAAGAAACAACCTAAGTGGGTGATGTCGGCTGAGCTTGTGGAAACCTCGAAACTCTGGGCGCGGGTGGTGGCAAAAATCCAGCCGGAGTGGATTGAACCGCTGGCACAACACTTGATCAAACGCAGCTACAGTGAACCGCATTGGTCGAAAAAGCGTGCAGCGGTGATGGCTTATGAGAAAGTTACATTATTTGGTGTGCCGATTGTCGCCAAACGACTGGTGAACTATGGCGCAATCGATGCGGTTCTGAGCCGGGAAATCTTTATCCGCAGCGCATTGGTTGAAGGCGAGTGGGAAACTAAGCACGCGTTCTTCAAACAAAACCGCAAGCTGTTACAAGAAGTTGAAGAGCTTGAACATAAATCGAGACGCCGGGACATTCTCATTGATGATGAGTCCTTGTTTCAATTTTATGATCAGCGCGTCGGTACTGAGGTGGTTTCCGGTCGTCACTTTGATACCTGGTGGAAAAAGGCCAGCCGGGAGAATCCGGAATATCTCCATTTTGAAAAAGAGATGTTGCTCAAAGGGGATGCCAGCCATGTGACTGAACTCGATTATCCGAATTTCTGGCATCAGAATGGCATCAAGCTGAAGCTCAGCTATCAATTTGAACCGGGTGATGATAGTGACGGTGTCACGGTTCATATTCCACTGCCCGTACTAAACCAAATTGAGCCGATGGGCTTCGACTGGCAGATTCCCGGGCTGCGTCATGAATTAGTAGTCAATTTGATCAAATCGTTGCCGAAAACATTGCGTAAGAATTTTGTGCCGGCACCGAACTACGCCGATGCCTTTTTGGCCCGGACGACAGCGCAGGAACTGCCACTGTTGGATGCACTGGAAAAAGAGCTGAAGCGGATGACCGGGGTAACCATACTGCGGGAAGACTGGCAGGTTGAACAGATCCCGGATCACCTGCGAATCACATTCCGGGCGGTCGATCACCGTCATAAAAAGCTGCGGGAAAATAAAGACTTATTCGCATTAAAAGAGAGCCTGAAAGACAAAGTCAAAGAAACCCTGTCTCAGGTCGCCGATGACGATATCGAACAGAAAGGCCTGCATACCTGGAGTTTCGGTGAGCTACCTCAGGTCTATCAGCAGAAAAAGGGTGGCTTTGATGTCCGGGCCTATCCGGCACTGGTTGATGAAAAAGATAGCGTTGCCATTCAGCTATTTGAGACCGAGCAGGAGCAACAACGCGCAATGCGAGCAGGGGAACGACGCTTAATTTTGCTCAATGTTCCTTCACCGGTGAAATATTTGCACACCAATTTACCGAACAAATCGAAACTCGGACTCTATTTCAACCCGTATGGCAAAGTGTTGGATCTGATTGATGATTGTATTGCCTGTGGGATCGACAAACTTATCGATGAGCAAGGTGGACTCGTCTGGCAGGCCGAGACGTTTGAAGCGTTGAAAGAGTATGTTCGTGCTGAGTTGGGTGATACAGTGGTTGATATTGCGAAGCAAGTTGAAGAAATTTTGACAACTGCGTATCAAATCAACAAAAAGCTGAAAGGGAAAGTTGATTTTACGATGGCATTTGCACTTTCTGATATCAAAGCACAGATTGAAGGCTTGATCTTCAAAGGTTTTGCCACTGAATGTGGTTGGAAAAAGCTATCGGATATCTTAAGGTATATGAAGGCTATCGAACGTCGATTAGAGAAATTACCAATCGATCCAAATAAAGATCGACTCCATATGCTGAAAATAGAATCGGTGACGCAAGATTATCGGGAGTTATTGAACAAAATTCCGAAAGGCACCCCGATTCCCGAGAATGTCAAAGCCATCCGCTGGATGATTGAAGAGTTAAGAGTGAGCTTCTTTGCTCAACAACTGGGAACACCTTACCCTGTATCGGATAAGCGGATCAAGAATGCAATCAACGAGTGTTAGTTTAGGTTCGATTTTTGCATGTGATAAACCATTACAGAGAATTCTGTTAGTTTTTTGACGAGCGTAGGCAATTTCATGCCGCTTTAGTATGATCACTGTATAGTTAGTATGATCACCGATGAAAAAGTAGAGAAGGTTCATCATGAAAAAAACATTAATTGGATTGGCACTTTTGGGTGCATCAACATCTGCTTTTGCAGATTCATGGATTTATGGCGGCGCTTCCGTTGGACAATCTGACTTTAAAGGTGAGCATGGTACAGCCTACAACATTCATGTCGGGACGGGTATTCTGCCATTGATTGGCTTGGAGGCGGGTTTTACAAAATTTGAAGAAATTGATGTCTCCCCAATCAATAAAACTGAAGCGACGACTGGCTATTTCGCGATTAAGCCAAGCATTGATTTTGGCCCGTTACATATTTATGCCAAAGGTGGTCTGCATGCTTGGGATGAAAAGGTCAATGGTGCCAAAGTAGATGATGGTGTTGACTTGATGTACGGTGTCGGTGTGGAATACTTCCTGATGGGGCCAATTTCCTTTGGTGCCAGCTACCAGACTTATGTCATGGGAGATGATGACATGAAGACTTTCAATCTGAATGCAACATTCCATTTTCTTTAAGTCTTATCCATCATTGACCGAACGATTGAAGCCAGCATCTTGCTGGCTTTTTGCATTTAAAATCCCGACAGACAGAGGAGAGATATCAGATGGCATTGCCATATAAAGCAGTTATTTTTGACATGGATGGTGTATTAATTGATTCAGAACCATTCTGGCGGCAGGCGCAGATCGAAGCGTTGGCAAAGTACGGGGCAGAGATCACGGTTGAAGCATGTATTCAGTACACCATGGGAAAGCGGTTGGATGCCATTGCTGCAATTTGGTGTCACCGCTGCCAGCTTGAGGTTGACCCGACTATTCTGGCTGAAGAAATTTTACAAAAACTGATCGTCCAAGTCAGGGAGCATGGCCGTTCACTGCCGGGAGTGCATCAACTGTTAAATGCGCTCAAACAGGCGGGCTATCGCATTGGTCTGGCAACCTCATCCGGGCCGGAAATTATCCAAGCCGTGCTTCAGCGTCTGGAAATCAAAGACTATTTCAGCCAAATTTGTAGTGCCGAAAATGAAGACTATGGCAAACCGCATCCTGCTGTTTATTTAAGTGCGGCGCGCCAACTTGATGTTGCGCCTGAGACGTGTCTCGTCATTGAAGATAGTGTCACCGGGATGATTGCCGCCAAAGCCGCTTCAATGACAACATTTGTGGTCAACGAACACAATTCGGATCCTCGTTTTGCACTGGCCGATCAATGTTTTGCTTCATTGGAAGAGATCGTGCCACTGGTCAGTTCAATCGACTGAATCGGTCCAGATATAAAGAGTCAGCCCCATATCTGTGATTGAGAACCGAATCGGTTACTACAGATATAGGGCGGACAGGCAGTGTCGCACCATAACCGGCAAAATCGTTCGCTGTATCTTCTTCATCAGCTGTTGCGTTCATTTCCCAGCCTGCTTTCTTTTACTTGTTGAATGAAACTTTCGGTTAGATCACTTTTGGGGATCCTTCCCTGTTTGTGTGTCGATAGGTTTGATCTACTTCATAATATGGACTTTATGGTTAGTCAATTGTGGTGATTATCTAAAGAGTCGATCAGTTTTATTGGTGATTTATTGAGTTTTTAGTCACTCAGTTGAATATATTTACGCATATCATGACGTTTGTTTGTTATGGGGCCGTTCTCTTTTTTGTGATGGAATCTGTGTTTTAGTGATATGAGTATCGCGTAAGAAGATATATTTTGGAGGAATGGCTACGTTGGGCATGTGTACTGAACCTGATGTAACAATATGGTTTATATTGAGATCTTGCTTCAAAAATTATCATCGACACTAAAAATATACTCATCATATTCATTTTGTTTCAATACGATAGGAGGTAAGTCGTTTCGAGCGACATTCTCAAATAAAACATCAAAGGTTTTCTGCATGGCAACGTTAGGTTTCAGGCTCACGATCAATGGGGTCAATGATGCGTCATTGGTGGTGCGTGACTATCAGGGATTTGAATCCGTTTCTGCATCGGTCGATGCCGGCGGGCAACCGGTTTATGGCTATCGTTATCATCTCGAGCTCGCCTGTCGCAACAGTGATTTGACCTTTGAGCAGATGGTCGATACCACGGCACTGCTCGAAGTGCTGCGTAGCGGTCAAGTGGTGCAAAAGGTGCATGGCATTATCCGCAATTTCAGCCGCGGCGATACCGGCCATCACCACACCTTTTATTCTCTGACGCTGGTGCCGTCGCTTGAACGACTCTCGCTGCGCCACAACAGCCGTATCTTCCAGCAAAAAAGCGTGCCACAAATCCTCTCCGTCCTGCTGCAGGAAATGAACATCACCGATTATGCGTTTTCCACCAAACGGGAAAGCCCGCCGCGTGAATTCTGCGTGCAATACCGCGAAACCGATTTAGATTTCTTCCACCGCCTGGCAGCTGAAGAAGGGCTGATGTACACCTTCACCCATGACACCGACAAACATACGCTGGTGGTGACCGATAATTCGGAAGGCTTTACCCGGCTCGGCGGGACGGTGCCGTATAACGTGCTGTCCGGCGGGGTTTCTGACACGCCGTATGTCTCTGCAATGACTGCGCGTAAGCAGTCTGAAGTCAGCGCCGTGTGGTTGCAGGACTACAGTTTTAAAAAGCCGACCTACAG
>NZ_JCARSY010000019.1:0-73691 GCF_059641415.1 Vibrio rubrogenes
AGCGGCGGCAGTAAAGCCAGCTCGCATGGAAAGTGAAGTTAGCGGTCGTATGGTTAGTGACGTATTAGCCTCAAGCGGCTTTGTGTCTGCGACATTCGTTAAGTAGGTAATAAATATGTGCCTAGTTCTTGCTTGTAACTAGGCACATATTATAAAGGTGGTGATGGAATGCGAGTAAATAAAAAACAAGAGTTCATGCAGAATGGTGTTGTAAAGCTAAAATTCTCACACAATGCTTTGTCTCCGTTACGTCAACTCTACTATAACTTAAGAGAAAACAATTTCGAGCCAGGAGAAGATATCGGAATCAAACTACATGATGACTCTGTGGTTAGTAAAGACGGAATACGAATGCGTTGGTTTTTTGCAAAATCAGAACGTGCCATAAAGGTTTTTCGTGATGTTATTGATGGATGTGAACTATCTTTATGCCGTCAACTCACAGATGTTAACATGAAAAACATGCGGGTTGTGCAAGCAAATATAATAGAAGTAAAAGGGAGTTATCCTACAGGTCGTTGGCACTCAGATATGGTTGATCATGGATTAAGTAAAAACCAAAGTATAACAATGCTTACCCCACTGTTTACTTTAAAAGATCATATCGGAGGATTAGAAACAACAACAGTAGCGCGAGAAGCGATGAATTATGACGATGGTGCTGTTGTTCACAAGTATGTAGATGGTGAAGCCATTGCATTTGATGGTACTGCGACAATTCACAGAACGGCGAAATACGTTGCGGATAAAGACGATATTCGTTTGTTGGTATGTTGGCAGCTAGCTGATTCATCTGATGATATGCATGAAGTTTTGCATCGAATTGGAGATAGAAATGGTGATCCGATGTTCATGAGTAAACATTAATTGTTCACAGCGAGACTGTTCATTATTCTGTGTCACGCCCACTTTTATAAATCCAGGTATGGAGTGAGTCGGCCTTCAAAGTGGATGCTGAGCTGAGACAGTGTCAGGTTCCAGTTCTGCACCGGATGCGTCCACTTTTCACTGGCTTTTAACATACACGGTCTTCGAGTACATTGAGGTTGATTATAATCGGACGAGAAGGCACAGTACTCACATGGTCTGTCAAACGCCATTCTGCTGCCATATATCATTGATTTCAACAGACAGTACACCACCAAATATCAGTTGGCAGAAAGCATTCTCGGCATTGACAATCTGGCACAAACAGTCAGAGAGCTGAACAAAGCTCTAAATATTCCATCCTGTTTTAAAGATTGCGATGAGGTCGATTTCAGCGAAGAGAAATTCATTCGTGTACTGGAAAGGATGAGCGAACGAGCCTACGGTGATCCATGCTCACTGACCAATCCAGGCAAGCCAACCGTTGAAGATGTGAAAAATCTATACCGTAAGAGTTATTACGGAGAATAAAATTCAATCATTCAAATATAAAACGAGTGCGGTCATGACCGTGCTCGTTTTTATCATTTAGGAATCCTCCCTGAAGACAATAGCAGCGACATCTTTATCAAACCTGACGGAGCACAAGAAACAAGCTATAGGGGAGCAACCACTAAATAGAATGCACTGCATTGATTGTATTTAACATAACGTACATAATGCGCACTAATATTTCAACAGTTCAGTACTGGGAATCTTATCTGTTTCTTGTGCGTTTGATAACAATTGAGGTTGCTCACTGTTCAAACGCCCGACAACCTGACAACGTCCGCGATTTTTGGCTTCATACAATCCTTGATCGGCTTCATTCAATAACTCAGCGACCGAGTCTTTTCCTAGCGATGAGCTGACGCCCAAACTAATGGTCACTTGCCCAGTCTGCCTGAAACGATGTTGAGCAACAATATTGCAAAGTTTATTGGCCATATGAAACGCTGTAAAATAGTCAGATTGAGGACAGATGACAACAAACTCCTCACCACCCCAACGGCCAATTTCATTCGGCTTATTCAAAGATTGTTGCAGCAGACGGGTTATTTCAATCAAAGTATTGTCACCAACCAAATGCCCATATTCATCATTGATAGCTTTAAAATAATCGATATCGATTAGAATAATGGAAAATTCACCCCCTGATTTTTCTGACTGATCGAGACATTTTCTCATTAACTCATCGAGTTTCATCCTGTTATAAATACCGGTTAATGGATCTCTCTCTGCCATTCGTTCCACTTGCTTGCGATCAGTCCTATCGGTAAAAATAGCCATATATCCCGTCAGATTCTGGAGTTTATCAAATCTCGGTATAATCGATGTATGTAACCACAATTCCTCACCATCACGTGTCTGGCTGTGAAGCTCTCCTTGCCACTGTTTGCCGGGTAACAGTGTTCTAAACATTGAAAAAGAGACTTGATTCACCACAAGCGGATCGCTGAGTATCCCGTAAGATTGTCCGAGTAACTCATTTTTTGCATAACCCGTTAATTTTAAAAAAGCGTCATTGCAGCGCTGAATTCGACCTTGTTTATCAGTGAAAATGACAGGTATATATTGATCAATGATATTCAGGCTGGTCTGATTTTCTACAGATAGTCGATTTAACATAATTTTACGACGAACGGAGTGCCATACGATCAAAGTCCCGAGCGGTACCGAAAAAGCAGTCACAGCCATTACAGCAATGAATAACAGGTTCCTATCGCTATCGGTGTGATAAGACTTTTCACCTCTCATTCTGTATGCCAGAGTCAACTCATCATGATTAGGGATCAGGTGGGATAGACTAAATGTAGAAAATCCGGAGGCTTTCCACATCGCCAAAGAAGTTGGCAGAGACATATGATGAACTTGCTGATAACCAGCCTTCCAATTATTTGAGCTTTGATTCGTATATAAAATCTGACCGTGTTTATCCAGTAAGTAAATATCTGACTCTGGCTGAAAAAAGAGGTGCTGCAAAAATTCAGTCATATCGAGGTTTACAATAAGCGCACCGATCAATCGTCCTTGCATGAAAATAGGCAAACCAGCCTGAAGCATTAACTTTTGCGCCCTGATGAATCTTGATTGCTGTGTTATCTGAGAAAACCAAATATCATTCGATTTGGCTTTACGCAATTGCTGTATATGAGGAAAAATCGGTTCCTGATCAGGCGATAAAAATTCGATTTGAGTGTTGAGCGCAACCGACTTAACAAAACGAATCAATGAGTTTCCGTTTTTGTTCAGAATATCCAGTTGTTCAATTGCAGGAAAATTCTGCGTAAGCTGCTGAATCATCGCACGAAGAAACTGTTGATGACTGGGCTGAGAATGAGTGAGGTAATCATGTACAACCTCACTCTTTTGCATCGGCTGGAGCGAGTTTTTTACGAGTCTCACATAAAGTTCAGAATATTGTTCAGCGCTGGAAAAGAAAAACTGCGCATGATTTTCAACAATGGTATCTCTTTGATTCTGAAATTTAATCAAAATGAAGGACATTGAGGCCATCGAGATAATGACCCCAGAAATGAAGTAAATGTACTTCGTATATGTTTTTGACAGGACCATGACATTGTTCTTATTCCTTTACTTAAGCAATATAAAATCTAGCTCATAATCAAGGAATTGCAAACAGAGGTCTGGTTTATCGTGTCTAGCGTTTATTTTTTTGAGTGATACCTGATTTTTTCAGACCACTGAACGGAAAAACATTGCGAATTTGCTGCTGAACCCCCTTCGGTACCGATGGAGAAAATTTGAGGCGAATCCCTTCTCGACGCTGGTAGGCTTTCAGATATCCATCAAATGGAGAATGATGGCCAATTTCAGTCAGATTGTGTTTTAACGTCACTGGCAAATGCCCTTTGACTTTAACCAACTGACCTTTTTTAAAATGAACGTACAACACGGGCCGATCGAGGACAAGCAACCAGAAAATCACAACAGCAGCAATGATTATGACGTACATCATTAGATAATTCCTTGATTATTCGGATAATAATCGATTTAAATCTTCTTTCAGGGAGCTCATTTTCTGACTCGCTTTTTCAGTTTTAGAGGCTTCGCTGAGTAAATATTCAATCGCTTCAGATAAGGTGCATCCTAATTCATTCGCACGAAAAGCCAGTTTTTCCCAGACGCGATAATCCAAATCAATTGACTTTTTTCGGGTATGAATCTGTTCAGCATTATAATGTCTTTTCCGTTTTGCCCGAATTGCCTGTTTCAGCTTGTTATCCAATTCGGGAGACATATGTTGTTCGATCCACTCCAAGACATGGATGGGCTCATGTTCAATCTGACTGAGTAATGCAATGGCATGCTCAATCTCACTGTTATCGATATAGCGAGTAATCTGAACTCCCTCTTTATATCGGTGCATGAGGTATTGCCATTTCCATCCACATTCCAGATTTTCAAGTTGCTGGTATTTCATTTGGGATAACCTATTGTCTTACGCAGAATAAGCTTAGATGCAGTGACAGCGTAACCCATCATATGAATATCTGCAAATAGATCATCGATCAATGAGACGGGAATCTGTTTTCCAGGTGACTTTTTCTATATAATCTTTCATCTTTTAATTCATATCGAATATGCAATGACAAATGATATATGGCGCTTTGTAACGCCTCAGTTTGACGACTACAGCACTCAATTCGCACAATACCCATCCATTCAACCTGCTGATTTTATGTCAACCCAGCCTCGACTCCAATCGACATTACGTCGTTTTACCGAGCTGACCGGACTGAGCCGCTTATTGATTATTCATGCACCGGACAATTCAGTTTACCGCCATATCATTCAGAATAGTCTCTCGGCCCTACTTCCAGAAAATGTCCCCGTGATTACCAGTGAGTCTCTGGAAAAAACAGATCTTTTCACCACGATCAAAGCTGATAACGGGCATCTTGTCAGCGAAGTTTCCGGTCTGCTCGATAAAGCGGATGGGGGCTACCTGATTATCTCGCCTAACTGGCTGATCAAAAATGCGGATAGCTGGCCGATTCTGAAAAGTGTTTTGCTTGGTGAAGAAGTTTCGGCATTGAATTGTGATGAAAGATCACCACTCCAGTATGAATGGGCGAAACGTTACGATATTAAACTAATTTTATCTGGCGATCGCGAACAGCTGGCAACGGTCGATTATATTGATGACGATATCCGGAGCGGTTTATCTCTTTACACAGAGATTGAGCTGGAGATGAGAATTGAGTCGGACAATCTTACGCACTATTTCGCTTATTTGAAATGGTTGTTGCAGACTTACCGTTATCCGGCTCTGTCTGAAGACGCGGTTAAGTTACTGTTGACGGCAGGCGTCCGTTATCAAACCGAAGACCAGCAATATATTCCCCTGTGTTTATTCTGGCACCGTACTTTGCTGGAAGAAGCAGCAATTGAAGCTGGCAATAGTACGATTGAGTCTGACCATATTCAATCTGCGTTAGATAAACGCTATTATCGCGAAAGTTATCTGCCGGAACGAGCACTGAGTGATATTATCAATGGTCAGGTATTGATTGAGACACAGGGAAAACAAGTCGGTCAGGTTAATGGGTTAACTGTGATTGATATTGCCGGACACCCCGTTTCTTACGGAGAACCGGCTCGTATTTCATGTGTCGTTCACTTTGGTGACGGGGATATCAGTGACGTCGAGCGTAAAGTTGAGCTAGGTGGTAACCTTCACGCCAAGGGCATGATGATTATGCAGGCATTTGTCAGTAGTGCGCTGGAATTGAATGCGCCACTGCCCTATTCTGCATCGATCGTATTTGAGCAATCATACAGTGAGGTCGATGGTGACAGCGCTTCTTTGGCTGAAGTCTGTTCACTGGTTAGTGCATTGTCAAATATCGCTATTGATCAACAGATTGCAGTGACTGGCGCGGTGGATCAATTTGGCCGGGTTCAGGCTGTCGGCGGTTTAAATGAGAAAATAGAAGGTTTTTACCATGTCTGTTGCCATCAAGGACTAACAGGTAAGCAAGGTGTTATTCTCCCTAAAACCAATTTAAGGAATTTGGCACTTCACCATACTCTGGTGAGTAGTATACAAGCTGGAGAGTTCCACATCTGGCCAGTATCAACCGTTAATGAAGCGATTCCTATCCTCATGGGGAAACCCTTTCGCCGGAAAGATACAGACGCTGTCCTAGATAAGGATAGCGTCTTTGAAAAAAATAGTGTTCTTGAAAAAATAGCTGAAAGAATTGAATTATTCGAGCGTGAAGAAAATCCGGAAAATTTGTGGGAAAAGCTCAAAAATAGACTGAATTTTTACTGATCGGAGTTGTTTCACATACACCGCTTCACTAACATGCTCGCTGTTGATATTTGGAGTAATAAATAATGCAAAATAAACGTGAATCTTATAATCGTGACGACCTTCTGGCATCAAGCAGAGGCGAACTCTTTGGGCCAGGATATCCACAATTACCAGCTCCCAATATGTTAATGATGGATCGTGTCACCAAGATGTCCGAAACAGAAGGTGAATTTGGTAAAGGTTTGATTCTGGCTGAGCTTGATATTACTCCTGAACTATGGTTTTTCGACTGCCATTTCCCTGGTGACCCAGTAATGCCCGGATGTCTCGGACTTGATGCGATGTGGCAGTTGGTCGGCTTCTTCCTAGGCTGGGTTGGCGGCAAAGGTAAAGGCAGAGCTTTAGGTGTCGGTGAAGTGAAATTTACCGGTCAGATTCTGCCAACGGCTAAAAAAGTTACTTACGAAATTAACATGAAACGTGTCGTCAACCGCAAACTGGTCATGGGGGTTGCAGATGGCCGGGTTTTAGTGGACGGTAAAGAAATTTATGTAGCCAAAGACCTGAAAGTTGGTCTGTTTCAAGATACATCAACTTTCTAATTGCTATTTTATATAAGCGGTTCGTGAACGGACCGTTTTTTGTTTAGATAAAAAATTAGTTATAGTGCATTAGACATATACAATAAAGCCCCTGTTTAAAGGGGCTATTTCTCAGTGTATGTGGAATGTTTCGTTATTTATAGAGACCTGAATTCTTATCATCTCTGGCTTCACGCCAACCGCCCATCCAATAGGAGCGAACATCCATCTGTTGGTAAGGGCACTCTTCAGCAGAACGACCATTTAACCCCGCTTTGTAGCCTTGAGACTGTGCTCTTCCCAGACGATCTCGCTTTTGTCTCTTCATAGTAAAGTCCTCATACATTAACGATTCATTAACTGATAACTGTTACAACGATGTGGCTTTTTTATGACCACACCTCTAAGAATCGCTCAATTAAGAATCAGACTCAAGCATAAAAAGAGGTCAGAATGCGTGCAAATCCAAATCTGTGACTCATTCCGATTATTGACAAAACTCATCGCTTCCGACGGAACAAAAGCAGAGCCAGTAGTGTCAAACCTGCGCTACCCAAAGTACCACCACTTCGCTTAACTGTGCTTGATTCCTGTCCTCTGGCACTAATATCACTGCTGGTTGCATTTTCGATCGGTATCAATTTCACCGCAACCGTTGTTTCTGTCTGTTCGCCATTACCACATGTCGCATTATGAGCTGTAGAATCATATCCGCCACTACACTTAATCGCAGTAGCAGCAATCACGCCCGCATCATTAATATCTGATGCATTGAGAATACGATACTGGTTGTTATTGGAAGAAAAATCACCACCATTGGTCAAATCATCCAGTAACCAAGGGCTGTTGTCGAAAATACCCATTCGTGTGGTGTTACTACCAGTTGTATCATACGGATAGATAAAAGCTCGCTTCCGTCGAGGCTTACCATCATTTTCACGACTTGATTCCGTATCGACCTGACCAACAATTTCATTAAAGTTATTGATAGCATTGGCGTGGCCACCTGCATCGGAAAACGAAATATTGTCAGAGATAAATATCGCTGACGGTGATGCAGCACTGACATCCGGCACAACAAAAAACCGATTTGCAGCTGCGCCACCTGATGGCCGGCTTCCCGCTCGTTTCGCTTCCCCAATGGCAACCAGATTATCGTTAACGGCAGTCAAAACGGTATTGCTATAGACTCGATCATCGCCCGATTTGGTCTGTGCGTCATTAATCTCGGTCGAAGTCCAGTTTGATGCTGTTGCATAATCACCACTTGCAACTTTAAAGATCGTTGCATTCATGAAATTATTGTCGCTGTCATAAGTATTGTAACCAACCCCGTAGATGGTCCCACTCTTGACAACAAAATCACGCATACTGCCTTGGGCCAGTCGCTCATCCTTTTCCTGACTCACACCGGATTCCCAGTTAATTTTGACCACAACCCCATCGCTGCCCCAAATCGCAGCATTAGAACTGTAATAGTCCCCAAAAGAGTTGGTAATATTATCTGACACACTACCAACGGTGAAAGTGTCGTTCGTTTTCCAAGCCCGGGATTTATCAAATGTTCCCGTTGGTGTCACATCTGCTTTTGCTGTCACGGTCTGGCGGTTATCGCCAGTCGAAAGTTGAATACCTATTGGACTAGAACTGTCTGTTAAACTATTGATCACGGTATTTTGGCTACTAAAAGAATCGCCTCCTTCAACGAAAGCAGTCGCGTTAACAGTCGTATCTCCGGTCAGTTCGCGTTGCCACTCCACCCAATGGACTTCGCCCCAGGCATCACAAGTTGAGTAGAGCAACTCATTCGAACAATAATTCTTCAGATCATTCTCCGTCTGAGCATAAGAGAAAGAATTATCCATCCCGAATGGTGCTTCTTCTCGATAGCTAATCCCGTCAACCGCTTGACCGGCCATTGTTTTCTGAATCCGAGTTTCTCCGGCAAGCGTAAAACTAGAACAAGCCGTACCACCTATCGAACTTGCGAGAAAACAGCTATTGAAATTGGTAGCTGAATCACTATCATCCGTGGAAGGTTGAATCGCGACACCAAAGGCACTTTGATAACTATCTGAAGAAACAGGTGGAGTTACTTCAACTACTTGATAAAGGGCAGCATGCGTCTGTGTTGCTGCAAATACAGAAAAGGCTAAGAGCGATATATTTGTCTTGATTGGTGTCATTATTATTTACTGTCCTGTTGTAATGATTCAAGCTCTTCCCATCGATTAAATGCCTGCTCAAGCTCTGCTTCTGCAGCATCCAATCGTTCTAAAATGGGTTGAGTCTGTTCCACTCCCTGCGAAAAAAAGTCAGCGTCATTAACTTGTGCCTGAAGTGTCGCTATCTCTTGTTCCAGAGCTTCAAGCTGTTCCGGAAGCGACTCAAGTTCACGTTGCTGCTTGTAAGATAACTTTTTACCTTTACTAACCTTCGCAGGTGGATTTATTTTTACTGAAGACCCCGAAGCTTGTGCCGGAGATAAATCCAGCTCTGACGTTTGGCGCTTCATCACTTCACTTCTGGCGGCGAATACTTGCTTGCGCTGTTGCTGAGCATCATGATATCCGCCGACAAACTCTTCAATCTGGCCATTCCCTTCAAAAATCCAGCTTGTCATCACCGTATTATCAACAAAATGACGATCATGGCTGACCAAAAGCAATGTCCCCTGATAATTGGCAAGTAAATCTTCCAAAAGTTCCAGTGTCTCGATATCTAAATCGTTTGTCGGCTCATCCAGTACCAAAAGATTATTCGGGCGGAGGAATATTCGGGCTAACAATAATCGGTTTTTTTCTCCGCCAGATAACGCTTTTACCGGGGTTCTTGCCCGCTTCGGAGAAAATAGAAAATCTTGTAGATAACTTAAAGCATGACGAGGACGACCACCGACCATGACTTCCTGCTTACCATCAGCCAGATTGTCCATAACCGTCTTTTCAGGATCTAATTTCTCCCGATACTGGTCAAAATAGGCAACTTCCAGTTTAGTACCGCAATGTAAGCGACCATGAGTCGGCTGAATTTGCCCTAATAACAATTTTAACAGAGTACTTTTACCGCAACCATTGGGCCCGATCAAGGCAATTTTGTCTCCCCGCATAACATTAAAGCTAAAATTATCAATAATGCATCGACCGTCAATTTCATACGAAAGATTTTCAGCTTCAAAGACAATTTTCCCGGAGCGAACCGTATCATCAAGTTGTAAGTTCACTTTACCCTGCACATCACGACGCTCTGTGCGCTCTTGACGGAGTTTCTTTAATGCTCTTACCCGCCCTTCATTGCGGGTTCTACGGGCTTTAATCCCTTGACGAATCCAAACTTCTTCCTGAGCCAGCTTTTTATCAAATTCAACATTCTGCAGTTCTTCAACGCGTAACAGCTCTTCTTTTTCAGTCAGATATTGTTCATAACTGGCGGTGAATGAAGCGAGTTGTCCGCGATCCAAATCGACAATCCGAGTCGCCATTGACTGAATAAAACTCCGGTCATGCGAAATAAAGATAATTGAACCTTTGAAATCTTTCAGAAAGCTTTCCAGCCACTCAATTGTCGTGACATCCAAATGGTTGGTCGGTTCGTCAAGTAACAATACGTCAGGTTCACAAACCAGAGCGCGCGCCAGTGCTGCTTTCCGTTGCCAACCACCGGATAGATCCGTCAATAAAGTATGCTCATCGAGATTTAACGAAGCCAAAACATTTTTAATCCGTTCGTCAAAACGCCATCCGCCACTATGATCCAGTTGTTCCTGAATTTGTGCGAGTCGCGTAATATTTTTCTCACTCGGATCACGTTCAACCAACGTCAATAATTCTTGATAGGTTTGAAGCAACTTACCCGTCGCAGCAAGGCCATCGGCAACATACTCAAATACCGTCCCTTCTTGATTTCTGGGCGGATCTTGTTCCAGACGGGAAACCACTACGTCCTGCGTCACGGTCATTTTGCCGTCATCCAGATGAATCTCTCCACAGAGAACTTTCATCAATGTTGATTTACCCGCGCCGTTTCTGCCAACCAGACAGACCCGCTCATTTTCTTGCAGAGAAAAATCAATATGATCCAGCAACGGATGGTCGCCAAATGCCAGATATCCGTTATGAATGCTTATTAATGCCATATGCTTCTAACCAAATCTTGAATGCTGTGAATATAACCGGCCATTTTCATACTCATCTCTGAAAGCTCAGCACTACCCAGATGATAGTTCATGTGACAGCGTCACATGAAATTTGTGCTGATTTTCAGTCATAACCATAGATGACCAACAAAGCAGACTGATTTTCGGTCAGTCTGCTCACGAAATAAAATTATCGAGCTGTATGTTATCGGGAAATGAAGCAAGATATCAATTAATCTGGATCTGCTTCGCAATGACGAATGATCCAACAGTTATGGATTTGCTGATGCCGTTTAAAATCTAAAGGCAATGTTTGTGATGAGATATTCTCCGCAGAGAGCTGCAATGCCGTCATGCCTTCCATATCCATCTTAAACTGCCGTTTATTATTGGAGAACACAATCACACCATCCTTACGCAGAATACGTTTTAGATGTTGCATGACATGGATATGATCGCGTTGAACATCAAATGTACCCGCCATTCGTTTCGAATTCGAGAATGTCGGTGGGTCAATAAAAATTAAATCATACTGCCCTTTGGCCTGCTCAAGCCATTGCAGACAATCGCCTTGCTCGTAGCGATGTTGCCGCCCTATCTGCTTATTCAGAGCCATGTTATCTTTCGCCCACTCCAGATAGGTTTTCGACATATCAACCGTTGTGGTTGATTTTGCCCCGCCTAAAGCTGCATGGACCGTCGCCGTACCGGTATAAGCGAACAAATTAAGAAAATCCCGCCCTTTTGCCATTTCTCCCAGACGACGGCGTGTTAAACGGTGATCAAGAAACAGACCGGTATCGAGATAATCATATAAATTAACAATAAACCGGACACCATATTCCTGCACTTGTGAGGTTTTGGCTTTGGTAGACATTCTCTGATACTGCGCATGTCCTTTCTGTTTTTCCCTCACTTTCAGGACAATATGATTCGCATCGACATCCATCACCTGTGTTGTTGCCCGAATCATATCGGTCAGACGTCGTTTGGCTTTCTCCGGTGCAATCGATTTCGGTGCCGCATATTCCTGAATAACAACATGGTCGCCATATACATCAATCGCAGCATTATAGTCCGGAAGATCAGCATCATAGACACGATAACAATCAAGCTGTTCTCGTTTTGCCCATGGGGTAATTTTTGCAATATTTTTGCGTAGACGGTTGGCAAAATCGGCAGCAACTTCCTGAGTTGCCATCTGGCGCTGAGTCGCATCTCGCTCAGCAATGGAATAGAATTTTAAGTGACACGGTAACGAACCGTTTCTCATTTTGAATTGTTTATCGGCTCGCATCCGCAAGCAACTTAATAACTCATCAGAGCTGGAGAGAAACATGGCCTTACATCCGCCAAACTCAGATTTCAGTTGAGCACCTAACGAAGCATACAATGCAATGAGACCAGGCTCTGTCCCCAACCGTTCCCCATAAGGCGGATTAGAAATAACCAAGCCAGACTGAAACGACGCCGGACACTGTAACTTTGCAGCATCCATCGATTGAAATTCGATCAAATCATGTACACCGGCACGACGTGCGTTTTCTTTTGCCAAGTTCAGCATCTTCGGATCATAGTCATAACTATAAATCGGTACGGAGACTTGTTTGAGTCCTTTTTTCGACTGAACACTGGCTTGTGTTTTGACTTGTATCCAAAGCTCCGGCTCATAGTCAGGTAAAGACTGAAATCCCCAGTGAGCCCGATTGATACCGGGGGCTACTCCTGCTGCGATCATCGCTGCTTCAATCACGATCGTACCAGATCCGCACATTGGATCCAGCAACGCAACATCGCCCTGCCAACCACTACGCATGATCATCGCAGCAGCAAGCGTTTCTCTTAAAGGTGCTGCACCGGCTTCGGTTCGGTAACCCCGAATATGCAGACTTCCCCCAACCATGTCGATCCCCATGATTGCTTTTTCTTTATTCAAACGAACATGTACCCGAAGATCCGGACGATCTTTACTGATCGTTGGTCGAGGTAAGTTTCTTTTCGTAAAATGATCAACGATCGCATCTTTTACTTTTACAGCCCCGTACTGACTATTACGGATCGATTGATTGGTCCCGTTGAAATCAACAATAACCGTTCCCGATGGCTGTAAGTAATCACTCCACCGAATCGCTGATGCAGAGAGATAAAGATCCATATCATCCTGACACGAAAACTCTGAGAGAACTCGGATAAAACGTGAAGCGATTCTGCTCCAAAGGCAACAACGATAAATAAGTTCATTGGAGGCGCGGAACCGGACACCGGCCTGAACAACTTGGATGTCACTGACACCTAAGCGGTTCAACTCTTCTGCTAATAAATTCTCAAGTCCGATTGAAGTCGTGGCTAAATACTGATGCATCGATGGTCTTTACTCTGAAAATTGGCCCGCAATTATACCTGACATTCATCGATTTGGGTAAATCAAACCACGGAATTTTTCTTTTTCTGCTCTAAAAACTTTCATTTTTAGCTTCCTTATATATCAATGCATTCCCAGTAAGTGAGTATTTATTCACACCCAAATTGGTCTATACCAGACGGTCATTTACAATGTAAATTAATTACAAAAACAGCTCAAAAGAGGAACTCTTGCATTAAAAAGGTCAGGATTGCAGTGCTTTTCGCTACATTATTGGTGATAAATTTATCGAAATTTATGGATGAATCTCACAGTTGAGATTCTTAGTTTGATGGAATGGCAGTTGATTGCGGGATTTTAAGACAAAAAAAATCGGCCTTTCAGCCGATGGGAAATAAAAAAAGGAACAAAATACGAATGGAAATCACTAGCCAACTAAGGCTACAGGTTGTGAACCAAGGTTCACGTACTCCATACGATCATGCATCACTTTGATAGCCTGACCATATGTGAGTTCTTTACCCGGAGCAAGTGTAAATGCCTCAAGTTCGATGCTGGCGCATAAACTGGCATATTCACCCACTTCCAGAACAATAAAGCGACCAGCGTTCATCCGGTTCTTCAACTGGACGATATCCCCGGTATGTGGGACGGTTTCAGTATTCTGGATATCAAAGAACCAGCTTTTCGGTTGAACCGGTTTATGAAATCTTTTCGCTGCGACACAGTTTAGAATTAATTCAACTTTTCTTGGTTCAGACAAGTCCAGATACGCCACACTCTCTTTAAATACTTGGTAATCACTGGCATCATCAACGGTGAACTGACCAGAAGTAAAAGCACAAGTAACAAGCAGCTTTTTGGGCAAAAGGGTTTTAAAAACCATCTCATTTCCCAAATCGAGCATTAAGTGGCCTTCTTTGTCACAAAAATACCAGTTCCATTTGTCACTCGGTTTCAGCATATTACAACTCTTTTCAATACGGATCATTTATGATACTCGTGCCCTGATAGAGCAGATTTACCAACGAATCAATACCATTCTAAAAGTGAAGTGAGAAAAAAAAAGAGGAAATGAATTCTCATTTCCTCTCGAATATTTCAGGCTGATCTGCACCAAATCAGTTCGATATGGTCAATATGCTATAAATTTTTGACGATCTCTTTTACTAGACCAGGCCCATGGTAAATAAAACCAGTGTAGACCTGCACCAATTTAGCACCAGCCAGCAGTTTTTCTTTAGCTGACACATAGGAATCAATGCCACCAACCCCGATGATCGGAATCTGTTCACCCAATTCCTGATGTAACTTGCGGATCACTTCGGTACTTCTGAGTTGTACAGGACGGCCACTCAAACCACCCGCTTCGTTCGCGTGTTTCATTCCCATCACAATCGAACGATCCAACGTCGTATTGGTTGCAATCACGCCATCGATATTGTTGCGAAGCAAGGACTGACAAATCTGTTCCAGTTCATCATCACTTAAATCCGGTGCAATTTTCAACGCAAGCGGAACATATTTATCATGCAGCTTCGCTAATTCTGTTTGCTTTGCTTTTAATAACGTCAGTAGTTCATCCAACACTTCTCCGTACTGCAACGAACGCAGTCCAGGGGTATTTGGCGATGAGATATTGACAGCAATATATCCGGCATATGGATAGACTTTCTCCATACAGATCAAGTAATCATCAGCCCCTTTTTCTATCGGTGTGTCCTTATTCTTACCAATATTGATCCCCAGCACACCATCATAGTTTGCCTTTTTGACATTTTCGATCAGTTGATCAACACCTTGGTTATTAAATCCCATACGATTGATGATCCCTTCCGCTTCCACCAGCCGGAACAGTCGGGGTTTATCATTCCCGGGTTGTGGCTTTGGTGTGACAGTGCCGACTTCGACAAAACCAAATCCCATCGCACCAAATGCATCGATACATTCTCCGTTTTTATCCAGCCCTGCCGCCAATCCGACCGGATTTTTGAACATTAAGCCCATACATTCGACCGGACGATGCGGTAAATGCTGACGGTAAAGGAGATCGAGAGGTGTGCCGGTGAAACGTTTAAAATTTTGAATTGCAAGATCATGTGCCTTTTCGGCATCCAATTGGAAAAAGCCACTTCTGGCGATACGGTAAAGCATTGTGCCTCCGAAAGAAAAAAGCCCCGTACAAACGGGGCATTATTATTTACTCATTTGCCGCACAATTCAAATTTAATAATGTCAGTTCCCTGAGTGCCACTGAGAATTTGGCAAATTCATGGACAGCACCGACTTTAAATTCATTGAGAATGTTTTCCCACCGTTGCAGAGTTGTCTGGTTCGCTTCGATCCATTGTTCCAATAACTCGACCTCATCAAATGACTCCCCGAGACACCCGCAGGAAAGTACCTGAGATGTTAACTGACGCTGTTGCCAGTCAAGATCTTCTCTGAATGCAGCCCGGGCCAAGGCCTGCCAGTTATTATCAACCGCCTGATGATTGATTTGCTCTAAGAACCAGTGGAGCGATAAACGCACACCGAGATGGAAATAAAGTTTCGCCGTTTGCTGAACCGTAATCCCTTTCTCTCTGGCTACAACACAAATGTCCAATGCAGAATTGAGACTGGAGAGCCGGGAAACATAATGTGCCATATCTTCATCAATACCCTGTCCGATCCAGCGGTTGGCAAGCGCATCGTGATCACTGATTTCTCTGCCAACCAAAGCCTCATTCAGATGCGCCGCAATTTTCTGCACATCATCTTTATAAAGTTCTATCAGTTCATTGACCGATTTTTTACCCATATGATTACGGAGAATCCAACGGGACAAACGTCTTAAAAATCGCCGGACCACCTCCAGCACTTCATACTGTGCAGCTGTGGTGGCCTGATTATCCAGTACCCGGATTTTCTCCATAATATGATCAAGATTATAAATATCCCGGGCAGCACAATAAGCATTGGTAATCTCAACGATTCCGGCCCCGGTTTCATCCTGCAAACGAGAGACAAAATTACAGCCCATTTCATTGACCATCTGATTCGCCAACGCCGTTGCGATGATCTCTATCCGCAATGGGTGCGTCGGAAGTAGTTCAGCATAGTTACGGCGTAACTCAGAAGGGAAGTATTGAATCAACTGCGCAGCATGATAACTGTCACTGGCAATACGTTCATCCGCCAGCTGTTCTTTCAAAACCATTTTCGCGTAAGCAATCAGGACGGAAAGCTCGGGACGAGTCAGCCCCACATCCTGTTTTTCACGTTCCAACAGTGTTTCATCATCAGGCAGGTATTCCAACGTCCGATCCAAAGCGCCACTCTTTTCAAGTGCATGAATAAAACGGAGCTGCTCTTTGACCTGAGATACACCTTGCACTTCCGCCACCGAAATCGACTCAGCCTGCTGATAAGCATCAGCCAGGACAATATCTCCCACTTCATCCTGCATGGATTGCAGTAACTGATTACGCTTCTTCATGGTCAGCTCACCATGCGCAACCAATGTATTGAGGAAGATCTTGATATTGACTTCATTGTCCGAACAATCAACACCACCGACATTATCGACAAAATCAGTGTTGATTCGTCCGCCCTTCAGTGAATATTCGATGCGCCCTAACTGGGTCATTCCGAGGTTACCCCCTTCACCGACAATTTTAGCCTGTAGATCAACGCCATTAATTCTCACAGCATCGTTAGCTCGGTCACCGACATCAGCATCCGTTTCTTGCGTAGCTTTCACATAAGTACCGATTCCGCCATTCCATAGCAAATCAACCTCCATTTTCAGGATTAAGCGGATCAAATCGTTCGGAGCCAGCCGTTTTTGATCCGTTTGCAGCATAGTGCGGACTTCCGGCGACAATGTGATTGACTTCGCCTTACGCGAGAAGATCCCACCACCTTTTGAGATCAACTTATGATCATAATCTTCCCATGATGATCTGGGTAATTTGAATAAACGATCCCGCTCCTGCCAGCTTCGTGCAGGATCCGGATCGGGATCCAAGAAAATATGCAGATGGTTAAACGCTGCCAGCAAACGTGTGTGTTGTGATAACAACATACCGTTTCCGAATACGTCACCGGCCATATCACCAATCCCAATCGCGGTAAATTCAGTGGTTTGACAATCAACCCCTAACTCGCGGAAATGGCGTTTAACTGATTCCCAGCCACCTTTGGCGGTGATGCCCATCGCTTTATGGTCATAACCATTCGAGCCTCCGGATGCAAATGCATCTCCTAGCCAGAAGCTATAGGCTTCAGAAACGGAATTGGCAATATCAGAAAATGTCGCCGTCCCTTTATCTGCCGCAACAACCAGATACGGGTCATCAGGATCATGTCGAACTACATGAACCGGTGGTACAACTTCACCTTCTTGAATATTGTCCGTGATATCCAGTAAGCCCTGAATAAACTGGCGATAACACCGTTGTCCTTCCGCAAAAATTTCATCGCGGCTACTGAACAAATACTGTTTCTTACAGATGAAGCCACCTTTAGCACCGACAGGAACAATCACTGTATTCTTCACTTGCTGAGCTTTCACCAATCCCAGGATTTCGGTACGGTAGTCTTCCAGCCGATCTGACCAGCGCAATCCACCCCGGGCCACTTTACCGCCACGTAAATGGACGCCTTCCACATCCGGCGCATAAACAAAAATCTCGTAAGCTGGTACGGGTGCAGGAATATCAGAGATATCCCGCGGACTCAGTTTCATTGACAACCAAGGTTTCGGCTGCCCTTGCCCATCTATCTGGAAGTAATTGGTCCGTAGCGTGGCCTGAATCATTTCCATGTAGCGACGTAAAATCCGGTCATCATCAAGACTTTCAACATCTTCAAGTTGGGCTGAAAGTTCATTCACCAACTTCTCAAATGCCCGGATACGTTTCTGATCATCCAAAGTCGGATTAAAACGCGCGGTAAACAGACCGACGAGCCCCTTAGCCAACTGAGGATAGTGGTTCAATGTATCTTCAATATATTGTTGGCTGAATGGAAAGCCGACTTGCCGCATATACCGGGCATAAGCTCTCAGGATAGAAACTTCTCTTCCCGTCAGTGAGGCACTCAATACCAAACGGTTAAATCCGTCATTATCGAGTTCTCCTCGCCAAATCGCAGCAAAAGCCTGTTGAAAACGGTCTCTTGATTCGCGAATATCAATCGCCATGTCAGTTTTATGTAGCATGGAGAAATCAAGAATCCAGTACGTCTGCCCGTTGGTTTTATCAACCTCATAAGGAGACTCACCAATCACTCGAAGACCGAGATTTTCGAGCATCGGCATCACGTCGGACAAATGGATCGGTTCATCCCGATGATAGAGTTTCAGTTTGACCACTTTGGAATGACGATCTTCTTCTTGTGGCCGATAGAACAGCATGTCTAATTTATGCGATTCACTTAAGGACTCAAGTCGTTCGATGTCCGCAACAGCCGTACTCGGCATCATGGCTTCTTTATAAGATCGTGGAAAAGATCGCATATACTCTTTCGAAAGCGGTAATCCTTTACTCTCACCTAAATTCGCAACAATGGCTTCAGACAAGCGATCATCCCAACTGGTGGATGCTTCCATCAGGTTCTGCTCTATTCTCTTCACATCAACATCCATATTATTGTTATCAACTCGCACAATATAATGCGTTCGAGCTAACGGACTCTCTGAGAAATATACTGTATAATCAACAGGTTGTTTTGATTCAAAATAATCAGCAAGCACCGCTTGCGTCTTTTTCCTCAGTTCTGTCGTATGTCGATCTCTTGCGACATAAACCATACAACTGAAGAAGCGCCCAAACGGATCTTTGCGAACAAACAGCCGTAACAGATCCCGATCCTGCATCTGAACCACGCCCATACCGACTTCGAGTAACTCTTCTTCATTGGCCTGTAATAGTTCATCCCGTGGATAGTTTTCGAGAATATTGTGCAACGCTTTATACGAATAAGCCCCCTCGCGATAACCACTGGCAGCAAGGATCCGATCAACTTTGTCACGGATCAGCGGAATACTTTCGACAGTTTGGTTATACACCGCTGAAGTGTATAAACCGGTAAAGCGGTGTTCCCCGATCACTTTGCCGTTTTTATCAAACTTTTTGATCCCGATATAGTCGGTATAAGCCGGGCGATGGATCCGGGACTGACCATTACCTTTGGTCATGATCAACAAGAATGGTTTGGTTGCTTCCAAACGTGCAGAATCAGAAAAATCTGAGAGCTTGACACCTCTCACCCGCTTTGAATTAGAAAAAAGTCCCAGTCCGACATCATCGGTCGGTCTCAGTTCCCCACCTTCCGAGGTATCGACCAAATCGTATTCTTTGTAGCCCATGAAGGTAAAATTATGATTGGCTAACCAACGTAAGAACTCGATGGTTTCTGAAAATCGACCTTCATCAACCGGCAGTTGTTTCTTCTGTTTTTCCAACTGCTGAATGACACGATTGAGTTGTTCAACCATCGGTAACCAGTCTCTGACTACCAATGCCGTATCGGCAATCACTCGGATCACTTCATCACGCAAATGTTTTATTTTTTGGCTATCAGTTAATCGGTCAACCTCGATGTGGAACATCGAATGCAACTCCCCCTCACGCTGACCGATTGCAATAATTTTATTATTCTCATCACGCTGAATCTGAGCGGGACCATGCAACATGATATGACAGGCCAGATCAAGACGGTTCAAAACCATTTTGATCGAATCGACTAAAAACGGCGTATCGGGAACAACGACTTCAATAATCGTATGTGTTGATTGCCATCCATGTTTGCTGACCACCGGATTAAAAACTTTGACGGATTGTTCCGTAACTTTAGCTTCATTCAAATGATGCCAAAGACTAATCACCGCACCATAGAGATCGGACTCCGTTCGATCAATCAGGTCATCCTGTGAGACATTATTAAAAAGATGCTGTGCCAACTGCTTGACGACCGAATGTTGCTCAGAATCGAACTTCGATTGAATCAGTTGATATACTTTCTCGACTAAAACTGGCTGTAATGTATCGCGGGAGCCCATAGAAACCTCATCTATTACTGGATTACCTGTTATTTTTATTAGTTTATATGTTCAAGAGAATACTTTTGTAAAAGAAACAACTGAATTGTGAAGTAATTTTAATAAAAATTAACGAATTCGCATCACAAAAGAGAAAATGTGTTGCGCAAATGTCAAATTAATTCAAGACGCTGGAATTTATATTGTGCATCAGTCGTGAGACGGAATCTGCCTTTCAAACCAAACTGAGTCAGATAAGGACGAAAATGTATTGCGGGAAGTTGAAGTGTGAGTCCATTATCCGTTTTCACCACAAGATGACTTGCCGAACCGGAGTAATGTGCAAGGTATTCCTGATAAGGAATATAAAGTGAAAAATAAAAATATTTCATCAGCGAACAATGACCGTAGCAAACGATGACCGTGGCCAAGCCACGGTCTTTCCTCATCTTAACCAATGATAATACAATTAAGCTTCCAGAGCTTTGGTGACTTTTTCATATAAATCTTTTGCTAAGTTATCCATATTGAGTAACGCTTCTAACTCTTGCTTCATCAATTTCTGACGGACTTCGTCATAACGTTTATATTTCAGTAACGGATCAATCAAACGTGAAGCGACTTGTGGGTTGGTCGCATTGAGTTGCTGTAATATTTCACCGGCAAAACGGTAACCGCTACCGGACTTGTCATGAAAACGTGCGGGGTTCTGGTTCAGGAATGAGCCGATCAAACTCCGGATACGATTCGGGTTTTTCAGCGTGAATGCTTCGTGACTCATCGTTTGCTGAATCACCGCTAATGCATCTTCTGCCGGATTGGTTCCTTGTAACGCAAACCATTTATCCATCACCAGACCATCATGTTTCCACTGACGGCTATAGTCAGCCATTAATGTTTCACGACAAGGAAGTTCAGCCTGGTTCGCCGCCGTCATTGCCGCGATTGTATCGGTCATATTGTTGGCATTTTGATATTGCTGACTCACCAACCCATCACCTTGTTCCGTTAATGCTAAATAAGATAAACAGGTATTTCTCAGAGAACGCTGACCAATCGCCGAGTGCTCAATCGTGTACTCATCTTGCTTCAACGAATGATAAAATGCGGAGAATTCATCTTGTAGCTCTTGTGCTAAAGCACTTTTGATCGCTTTCAACACCAGCGAGATGGCATCGACATCAACGGTTTCAAACCAACCTGACACTTCATTATGGTTCGGCAATGCCAACATTTCAGCAATAAATTCATGTTCCAAAGACGGATCAAGTAATACCCCACGAAAAGCATCCATCACCGATGCAGGCAACGTCACTGACTGCCCCTGTTGTACTCGCTCAATATTAGCGCGGATGTACTTAGCGATCAGCATTTGGCCGGCATCCCAGCGAGCAAATTCATTTCTCGCATGTATCATTAAAAATGCCAGTGCTTCATCCTGATAGTCATAAACCAGTTTCACCGGTGCTGAAAATTCTTTCAGCAGTGAAGGAACCGGCTCACTGGTGATCGATTCAAACACAAATGACTGTTCATCTTGGGTGATGTTCAGTACATCCGATACTTTTTTACCGTTACAGCGTAACTCAATGGTATTTCCCGCTGCGTCATAAAGTTCGATAGCGAAAGGAATGTGAAGTGGCTGCTTTTCTTTTTGATCCGCCGTCGGTGGTGTGTGTTGTTTCACTGATAAGGTAAAAGTTTGGGCATCTTGATCATAAACACCGCTCACGCGCAGTTCCGGTGTCCCCGATTGGCTATACCACAAACGGAACTGTTGCAAATTAATACCCGATGCATCTTCCATTGCCGCGACAAAATCTTCACAAGTAGCAGCCGTGCCATCATGTCGTTCGAAGTAGAGTTTCATTCCCTTCTGGAAATTACTCTCACCCAATAAGGTATGAATCATACGAATGACTTCGCTGCCTTTCTCATATACCGTCAAGGTATAGAAATTATTCATCTCAATCACTTGATCCGGACGAATCGGATGTGACATCGGTGAAGCATCTTCGGCAAACTGTGGCCCGCGAATAATACGGACATTATTAATCCGATTCACCGCCCGGGAGCCTAAATCTGAAGAGAACTCTTGATCGCGGAAAACGGTCAACCCTTCTTTCAGGCTAAGCTGAAACCAATCCCGGCATGTGACACGATTCCCCGTCCAGTTATGGAAATACTCATGACCAATCACCGCCTCAATCCCGAGATAATCGGTATCGGTTGCAGTCTGATCATTGGCTAACACGAACTTAGAGTTAAATACATTTAACCCTTTATTCTCCATCGCGCCCATATTAAAGAAATCGACAGCCACAACCATGTAGATATCAAGGTCATATTCCAGCCCGAATCGCTGTTCATCCCATTTCATTGCATTGATGAGCGAACGCATCGCGTGGTGTGCCCGGTCTAAGTTGCCTTTATCAACAAAGATTTCAAGCGCAACATCTCGACCAGATGCGGTTTGATAAGAATCGCGAAGCACATCAAAATCACCGGCTACCAGCGCAAACAAATATGATGGTTTTGGATGCGGGTCTTCCCACCGGACCCAAGATTTCCCCTCATCAGTCGTTCCTTGTGCAACTTTGTTGCCGTTACTGAGCAGATAAGGATAACTCTGTGGTGCAATAATTGTTGTCGTATAACGAGCCAGCACATCAGGCCGGTCAAGATAATAAGTGATTCGGCGGAACCCTTCAGCTTCACATTGTGTGCAGAACGCACCATCAGATAAATATAAACCTTCCAACGCAGTATTTTCTGCCGGATTAATGAGCGTCTCTATTTGTAATTCAAACTGAGTGGGGAGATTGCTCAATTCTAAACCAGCTTCAACAATCTGGTAATCGGTCCACGGTTGCTGGTTGACTTGAACACTCGCCAACTCCATATCTTCCCCATCGAGTATCAACTGATTGCTTTCTTGTAACTGTTTTACCTGAGAAACGGCCACAACGCGGGTTTGATTTTCGTGAAGGTCAAACGTGAGATTGAGATCAGTGATCGTATGAGAAGGCGATTGATAATCTTTACGATATTTGGCTTGAAGCATACTTGCCATCTTGAATCCTTTTGCATTAACGATATAAAACTTTTCCAAAGCATGTGGAAATGATTTTGTCAGAGATATAGAACATCTTTCGCGTCTATAGATAAGGCTACTCTAGGCGATTATTGTGTAATTCTCAATGACCGAGCGAGATTATCTGTAAAGACATGATGGTGTTATCTCGTTGTACGACAATACGATTTCATGTTCACCGACAAGCATCCCGGATTCACTGAACCCGATTTAACACAGCAACCATTGCACCGTTTTCAAAATTGACAGTCAACTGATCAGCACTGACCTGAAAACGGGTATCGTGTTCTCCCTGCTCGTACAATAAAACCAGATGATCGTTTTCGGTATAATAGACCCCACGGTGAACGGATTCATTGCCCTGCTCATCAACAGAACGAATAAAAAATAAGAAATCAGGTTGTAGAATCAACTGGATTTGTGTCACACCGACCACGTTTAACTCTGTCCCCGACAGATGATCACTTTGCCAATAGCCGACCAAAGAACGAGAAAGCGCTTTGAAGAAAGTAACGCCATTTAATATCAATCGATTATGGGTTGTCTGATAGGCATAAATTTGTGGTTCAATACTGTGAGTGCCAAGCATTAACGTATCTTGACTCGCTGCATATCCTCCTTCCCAATATTCAACTGAACTATCACGCTTTTTAATCTGAACGGCAAATGTATAACTGGAACTCAGAGTCAGATGGATGGACATAAAATCCTGATGCGGATCTTCTGGATCTGAATTAACCAGATACCACTCCCCGACCAAAAAAGGAAAATCGAACTGAGTGAGATCGTTCTTGTGACTGGTAGTAAACCCACTACCGGAACACACGAAGCTGAGGATGGCGACATACCATTTCACATTTCGCATCAGACAGACTCCCCACTTTTTTCTTTAAGCTTAGAATCCATATACTGATAAAGCGAACAATTCCATCATTTGCTGACAGATGAAGAAAGACTAAGATTGACAATATAAAAGCTGATAAAAAAGAAAACGCGCTTGTAAAAAGCGCGTTTGTCTAAGCTAAAATCAAAAGATGAAATTAAGCACCAATCTTGACCATATCAACAGTGATTGCGACAGCTTCATCCAAATAAGCATCCGGAGCCACATAGTCCTTCGGCACATCTTCTAACTTGGCGTAAAGCTTTTTGCCTGCTTGCTTCTGACGCAGATTGATCCGTTTTAATTTCAACGCATCCTCAGTTTCCATTTCCTGACGTCTGACAGCTTCATTCAGAGAAAGCCAATTTTCACCCTCTTTCTCCTGTTTATACTTCGCGATGTCTTGCTCGATAAACTGAAACTCCATATCTTTGGCAATGCGTTGTTCATGACGTTTTTTCAGCGCCTGAATCAGCTTCTGATAGTGATGAACTTGACTGTAATCAGCACGACTAATGCTATCCCAAGGCAATGCATTATCTTCAACACTTTCGCCGGTCTCACTCGGATCAACGGCTGTCGGGAATGCAATATCAGGGGCTACGCCCTTATCCTGAGTACTTCCCCCATTGATGCGGTAAAACTTCTGAATGGTATATTGGATATATCCCAGTGGCTCACTGAACAAATCGTAAATACTATTCAACGAGTAATGTTGCTGAACAGTCCCTTTACCGTAGGAGTTTTCACCGAGAATCACCGCACGATCATAATCCTGCATAGCTGCGGCAAAAATTTCAGAAGCCGAAGCACTATAGCGATTAATCAATACCGTTAAAGGACCGTCATAACTACTCTTGCCATCCGTATCGCTGTTGATGTTGACTTGTCCACGACTATCACGGACCTGAACCACCGGTCCTTTTTTAATAAACAGTCCCGTTAATCCGGTCGCTTCAGTCAGAGCTCCACCACCATTATTACGGAGATCAACAATCACACCATCGACATGCTGCTTGTTAAATTCAGCCAGCAGTTTATCGGTATCCCGGGAAAGTCCGACATAAAAACTAGGGACTTCAAGCACCCCAATTTTCTTGCCATCCCGTTCAATCACTTTCGATTTTACAGCCCGATCTTCCAGACGAATTTTATCTCGTGTAATTGTGACAACGTGACTTTTTGCATTCTTTCCTTCAGGCAGGATTTGTAGTTTGACCACAGTGCCTTTCGGCCCTTTGATCAGTTGCACAACATCATCCAGACGCCATCCGATAACATCAACAATCGCCTTACCTTCCTGACCGACCCCGATAATACGGTCACCTTCAGAAAGTTTATGGCTTTTATCTGCCGGTCCGCCAGCAACCAATGAACGAATCACCGTATAATCATCCGTCATTTGCAACACGGCACCAATCCCTTCCAGCGACAGATTCATTTCAGACTTAAACTGCTCTGCACTACGTGGGGAAAGATAGCTGGTATGCGGGTCAATCTGACGTGCAAAAGCATTCATAAACAGTTGAAATACATCTTCACTGTGTGTCTGAGTCAAGCGTTTGATTGCATTATTGTAGCGTTTCGTCAGCGTCTCTTGGATTTCTGGCCATTTCTTTCCGGTCAGTTTCAAATTCAACGCATCATATTTCACTCGCTTACGCCATAAATCATCCAATTCCTGCTGATTCTTCGGCCATGCCTCTTTAGAGCGATCCAATTCAATCGATTCATTGGTATCAAATTTTATCTCATGATCCAATAATGACAGCGCATATTTAAATCGCTCATAGCGTTTCTTCACGGAGATGTTGTAGACATCAAAAGCAATTTGATCATTGCCTGAATTGAGTTGGTCGTCCAATTCAACCGACCACTGTTTAAACCCATCGATATCTTTCTGAGTAAAAATATTACGGTTGTAATCGAGTAAACCAAGATAGCGCTGAAATATTTTTTGGGAAAAAGCATCATCCAAATAAATATGTTTATAGTGAGACTGAACAAACTTATTCTTAACCCGTTCCGTGGCAAGCGAATGTTGACTTTCGGGAGTAAGGACAGGCAAATCCGATTCACGGATTGAAGGTACAGCGGCTTGAACAGAAGAAACTGCCAGCCAAAGGCCAGCAGCAATTAGTGTCAGTTTTGAACGGCATTTCATGCGTAGGAGGCTCTCCTTTATGCGCTTAGGTGCTCCGCTTTGATGACCATTTGCAGGCCATTTCCAAGCTGTACACGCACATCTTCCTTATTGATCTCAACAATGGTCGCAGCCATGTTGCCTTTACCCATGTTGACTTTAACCTGACGACCCACACTGAGTTCATCAGCATTCAACGCTCGGGTTTGTACAGTTTTTTCCTGAGCACGTTTTGCAGTTTTTGCCTTAGGATTTGGCTTCCTGATTTTAGGCTGTGCATTACTCTTTTCTTGTTTCTGCTTTTCTTTGCGTCGAGCCTGAACTTTTGCCTTACTCTCGGCCAGAGTATTCTGAGCATGTTCGACATGTTCTTGCTCTAATGTACCACATGGATTCCCATCTAAGTCAACTCGCTCGGCACCGGGTTTTACGCCATGCAGATAACGCCATGAAGAGGTGTACTGTCTTAATGCTGCCCGAAGTTGAGTTTTACTCACCTTCGGGTCACCTTCCAAACGTTCAACAAGATCTTGAAAAATACCAATTTTCAGTGGCTGAGCTTCACCTTCTAGTGTGAAGCATTTTGGGAAACATTCAGCAATATATGCAATGACTTCTTTGCTGTTTTTTAACTTTTCAGTGTTTTCCATGTGGGTTCCTGGTTATTACGGTTTCATTCCGTAAGACATGAAGATATCAATGTTCGGGTATTATAGTGTTCTGAATCGGAAAAACCACCGTCAGACTATAAATAATGTCTCGTTAGTCTGTGAATTAAACAGCTTTTCTACCTGATTCATCATTTCTGTCAAACCTTGTTCGTCAACTTCAGAGAATCGTCCTGTAATCGGACTGTCAATATCCAGTACACCTCTCAATTGACCGTGAATCGAAAAAGGAATCACCAGCTCGGAACGGCTATCGGCATCACAGGCGATATGGCCATCAAACGAATGGACATCATCAATCCGTTGAACACTGTTTGTCTCAATCGCTGTTCCGCAGACACCCCGTCCGACAGGGATTCGAATACAAGCAGGTTTTCCTTGAAATGGCCCCAATACGAGCTCATCGCCTTCTAGTAGATAAAAACCCACCCAGTTGATGTCGGTCATTTCCATATTCAGCAGCGCGGATAAATTGGCCAAGTTAGCCACTAGGTTGGTTTCAGAACCAATGAATGTCACAGCCTGTTTTGTTAAAAGTCGATACTGTTCAAGTGCCATAAATCTTTCCATTATCATGCAATCTGTTCAATCATTACGGTGAAAATTGCTTTAAACGAGTCGTTTTATCGCTGAATGATTGATAACACAAGCAAAAACTAACATTCATGTTGTATTGATGCAAATACATCCATATCCGATGGCATGGTCACCACATCAATCGGACGTGATTTCTCCGGTAAACAGGTTGGAAATCTGATGAAAAAGCGTCTGAATATGTATCTTGCTATGAGTTGTGTATATAATGCAGCGCTTCCCTGCAATTGAACGTTAAATTGAGAGAATTATTTTGCACACGAATACTTATTTGCCGGATGAATTTCTGCGGACGATCGAACAGATACTGCCATCACAACTGACGATGGATGATTTTATTGCTGCCTGTCAGCGCCCGCTGCGCAAGAGTATTCGCGTCAATACCTTGAAAATATCTGTCGCTGATTTTTGTCAGCGCGCTAAAGAAAATGGCTGGCGCCTGACCCCGGTTCCTTGGTGTTCAGAGGGATTTTGGGTTGAACCAGAAGATTTCACCACACCGATAGGCAATACTTTCGAACATATGACCGGCTTATTTTATATTCAGGAAGCCAGTTCAATGATGCCTGTCAGTGCATTATTTCATCAGCAGGAAGTGGCTTTTGAATCCGTATTGGATATGGCTGCTGCACCGGGCTCAAAAACCACTCAGATTGCTGCTCTCATGAATAATGAAGGCATTATCGTTGCCAACGAGTTCTCCGCCAGCCGGACTAAAGCTCTTTATTCAAACATTGAACGATGCGGTGTCAGAAACAGTGCTCTTACAACGTTTGACGGCCGGGTTTTCGGTGAATGGCTTCCCGAACAGTTTGACGCAGTGTTAATTGATGCACCTTGTTCCGGAGAAGGCACCGTACGCAAAGATCCGGATGCGATGAAAAACTGGAGTCCGGCATCGATTGCCGCCATTGCCCAAACGCAAAAAGCGTTGATAGAAAGTGCTTTCTACGCCTTAAAACCGGGCGGCATATTGGTTTATTCAACCTGCACCCTAAGCCGCGAAGAAAATCAACATGTCTGTCATCATTTGAAGCAAACTTTCGGTGACGCGGTCACATTTGAGTCTTTAGCATCGCTTTTTCCACAGGCAGAATCGGCATTAACCGAAGAAGGCTTCTTGCATATTTTTCCGCAAATTTATGATTGTGAAGGCTTCTTTGTTGCTCGCATCCGTAAAGTGACATCTGTGCCAGCACCTCAAGTCACGAAGCGACTCGGAAAATTTCCTTTTAATAAAGCGACCCAAAATCAGCATCAGACGATCAGCCAGGCATTAAAACAGTCACTGGATATCGATTTACCGACACAGAGCCAGATCTGGCTTCGTGATAATGAAGTTTGGCTCTTCCCCGAAGCTTTAGAGCCGATGATCGGCCGATTTAAATTCTCTCGGATGGGCATTAAACTGGCTGAAGCACATAAAAAAGGTTATCGCTGGCAACATCAGGTTGTGACAGCGCTGACATCGGGACATGAAACTCAGGCTATCGCGCTCTCTCTGGAAGAAGCCCGCCAGTGGTTTATGGGCAAAGATATTCGTCCTGAACAGACAGAGACCGGTCAGGGCGAGGTTCTGATCCAATATCAGGGGATATTTCTCGGGCTGGGGAAATGGGTCGGAAACCGGATTAAAAATGGCCTGCCAAGAGAGCTGGTGAGAGACGGTAATTTGTTTTAATTCCCCATTATCTGAGCTAGCTGTTTTATCCGATAGATACAGTCGCTGACATTCACTTTTTCTCACATCTGCCCAGATAAAAAGCCCGATACCAACAACTGGTTTCGGGCTTATTTTTACGACAAGATCGCAGCGCTCAATGATTTACTGAGGATCCTGAATCAATCGGATACCGTTTGCTTCAATATCGATTATTCCCTGTTTATAAAGCTGACCAATCGTCTTTTTATAAGTCCCTTTACTGGTTCGGAACACTTCAAAAATGGCTTCAGGTGACGATTTATCCCCCAGCGGCAGAAAACCGCCTTTTTGACGGAGCTGCGCAACAATTTTACCACTCAACTCATCAAGTTTGGCGACGCCGAGTTTTTGCAGGGACACATCAATTTTGCCATCATCACGAATCTGCTTCACAAACCCTTTCAGTTTCTTACCGACAAAAACTTTGCCAAAGACATCCGACTGAAACAGCATTCCCCAATGCTGGCCATTGATAATCACTTTGTATCCTAAAGCGGAGCGCTCCGCGACCAGTAGATCAACTTTCTCATTGGGCGTGTAATGTGCCGGCGTTTTATCCAGCCACTTATTGAATTTTGTTGTCCCGACAATCCGTCCGGACGCTTTATCCGTATAGACATAAACCAGAATCGATTGCTCAGCAGTGAGTCGCCCACGCTGTTCACTGAAGGGGATCAATAGATCTTTCTCATGAATGCCCCAATTGACAAAAGCACCCGTTTGATTGACACCAACCACTTTCATCATGCCCCACTCACCAACACAAGCAATCGGAGTTTCCGTTGTCGCGGCGAGCTGACTGTCAGAGTCGAAATACAAAAAAACATCCACTGATGCACCGATTTCAGCAGGCTGGCGCATCAGTTTCTTCGGCAACATTACCGTGCCATAATCTTTTGCATCGAGAAACACACCAAAATCCGTTTCCCGCAAAATCTCTAGCTGATTGATTTGTCCAATATTAATCATCAAATAGGTCTCATCTCAAATTTGCAGAGATTATACGCGATCTCTGATATCCTTTCTCTACCATTTATAAATATATACTCAGTCAACGTCAGGATGTTACGTCTCTGCGGTGATTCAGATATCAAGGTGCGTTTACCGGAGGACAGATTTGATCAAGGTTAGCAAACATGATGCGATTACGTTGAAAATATCCCATACAATGTCAAAGAGTAAACTTTCCAGTCTGGAAATGTATCTGTTCGTACCGGGAGAAATCGGACTCAATCAAGACCTGATGCCTGAGACTGAGCTGTATTATAATTGTCTGACTCAAAAACGCGCCTATTACAGTGATAAACATCTCCTACCGTTGATTCACAGCCGTCTCGCTCAGCGAGGCAGACTGTCATCCACTCAATATCGAATTAGTTTGAGTCTATTTGCTTACCAGTATGTGATGGCTCTCGACAATGCAGTCGGCAATCTACTTCACGATAGTGACAACGTCACTGAAATCGAGATTGATAATGTTGTCGAACTGACGTTGGACATCCTCCGCAGACTCAGACGCACCATTCCTTACGAAGAAACGCTCAAACGGTATTACACCAATATCGATAACTATCTCTCTTGGTATACCGAACAAAAATTTCTCTCTCTGGTGGCGCATTTAACCCGGGACAGTGAGTACAAAACCATTAAAGATCGTCTGATCATTCTGGCAGAAAAGGAACAAGCACATCGGGCACTACATCACTATAACTCAGCACAAGCCACCGAAGACATTACACGTATTAGTAATAAAATGCGTTTATTACGTCGCTTGATTGAGCACCCTGTCATTCTGAAAGAAACACCGATCGCCTTAGGCAATAATATCCGCCGAGCCGTGAAAGGGATCGCCACAGGTTTCGTGATGCTTTTTGTTACAATGATGGTGGTTTTTGCCCGTGATTACTGGGGAGAAATTACCGCTTCATTTATTATTGCCATGTCTTTCATTTATGCACTGAGAGAAATATTTAAAGATGACTTGAAAGACATGCTCTGGCGCTGGCTCCGTAAAGGCAAACCAAAATGGAAAAGACGTTACTACGATCCCAGTACCGGAAACCAGATTGGACAAAAATATGAGTGGTTGAATTACCAATCGATTAACAATCTCCCCGATCGTATTCAACGTATCCGTAAGAAACGGATTGTTCAACGGGAAGAGCAAGTCATTAGCTACCGCTCTGAAACGGAAATGTCAACGTCACGCTTTATGAGCGGTTACGAAGAGACACGTGAAACCATCTATTTTGACTTTCGTGAAATTACGCGACTTTTCGATAAAGATACTTATCGTGTTTATCGCTTGAACAACGGCCAAGTCAGCCGTGAAAAAATTGAAAAACGCCACCTGTTTAACCTTATTATCAAACAGGACAATCATATTGATGAGCCAATCTACTATCGCTGGAAAGTGGTACTCAACCGTAGCAAGATAGTCGCAATTGAACCGATTGAGCTTACATCTAACGAACTGGAATAAAACCAACCCATGAAAACCGACGAATTAAGAACAGAACCTTTAGGGCATATGCCAACCCCCGAACAATTGCGAACACAGTCTCCTGTCAGTGCTTCCGTTGGCCAGCATATTTCACAAAGTCGTCAAGAGATTGAAGCCATTTTACATGGCAGAGATCAACGGCTCTTAGTCATTACCGGTCCATGCTCAATTCATGATCCCGAGGCCGCACTGGATTACGCAAAGCGCTTGAATGTCCTTCGTGAGCGTTATGCCGATAATTTATTGATAGTGATGCGGACTTATTTTGAAAAGCCGAGAACGGTCGTCGGTTGGAAAGGATTAATTACCGACCCGTATCTGGATGGCCGTTATGCACTCGAAGAAGGATTAAGTAAAGCCCGAGAAGTTTTACTGGCGATAAATCAACTTGGATTACCAACCGCCACTGAATTTCTGGACATGATTACCGGTCAATACATTGCTGATCTGATCTCTTGGGGAGCAATCGGGGCTAGGACGACAGAGTCTCAAATTCACCGGGAAATGGCTTCGGCACTGTCCTGCCCCGTCGGTTTCAAAAATGCGACCAACGGCAATGTAAAAGTGGCAGTTGATGCAATCAGAGCCGCTAAAGCATCCCACTATTTTTACTCGCCGGATCGACAAGGCCGAATGACCGTTTATCGCACCAGCGGCAATCCGGATGGGCATGTTATTCTTCGAGGTGGGGAAAACGGGCCGAACTTTGACAGTAAGTCTGTTCAACAAGCTTGTGCTCAATTAGAATCGCACCATCTATCTCCCCGGGTTGTCATCGACTTCAGCCATGCGAACTGCCAGAAACAGCATAAACGTCAGTTAAGCGTTGCTGAAGATATTTGCCGACAGATTCGTCGCGGCAGTGATCAAATTGCGGGAATTATGGCAGAGAGTTTTATCGAAGAAGGTCATCAGCCGATTGCTGCACTTGACCAACTAACATACGGCATGTCGATTACCGATCCATGCCTGAGCTGGTCAGACACAGAGCTGATGATCACCGAACTGAATGCTGCTGTACATGACAGAAATAACGACAAACGATAAAAACAAGGAGCAGGCCCATGCCTTCTTTTGATATTGTGTCAGAAATTGACACCGTTGAATTAAAAAATGCTGTTGATAATGCCAACCGTGAGCTATCAACACGCTTCGACTTCAGAAATGTCGAAGCGAGTTTTGAACTAAAAAATGAAGTCGTCACACTGTCGGCAGAAGGTGACTTTCAGTTAAAACAGATGCGCGATATTTTGCGGGCGAATCTGGCGAAACGTGAAGTTGACGGGAACACAATGGATACACAAAAAGCCAGTCAGTCCGGCAAGTTCTGGCATCAGGATGTCTTATTCAAGCAGGGAATCGAGACACTCTTGGCCAAGAAAATTGTCAAAAGCATTAAAGATCAGAAACTAAAAGTACAGGTCTCAATTCAAGGGGATAAAATTCGTGTCACAGGTAAGAAACGCGATGACCTACAGAGTGTGATTGCGTTTATCCGCTCAGAGGATTTTGGTCAACCATTTCAGTTCGACAACTTCAGAGACTAATAAAACCCGATGGGTTGATAGATGATGAAGTGATTTGATCATTCAGGGCTCGTAATTCACGAGCCCTGTGTTGTCAGTCAATTGTTGTCATCACAAGACATATTATCATGCAATCTTCCCGCCCAACAAAACCGTCTCTCAATTAAAACTGACGAGGTGCAAAACCAGTCATTACCTCAAGACGCATCGCCTTACCTAGTTTGGTTGTCGGGTGAACAACGACGAGCCCCTTGACTGATTTCTTCAACTTACCGATATTAGCTTGTTCCTCGCGAGTAATTTCCCGGGAAAAAGGTAAATCAGATAATCGTTTACGTTCTTTATTTAAATCGTATTCTTGCTTACTTTTCAATGCGTTGATCTGTTTAGTCAACGCATCAATTTCATCCGTAAACTGGGTGATCATCTCATTATCCCTCCGAGATTTGGCTGCTTCCAGCTTATGTTTACATTTGTCCAATCGATTACTCAATTGCTGGCTTTGCTCTTTTAAACTCATAGGAAATAACTCTCATCTGTTAGTAGCGGCGCAGTATACCACAAGCCCATTAAATTTTGATTGGTCAACCGAGTCACGATAGATTTTTTCAACTGTCATTTACTCTGATAAAATCCACTACCAAACTGACGTTCCCCTTCTATTTTCAGATCTGCAACAGCCTGAAAATCAGCTGCAGTAACCATGATACAAAGGACACGAGTTTCTTCTCGGGCTTGAGCGAGTAAATCTTGTAGTTGAGCCCGACTATCAAATACCGCTCTTTCTGCATCACGGCGACATAAATCGAGCCCTTCCGCAGGGACATTTCGATGGTAAAGCACTTGCTCAGATTGCTGCATAAAACGCACTGCTTTCATCGGAAGCAATTCTACATCCGCATCACAAACAACCCACACGACTTCTCGAGTCGTCAACTCCGGTGCGGCAATATAACGTTGATAGATTTGCTCCAATACAACCGGGTCATGCGTTTCTTTGACGATCGGGTCTGCCAGAAAAGCCTCCCAGAAACGACGACGGGCACTGACATCCGGTCGCTTGGCTTTCAGATGCTCCCGCTTACCGCCACAAAACTGAGCAAGAACACGTAAATTCTGCGCCAAAATCGCTTCAACTGACTCACGAATATTACGTACCAACACAGGTGAAGCGCCACCACTTGAAATTGCCACTTGAATTTGTCCACGGTCTATCATGGCTGGTGTAATAAAATCACAATAAGGTTGGTCATCAACCACATTAACCAGTAATCCGAGCAATTTGGCATCCGCATAAATCTGGTGATTCAGCGATGTATGATCAGTCGTTGCCCAAACCTGAACGTAATTGCGGGTCAGAAACGCACTATCATAGCGTTGCTGAATCCATTGAATCGCATCATCGTGCCACAACACCTGGAGTGATTCTGAAATCTCCGGAGACAAGATTGTGACTCGCGCACCAGCTCTGACCAAAGCTTCAGTTTTTCTGCTTGCAACTTCTCCCCCTCCAACGACTAAAACGGCCCTTTCGGTTAAATCCATAAACAGCGGAAAATATCGCATAACATTTACAACCTTATATTAACAACCATAACAAATAACACGACCCAAAAAAGTGCAACAACTATTGAATCAAATGAGTACTTGGGAATTATTGATTAAATTAACACCCAACATCAGGTTAAAAACCCAAATATAAACAAAAATATGAAATAAAAATCCAAAAAAACATTTAATAAATATACATATACACAATTGCACTATGATTGAACTTGATTGCACTATTTACATTTAAATAACAATTGTCCATGCTAAACGCAGGCTCGGTTTGTGATTACATTATAATTCCTTTTATTAGAAATTTGAGAAAAACCTAATCCTTACCTACGCTTACAGACGATTGTTACTGAAAATGGAATAGCGTTCTGGACAAATAGCGGTTTCAACCGCCAGAACAAATAAATACAAAATGAATTACTTGTGTCAGATATACCTGAGCACATTTGCGTGATTCATACTTGGAAGGATACAAACTCATGGCAAACACACTCAAAATTCTTGCTTCAATTACTGTCGCATCTGCTGCAATGGTCGCAGCCCAGTCTGCTTCAGCAGCCGAAAGCACCCTTGATAAAGTGCTCTCAAATGGCGTTGTAACCTGTGGCGTTAGTACGGGGCTTCCCGGTTTCTCCAACCCAAATGCGAAAGGAGAATGGGAAGGCATTGATGTTGAATATTGTCGAGCATTAGCCGCAGCAGTTCTCGGTGACAAAACCAAAGTCAAATTTGTACCATTAACCGCAAAAGAACGCTTCACCGCACTACAGTCCGGTGAAATCGACGTCCTCTCCCGCAATACAACATGGACACTGCAACGCGACACAGCTTTAGGTCTCAATTTTGTTGGCGTTACTTACTATGACGGTCAGGGATTCATGGTCAAAAAGAATCTCGGCGTCAAAAGTGCCAAAGAGCTTGATGGTGCTTCCGTTTGTATTCAGTCAGGTACAACCACTGAGCTGAACCTTGCCGACTACTTCCGTAAAAATGGCATGTCTTATAAGCCGGTTGTCTTTGATACATCAGCTCAAACTGCTAAAGGTTTCGATGCTGGCCGATGTGATGTGCTGACATCCGATCAGTCTCAACTTTATGCGCTGCGTGTCAACCTCAAAGACCCAAGTTCTGCTGTCGTGCTGCCGGAAATTATTTCTAAAGAACCATTGGGACCTGTTGTCCGCCAAGATGATGACAAGTGGTTTAACGTTGCAAAATGGACGCTATTTGCGCTAGTCAATGCGGAAGAATACGGCATAACATCGAAAAATGTTGATGAAATGAAGAAGTCAACGGATGCCAACATTACACGTATTCTTGGTTTGGATGGCCCGAAAGGCTCCGGTCTGGGTATTCGCGACGACTGGGGTTACCAAATCGTCAAGCAAGTCGGAAACTATGACGAAGTATTTGAACGCTCCGTCGGTTCAGGTTCTCCGCTTAACATTGCCCGTGGTGTCAATGCATTATGGAATGCGGGCGGCTTCATGTATGCCCCACCAATCCGCTAATTATCATATTAAAAACGGGCGGTTCAATCCGCCCTTTGTCGGAAATGGACTTGAGGTTATTGTTGTATGAAGCCTGAAAATAACGCTGTGTCCTCAACAGGCAACACGTCTGGCCCAAAAAAAGTGACACACTTATTCTATAATCCCACGTTTCGATCAGTTGTCTTTCAGATAATTGCTATCTTAGCACTGATCTTCTTTATCTACTCGATTGTAAATAATGCACTGACAAATCTGGAGTCTCGCGGCATTACTACCGGGTTTAATTTTCTGAATCAACCGGCAGGGTTTGGAATAAGCCAGTCTCTAATTGACTATAACGAAACAGATACATATGGCAGGACCTTTGTTGTCGGACTACTGAATACATTGTATGTATCGATTATTGGGATCTTTTTTGCGACGGTACTCGGATTTATTCTCGGGATAGCCCGTCTGTCATCGAACTGGCTCGTAAGCCGCTTTGCTGCAATCTACGTCGAAACCTTCCGGAATATTCCGTTGTTGCTGCAAATTCTTTTCTGGTACTTCTCAGTCTTACAGGCCTTACCCGGAAAAAGACAAAGCCTTTCCATCGGAGATTCGATCTTTATTAACGTCAGTGGTTTATTTATCCCCAAACCCATTTTTACATCAGGAAGTGGTCTGGTATTTACGGTATTTATTCTCGGCGTTATCGCAACTATCTGTGTGAAGATCTGGGCCAATAACCGTCAAAAAGTGACAGGGCAACAAACACCAACCCTGCGTATTGCGATCGGGCTGATTATCGGCCTGCCTACTATTGCCTACTTCTGGATGGGAATGCCAATTTCAGCGGAATACCCGGTTCTGCAACGGTTTAATTTTCAGGGGGGCATTGAAGTCATTCCTGAGTTTGTTGCTCTGCTCGTTGCACTCAGTATCTATACGGCTGCATTTATTGCAGAAATCGTGCGCTCCGGGATTAATGCCGTCAGTCATGGTCAGACCGAAGCAGCCATGTCATTAGGCCTGTCCCGCCGGAGAACACTTAAATTGGTCATTATTCCTCAGGCCATGCGCATTATTATTCCGCCGTTAACCAGCCAGTATCTCAACTTAACGAAGAACTCTTCGCTCGCAGTTGCGATCGGTTACCCAGACCTTATCAATGTGTTTGCCGGAACGACCCTGAACCAGACGGGACAAGCGATCGAAGTGATCTCGATGACGATGGCAGTCTATCTGACCATCAGTCTGGTGACTTCATTTTTAATGAACACATATAACCGTAAAGTTGCTTTGGTGGAGAGGTAAGATGACAGTACATCAATTTCAACCGGATCTGCCGCCACCGTCGAATACCAGCGGCTTGATCGTCTGGATGCGCAAGCATTTATTCAGCAATATATTCAACTCAGTATTGACGCTCATTATTGCTTATTTTGCATTTACCGGTTTGTACCATCTCATCGACTGGGCTCTGATTAAAGCCGATTGGATCGGAGAAAGCCGTGAAGCTTGTTCAAAGCAAGGCGCATGTTGGGTGTTGATTTACGTCCGTTTCGATCAGTTTATGTTTGGGTTTTACCCGGAGAGTGAACTATGGCGGCCACAACTTTTCTATGCCACGTTGGCGATTTTAGTTGTCCTGCTGGCTTATCCGAAGACGCCGAAACGTGGCTGGTTAGCACTGTTCACCTTAACCATTTACCCACTATTAATGACCGGACTGCTGCATGGTGAATGGTTTGGTTTGCCCGTGGTTGAAACCTATAAATGGGGTGGTCTTCTGATCACACTCGTGCTGGCTTTGGTCGGGATCGTCGCATCGTTACCTATTGGGGTGTTGCTTGCTCTCGGACGACGTTCTCATATGCCGGTCATCCGCAGTTTCTGTACCGTTTACATCGAAGTCTGGCGTGGCGTCCCTCTGATCACCGTGTTGTTTATGGCCTCCGTCATGCTCCCGCTATTCATGTCTGCCGGTGCAGAAAGTGATAAGTTAGTCCGGGCTCTCATTGGTGTGATGCTGTTCAGCGCTGCTTATATTGCCGAAGTAATTCGGGGCGGCTTACAAGCCATCTCCAAAGGACAGTATGAAGCCGCAGACTCACTAGGGCTCAGCTACTCCAAAAAAATGGGATTGATCATTTTGCCGCAAGCTTTGAAAATTACCATTCCTTCGATTGTGAATACCTTCATCGATCTATTTAAAGATACCAGTCTGGTACTCATCATCGGGATGTTTGATGTGCTTGGTATCGGTCAGGCTGCAAATACCGACCCGAATTGGCTTGGTTTTTCCACTGAAAGTTATGCATTTGTCGCGTTAGTGTTCTGGGTATTTTGTTTTGGCATGTCGAGATATTCGATTTGGCTAGAGAACAAACTGCATACCGGTCACAAACGATAAAAATTTCAAGGAACGTATTATGACGCTACAAAATACTCAAAATAAAGAAGCCGTGATCCAAATTAAGGACATGAACAAATGGTACGGCGAATTCCATGTATTAAAGAACATTAATCTGAATGTGACCAAGGGTGAACGAATCGTCATCTGTGGTCCTTCCGGCTCCGGTAAATCGACCATGATACGTTGCATTAACCGACTCGAAGAACATCAGAAAGGTCAAATCATCGTTGCCGGTCATGAACTGACTGAAGATTTAAAAGATATCGAAGCCGTTCGCCGTCAGGTCGGTATGTGCTTTCAGCATTTTAATCTGTTCCCTCACTTAACGGTGTTAGAAAACTGTACGCTGGCACCAATCTGGGTAAAGAAAATGCCAAAAGAAGAAGCCGAAGCTATTGCGATGAAATATCTGGAACGCGTTAAGATCCCCAATCAGGCGAAGAAATATCCGGGCCAGCTGTCCGGAGGACAGCAACAGCGTGTGGCCATTGCCCGCTCACTGTGTATGAATCCTCATATTATGCTATTTGATGAACCGACATCCGCTTTGGATCCGGAGATGGTCAGAGAAGTATTGGATGTCATGGTTGAGCTGGCAGAAGAAGGCATGACCATGCTATGTGTCACTCACGAGATGGGATTTGCCAAAGAAGTGGCAGACCGAGTCATTTTTATGGATGCAGGTGAAATTATCGAAGAAAATAATCCGCAAGATTTCTTTGCAAATCCACAGTCGGATCGCACCCAAAACTTCCTCGCACAGATTCTGCAACATTAATTACTCAGAAAGCTCGTCGTTCATGAACAAGGCATGTCATATATGCCTTGTTTTCATGAGCAAACGATGCAAAGGTTAACGCTTGTTTCTCATTCGAAAAATTGTGTTACAACTTCGTCACGGTATTGCAGTTCATTTTTGACTAAGATAAGGTCATAGTAGTCATGAAGGGTTGAAGATAAGAACTTTTACCCCCACATATAGTCTTAAGTAGTAATAGACAATCATTATACGAGGAAGCGTATGAACCGTCCTATGTATTCACGCACATCGACTTTAGATAGTGCACTTCAAACAAACAAAGTGTTAAGAAACACCTATGCGCTATTAGGGATGACACTGTTGTGGTCTGCTGTCGTCGCTGGCGTTTCCATGGCGATGAACCTTCCGTCTCCGGGGTTGATCATTATGTTGGTCGGCTTTTATGGCTTACTGTTCCTCACCGAGAAGAACCGTGATAACAGTATGGGGTTAGTTTTCACCTTCCTGTTTACCGGTTTCCTCGGTTATACGTTAGGCCCGATCCTGAACGCATATATCAGTGCCGGTCTCGGAGACGTGGTATTAACAGCGCTCGGAGGAACAGCCCTCACCTTTATGGCTGCTTCCGCTTATGCACTGACCACCAAACGTGATCTCTCATTCCTGTCCGGAATGCTGTTAGCCGGTTTTGTCGTGCTGCTCGTCGGGTTTGTTGCAAATATCTTCCTGCAACTTCCTGCCCTGTATCTGGCAATGAGTGGACTGTTCGTCTTGTTTTCGACCGGTGTGATTTTGCTGACCACTCAGCAAATTGTCCGTGGCGGAGAAACTAATTACATCTCTGCAACGATTACGCTGTATGTTTCAATCTATAACTTGTTTATCAGCTTGCTGAGTCTTCTGGGTTTCATGAACGATGATTAATTGTTCTGGGACCGGAAGCGTTCTCATAGCAATGCTCTGAACAAGAGAGCAAAAGAAAAAGCCCATATTCTGGGCTTTTTTTATGTTTTCCACACATATTTTCGTTAACAATGATTGTTTCATCACAAGCACTCCGCTACCCTTACCGCGTTCTAATTGATGAGGCAACACAGAGTTATGTTCGAATATAATGGTCAAATGATTGAAACCGACAGCGAAGGTTATTTACTTGATCATACACAATGGCAAGAAGGTATGATCCCACTATTGGCTGAAGCAGAAGGCATTGAATTAACTGAAGCGCATCTGGAAGTCATTCATTTTGTCAGGGCGTTCTACAAAGAATACAACACTTCTCCTGCCATCCGCATGTTGGTCAAATCCATGGGAAAAGCCCATGGTCCGGAAAAAGGCAGTAGCAAGTATCTATTTAAGCTGTTCCGTAAAGGACCAGCCAAGCAGGCAACCAAACTGGCTGGACTCCCAAAACCAGCGAAATGCCTGTGACACAATCACGACCTCAGGTCGGTGAAGATTGGATACCACCTACATTCAAGGTTCGTTCATCAAAAGGTTGAGGATAAGTCTATTGATTTTAAACGCATGTATCTTCCGTTTAAACTCAGATCCTCAACCACGAAATTGCCCATCAATGAATTGAAAATCCCCGAAACGATTTTTCACTGTGAAAGTCAGTCCGCACAACCGCTTCAACACGCGCTGCCGGTGAGCCTTGATGGAGCCAGTGATAAAATAATTCCAGTTGATCCGCTTCGCCACAGGCCACAACTTCCACATCACCGTTATGCAAATTTTTAGCATAACCGGTCAATCCTAATTTCAACGCCTGATGCGAGGTGTAGTAACGAAAACCAACCCCTTGGACAACACCTTTCACGGTAAAGATTTCTCTCTTTTGTGACATATTCAGCTCCTCCTCTTTCGCATCAGAAAGCTCATGAAACAATAAGATTCGCTCATAGCGATAGTATATCTAAATTTCTGTCGAATGTGAGGGATGCCACGCTCACTCTGAACAATGATGCCCTATTCAAAAACGCCTTTCAGCCCAAAGCCATAATCCCTTCAACCAATTGCTTTTCCCTCTTACATCACCGACAATACCGTTTTTTCAAGTTACAGAATACATCTATGACAGCCGCTATCTATCTCGCCAAAGGGCGTGACAAATCTCTCCTTCGCCGCCATCCTTGGATTTTCTCCCGAGCTATCAATCACGTGCAGGGTGATCCCGTTTCAGGCCAAACGGTTGATGTCTATAGCCACGACGGACAGTGGCTGGCAAAAGCTGGTTTTTCGCCACAATCACAGATTCGGGCTCGCGTCTGGAGCTTCGAACCAACCGAGATTGATACCGCTTTTTTCATCCAACGTATCCGTCAGGCACAACAGCTCAGAGAACCCGTCATTCGGCAAGGTCAGTTAACCGGCTATCGTCTCATTGCTGCTGAATCTGATGGTCTGCCGGGTATTACGATTGACCGATATGGCGACTATCTGGTTTGTCAGGTGTTAAGTGCCGCAGCTGAATTCTCAAAACCCTTGCTGGTCGAAGCCCTTCGAACTTGCTTCCCTGAATGTCATATTTATGAGCGTTCAGACGTTGCCGTACGTAAAAAAGAAGGGTTACAAGAACAAGTCGGTGTTTTACACGGTGATATACCGACAGCGCCGATTATCATTGAGGAAAATGGCATAAAAATCAGCGTTGATATCATCAATGGTCATAAAACTGGCTTCTATCTGGATCAACGGGATAGTCGCTTACACGCCATGAAATATGTTCAGGATAAAGAAGTGCTGAATTGCTTCTCCTATACCGGTGGATTCGGTCTCTATGCGCTGAAAGGTGGTGCTAAACGAGTAATCAATGCTGATGTTTCCCAACCCGCCTTGGACGCTGCAAAAGCCAATGCCCAGTTAAATGAGTTCGATCTGTCTAAAAAGAGTGCAGTCTTTCTCAACGCCGACGTCTTCAAATTATTACGCGAGTACCGCGATCAGGGAACCCGGTTTGATGTCGTCATTATGGATCCACCAAAGTTTGCCGAGTCGAAAGCTCAACTGAACGGTGCTTGTCGAGGATATAAAGACATTAACATGTTGGCGATGCAGATTCTCAGACCGGGAGGTACATTACTCACCTACTCCTGCTCAGGCCTTATGGATCAGATGCTGTTTCAGAAAATTATTGCTGATGCGGCTCTGGATGCCGGGCGGAGTGTCAAGTTTGTTGAACGTTTCAGTCAGGCGGCAGATCATCCCATCGACTCAGCCTATCCGGAAGGGTTCTATCTCAAAGGATTAGCTTGTAAGGTTGTGTAAAAACCGATAACAATAATGAAAATGAAGAATAGGAATACCACGGCTCCTATTCTTCCTCTCCATCCCCCATTAATCCACCATTTTTCAATGGCGCAAAACGGGCTCTTTTTCTAACCAAACGCCCCCATCACAAACCCAAAATGAGATATCACTCCATACTTTTCAACATAAATGCAAACAAAGACAAATATTCTGGTATTGACTAACTGATCTTTATAACCTAATTAAAAATAAGGGAAAATTTTATTCATCGCTAGTGAATTTTAACTTTTCTTTTTATTAAACAACTAATTAGATAAAGGCTGGTATCTGTTATAAACTATATAAAAAAACCAGCCGTATTGATAACAGTCGGAAATTGACGTATCCCAATGATTCATGTTTTGTGAAAACAATACTGAACCAAATGAATATGACTCATTTAGGGTATTAACTTTTCACCACTTGATTTTACCTAGTAGGAAATGCGAATGTTTCAGAATCGTCTCACCTTAAAATTACGACTGGTCATTGCTGTGGCAATTCCTTGTCTTGCACTCATTTTGGTCGGTATCAATAGCCTGCAAAAAATGGCAAATATTCAGTATCAATCCGAACAGCTCTATGTCAATACGGCTGAACCTTTACGGGCAATGGCTGAGGCTGCGTCTCGGATTCCGAGAATGCGAGTCGGGATCGACATGATGCTGATGCAAGATACATCTCTGAGAGATAAAAAAGGGATTCAGACCCGCGTAAAAGAAGCGTATGAGGAAGATATCCCCGAAATGCGCCAAGCGATGCAGCTTGCTGTAGATACTCAGGTTGATTCGGATATGAAGCGCAATGCGCTCAAGCTACAAAAAGACTATGAAGAGATGATCACTCAAGCCATCAACCCCTTATTGGATGCTTTGAGTAAAAATGATCTGGAAGGTGCCAGAGAAATCTATAAATCTCGCTATGCCGGCTATTACAATGTCACGCGTAAAGCATCGAACAAATTACTGGATACCCTGTTGGAACAAGCCAGAAAACATAACCAGATAAGTATTGATACATACAACCAAGCTCAGTTGGTGATGATAATTGCGATCAGTCTCGGTTTGATAGCCTCTATCGCGGTATCAACATGGATCGTGATCCAACTCAGAAAACGAGTTGACTCTCTTAAAAATTCAATCACTTATGCAGCCAACAATCTCGCGCTTCATACCCGAATTACCCTCTCGGGTCAGGATGAGATTAGCCAAATTGCCGAAAGTTTTAACCGCTTTATCGAGAAAGTCCATCGTTCAATGCAGGACGTTTCCAGTAATGCCAGAGAGCTGGCAGAAACCGCACAAAATGTAGCGAATCAATCCAATCTGACTCATAACAACTGTACTCGTCAGAGTGAGCGGATTATTCAGGTCGCCACGGCAATTACTGAAATGGGCAGTACCGTCAGTGAAATTGCTTCAAATGCTGCAAACGCTGCTGAAACAGCACATCAGGCAACTCAACAGACATCAGAGAGTAACCAGATAGTGATACGGACACAACAAGAGATTCAGGCACTGACTGAAACCTTGAATCAATCAAGTGATGTTGTCCAGTCACTCAGCCATCAAGTTGATGATATCAGCACCATACTGGATACGATTCGCGGGATTTCGGAACAGACCAATCTGCTCGCGCTCAATGCTGCGATTGAAGCTGCCAGAGCGGGTGAACAAGGTCGCGGATTTGCTGTTGTTGCTGATGAAGTTCGTAATCTTGCCACTCGCTCAGCCGCATCGACCGATGAAATTCAAGAAGTCATTGAAAAATTACGCCATGAATCATCTCGCGCCGTCTCCGCGATGCAACTCGGGAAAGATAAAAGTCAGCTTGTGGTGGAACATGCCACAGCCACCAGTGACTCATTACAGGTGATCAGTCACCATATCCACCAATTGAATGATCAGAACACCCAAAATGCCTCAGCGACCGAAGAACAGTCCTCCGTTGTGGCAGAATTAGGCGAAAATATCGAAGATATTAGTATGCTCACCGATGAAACAACCAAGCTTTCTGAGCAATTGACGGATGCCAGCACTCATCTGCACAATGTGTCCCAGCAATTGGATGATTTGGTGAAATATTTTGATTTAGGCAAGCAATAAACGATTCTATATCTCATTAACATGAAGCGCGTTTTGTATCAGTCATAAAACCCCAATACGAAATGCGCTTTATCACCACATCACGCAACGTATATGCCAGCGATGATTCATGTTCTCCCCCCACATGAAAACTTCGGTAGTAACGGGCATCTTCTACCAAAGAAAGAGTATGACCAAATTTATCTGAACTTACTTTCAGACCGAATAAAAATTAATGACGGAAGATCAACATATCCTTAATCTATCGGGAAAAAATATTCTCCAATTCCGCAATCAACCAAGTGACGGCCAATAGGTCAGCGCTCCCGCCCGGACTGAGATGTCGTTCTATCAGACAGCGGTCGAACTGATTTAATGCCATTTCAATATCCGGATGAGAAATTCCCCCTGATGTCAGTAGACTGAATGCATATTGCTGAACATACAGCAACCCGGCCATTCCCCCACGGGAGAGTAAATTGGTATCCTGATTGTGAGCAATCAGAACCAACAGCGTCTGCCACAAAGCTTGCTCGGTCGAGAATTCTTGCGCAATAGCTGATTGATAGGCAGGTAACGCATGGACCATGATCGTCCTAAAGCCCGACGCAGCCTCACCTCTCGCCCCTGTCACCCCATATTGCTGGTAGAGTTTTTCTCCTTGCGTTATCGGCTCCCGACGTCCAATTTCCTGAAGTTCATCCCAAACGAGATGTTGACAGCACTGAATCACAGCTTCACTAATTGCATTCGCATTGATATTCCGCTGATTGGCTTGCAGCCAACCAGCGACGCCACAAATGATCCCCATGGAAAAGATCATTCCTTTATGGGTATTGACACCCGAGGTTGCTTGAAACATTGCAACTTCAGCATCAATACCAATCGGACGCAATTCAGTTAAAAGAGACGACAGCGGTTGATGGTGATGCAACCAGCCGACTCGAACAAAACCGGCCATATATGGTGCAAGCACTGTCGCACTGTGAACAAACAACGCCAGATCCATATCATCATGAGCACCTTGATTGACGGTATCAACCAGCCCCGGTTTGGGTGTCAGATGAACTTCCAGCATCATGGCATGATAAGCTAGATGACCCACGAATTGATCGAAAGGGAACTGGTTTTGAATGTGACAAGGTAACATACCGATATTTTCAGCATCTAGTCGATGCTGATGTCTGTCAAACAGCAAATCAATCACGGCACTCGTCTGCATGAGCCATTTCCTCTATCTTCGCCAAAAGCTCCTGAAGCGGATGCCGACGGGAACGAGCACAGATGACCGCATCTTCCTGACAGATCAAGCACTTCCTTCGCCCCATCTGATAAGCTTTACGGCTAATACTTTTACCTTGCTGATCAATTACATCCAAGTCCATCAATCGTCCTACCGGATGCGTTTTCTCAATGTGTATCATCTGTTTTTTGAGTATCGATGCACTCACCCCCTGCACTGCAAATATGCCCTCGGGACCAGTTTTTTCATGATGAATCTGCTGGGCGATGAGTGTCCATCCCTGCTCATGACAAGTCGCTTCGAGTGCCGCTAACCCCTGAGCAAAAATTTGCTCACTGATCGAATTCAGCTTGACGGGCCCCGGCATATTGATGCTAAACGAAACCAAAGGAACGCCGTAAGCTTTCAACCATGATAGCTGAGTTTTTGCTCGTTGTTCTTTACAGGCGAGTAGCTCGCATAAATGGACTGGTGTTTCTTCTGTTATGTATGTCATTGAGTAACCTCTTTAATCACATCAATGACAGAACCATCCCGATAACGCACAAAGGCAATTGTTCTGTCGGTAAATTGAATCGGCTCAGGCTTACCGGTAATCAATTCAGCTCGTGCCTGCAGTGCATCGATAGAATAAACCGGAATTGAAATCGCATTCAGCCGCTCGATCAGGTCTTCACGTCTTGGATTCACAGCGATGCCATGATCAGTGACTAACACGTCAACCGATGCACCCGGAGTCACGACATTCGTCACCCGCTGTACAACCGTCGGAATCCGCCCCCGAACCAATGGTGCGACAACAATCGTCAAATTCGCAGCCGCAGCAGTATCACAATGCCCACCGGAGGCACCACGGATCACCCCATCAGAGCCCGTAATCACATTGACATTAAATTGCATATCGATTTCTAAAGCGCTGAGAATCACCACATCCAGTCGATCAACGACGGCCCCTTTTGAGGAAGGGTTAGCGTATTCATTGGCTGAGATTTCATGATGGTTCGGGTTACGGGACAAAGAGTCAGCGGCCACCGAATCAAAACACTGAACATCCAGTAACGTTTCAATCAAACCTTGTTCATGTAAATCAACCATCGTGGCAGTAATACCGCCCAGACCGAAAGATGCCACGATGTTATGCTTGATCATCTTATCTTTCAGGAAACGCGTCACCGCGAGAGAAGCACCGCCGGAACCCGTTTGTAAAGAGAAACCCGACTGAAAATAACCGGAGTGTTCGATGACTTCAGCCGCATGTTTTGCAATCAACAATTCACGCGGATTGGTGGTCATTCGAGTTGTATCGCCTCCGATTTTATCCGGGTCACCGACTTCTGTAACCTGAACAACGGCATCGACACAGTCCTGACGAATTGAGGCTGGTGTGTTTGGATAATCAACGATTGATTCCGTCAGAATGACAACACGATCCGCATATTGCGCATCAACCTGTGCATAACCTAAAGAACCACAACGTGACTTGCCTTGAATACCGTTGGCATTCCCAAATTCATCACTACATGGCACGCCGATAAATGCAACATCGATATGAATTTCACCATTTTGAATTAAGTGAACCCGTCCGCCATGCGAATGAATATGAACAGGCTCGTCCAGTAATCCTCGGGAAATCGCTTCAGCAAGTTCACCGCGTAATCCGGAGGTATAAATTTTACGCACCACACCATTGCGGATATGTTCAATTAATGGTGAATGAATCGAAGTCAGAGAGCTGGAAGCTAAAGTTAAGTCTTTGAACCCCATTCTGGCAATCACGTCCATCACCGCATTGATAGTTTTATCACCGCCACGAAATGCATGATGAAAAGAAATCGTCATACCATCAGCCAAACCGAGTTCTTTAATCGCCTGCTCAAGTGAACCTTTCAGTTTTCTTCCTTTTTTAAATCGTTCTTCAGCCAGATGTGGTGTGATTGCGTTGGCTCTTGTATACGGCGTTAGCGAATGGACTTCCAGCTCATCAAGCGAAATGGGATTATTTAACGTACTGACACTCATAACACACTGCCTTCTATTGTTTGATACCGGATTCAGCACGTTGCAATGTCCAGCGTGCACGTTCAATGATTGGGCTATCGACCATTTTACCGTTAAGAGACACTACCCCTAGCCCTTGCTGCTCTGCTTCTTCAGCCGCTTCAATGACGGCATAAGCATAATCGACCTCTTTCTGGGTCGGTGCGTAGACATTGTGAAGGAGATCGATTTGACGTGGGTTAATCAGTGATTTGCCATCAAATCCAAGCTGTTTGATGTGTTCAGCCTCGCGGAGAAACCCTGCTTCATTGTTTGCATCCGAATAAACCGTATCAAATGCCATAATACCGGCAGCTCGCGCAGCCTGAAGAATGCTACACCGGGCAAATAATAACTCTGTCCCTTCCGGTGAGCGGTTTGTTCTCAGATCACGGACGTAATCTTCCGCGCCCAGCGCAATCCCAATCAGCCGGGAGGAGCAGTGCGCGATCTCGACTGCATTGTTGATCCCTTGGGCACTTTCAATTGCAGCCAAGAGTTTGGTACTCCCAACGGCACGGCCGCAAGCTTTCTCGATTTGTTCAATTTGACTCGCCATCAGCGTCACATCGTGAGCTGTATCCGTTTTAGGAAGACGAACTACATCGGCTCCCCCTCTCACCACGGCATTTAAATCATTGATACCAAATCTGGAGTCGATCGGATTGACCCGGACAACGGTTTCAATATCCTGATATAACGGATGTTGTAATGCACGATACACCAACATGCGCGCGGTATCTTTTTCCCGTAATGAGACCGAATCTTCAAGGTCGAACATAATTGCATCCGGCTTGTAGATAAAGGTATTACTCAACATTGCGGCATTCGCACCCGGCACAAATAACATACTTCTGCGTAATCGGCTCATGACAATAGACTCCAATCAATCTGTTCGACACCACAAGCACGCATCACTGCCGCCTGAACCCGAGCCTGAATTACACAATCCAAAGCTCCTTTATCTTCAATCGTTAAGATGGCATCGGTTACTTTCAGTTGCTGTAGAGAATCGAGAACAACATGTTTGATGATTTCACCGAATTGGTGCTGAACCGTACTATCGAGATGAATAACGATGCCACCTTCATGATTGGGGGCAATGCGAACCTGAAGATCACTGGACTCCAGAGTTCCTGCAAACGCTGGTTGTTTAATTTCCATGGGATTGGCCTTTCTAAGTTTAAATTTTCATATGGGATGCCGTTCAAGCCGCAACAGATTTTGGTCTATTGCACCGAACGTCATCACCAAATAGGATTTTGTAAGTGGTTCTCGGTACCAGTTTCGCAACCTGCTCGTATTGTTGCTGAGATAATAATCGCCGTACTCGGGACGCTGACACAGGTTCACCATCAATGGCCTTTCTAGGTACTTCTACAATTTCAACGGTATTTGGCCGGGCTATTGATGATGCCAGCCAGTAGTGCATTGACTCGTTATAATGGTTGGTGACCGGACAAAGCGGTTCCGTACCGACATATCGGTGGGTGATCCCTAAAGCAGGAACGATGCCGTCACGAAACAGCTGTAAATCCAGTGCCGCATGACAATAATTAATTTTCTTCTGATCTTTGATAAAGTACGTCGGGAATGTTGCTTTGGAGATCATGTAGTCCGAGCCCGGATGGACCGTTATATTTTTCAGGTGTTGCGTACCGGCTCGAATCATATTGAGTCGCTCAAAATAAGAAAAATCCTTCCCTTCTTCCCGAACAACAAATAGATGGACCCAATCACACTCGGCACAGGCCTTTTCAACCAGATATTGATGCCCTAATGTGAATGGATTGGCATTCATAATCATGCCACCGATACGCTCTCCGGCAACTTTCATCAGTTTGAGTTGTTGGCAGTATGATTGAAACCGATTCGGACTATTTTCCATGAGAATCATGGCATCATCGACTTGAGCAAGCGGGAAAAAACCAGATTGGCGAAATAAATTAAAATTTTGAGGTTTGGTAAACAGAAATAAATTGTAGCGTCCTAACTCATAAGCGAAGTTAGTCAATTCAGTCATCAGAGTCAATGATAATCCACTACCGCGACATGCCTTTTCAATCGCAATCGACTTTAAAACTTTCCCGGCTATACCACCACACGCGAGTATCTGCCCAGAGATATGTTTCCCGATAACGAAATATTCTACATCATCATCAATGTCCAGCCCATTACATGCTAAAAAGGTTTTAATTTTGCCTATTTTACAGCGATTCGTAATAGGAACTCGAGAAAAGGATATCTCGTCTAACATGACGTACTGCCTCTGTAACTAAATTCATCACGACATAGTTTGCGGTGTTTATATTCATAAAATAATGATATGAATCACTTTATATACGAGCTTAAAAACTCTTTATGAATTTAATGAATTAAACTACCTATCCCATTGTTTTTAAATTAAAAAACACAATAAAAATCATTAACTTCATTGATATTTTTAACGTCACTTCATTCAATGAACTTTTTCACAATTACAGTTCAATTTTTTATCTAAATTGTTAAATTGAACATCAACCTACGGAAATTGATTATGAATGAAAAAACGTTACGAATAACAAGTGACGCCCCCAGCGCTCAGTCGCTTCTGTCACAAATAAAAATATTCGGCATACCATTCCATCTTTTTGCCCTACTATTTCTTGTGGTTTTGACTGCACACATTACAGATACACTGCCTAACAATATTGTCGGTGGTTTCTGTTTTATGTTTGTCGTCGGTGCAATATTTGGTGAATTCGGTAAGCGTCTACCAATATTCAATAAATATATTGGCGGGGCACCTGTGATGATTTTTCTTGTCGCTGCTTGGTTTGTCCATATGGGACTGCTGACCCAAAGAGAAATCACCGCAGTGACTGATGTCATGAAAAAAACCGACTTCCTCGACTTATTCATTGCAGTGCTGATTACCGGTTCAATTCTGGCAGTCAACAGAAAACTGCTGTTACGCTCCTTAGTTGGCTACATTCCAACGATTCTTGCAGCGGTCGCAGGTGCATCGATTCTTGGCATTTTGGGTGGTTTGATCTTCGGTATTCCGGTGGATCGGATTATGATGCTGTACGTACTCCCAATCATGGGCGGTGGTAATGGTGCCGGCGCGATTCCCCTGTCTGAAATTTATGAGTCCGTGACTGGCGGTTCAAAAGAACAATACTACTCAGTTGCAATTGCGATTCTTACCATTGCCAATATCGTGGCCATTATTGCAGCAGCAATTCTGAATGGTTTAGGAGATAAAATCCCTTCATTAACGGGTAACGGAGAACTGCTACGCAAATCAAAATTCAATGTTGGCGAAGAAGTCAAAACACCAACCATTACCCCTCGTGAAATAGCGATTGGTCTCATGCTTGCCGCCTGCGTTTACACGTTATCATCCTCACTATCCAAGCATATCCTTCCCGGATTTGGCGATATCAAAATTCATACATTCGCTTACATGGTCATCATTGTTGCCCTCATCAACGGTGCGGGTCTTTGCTCTGATGAAATCAAAGAAGGTGCAAAACGTCTGTCTTCCTTCTTCTCTAAACAGTTGCTCTGGGTTTTGATGGTTGGTGTCGGAATTGCTTACACTGATCTGGGTGAAGTGATGAATGCTCTAACGTTCATCAATATCATCATCGCGACACTCATTGTGTTCGGTGCAATTTTTGGCGCAGCTCTCGGTGGTTGGTTGATGGGCTTTTACCCGGTTGAATCTTCAATCACAGCTGGTCTGTGCATGGCGAACCGTGGTGGCTCTGGTGACCTTGAAGTACTGGCGGCCTCTAACCGGATGAACTTACTCTCTTACGCCCAAATATCCTCTCGTCTTGGTGGTGGGATTGTCCTCATCATTGCCAGTGTGGTATTCGGGATATTTATGTAATTTTCCTTTCTTTGTAGCGCGTCATCCGACGCGCTCTGACCAGCGATACTTCGCTTCTGGAACCATTCATGATATGACAACACGAATCGCAGTCATCACCTGCCGGCTCATCAAACTGAACTGAATTGTATTTATCTCACAATCACAATGGTTATGCAGAGCGCTGTGATGGAAATACAGCGGGGTTCAACGCTTAAAAATGGATTTTGAACCACACATGTCAATTCTATTCATCCATAGAATCGATATAATCACCTGATAACTACAGCCTTGATAATAATCAGCCTTTATAACGTTATGCTTAAAACGATCTTTCAAGCCGTTCATACACATATATGTCAGAAGCTTTCATTCCGATTCAGGGTTGCACTTCTGCTCATTTTTGTTATTTCTATTCAATTGATACTGGTCACGGTCTTTTTTCATCTCACGCTCAATGAAAGCCTTGAACATCAATTTAGTACCAAAGCAGTCATCCAAGCCCGAGAGATTGCACATAATAAAATATTGATTCAAAACATCGAACAGCACAATATTGAAGCCATTCAAGAGACCGTTCACGAACTACAAGCTATCTCCGATGCTGATTTCATTGTTGTCGGCAACAAAAAAGGGATTCGACTGGCACACCCTGACTCAGATAAGGTTGGTTTTCCGATGCAGGGCGGCGATAATGTCCGCGCGTTAAAATACGGAGAATATTATTCGTCCTTAAGAAAAGGCAGTTTAGGGTTTGCGATCCGTGGGAAGTCGGCAATTATTAATCAGCACAATGAGATTATCGGAGTCATCTCCGTTGGTTACTTAGTCAATAGTATCAGTGACTGGCTGGCATTCTATTCCTATCCGCTTTTTTACGCCGTATTTGCCTTGCTGATTTTATCCATGCTCGGTGCTTGGCTGTTTACCAAACATATCAAACAGCAAATGTTCGATATGGAACCGGAAGAAATAGCGCTCTCTCTGCGCTTACACAGTTCAATCTTACAAAGTGTTTATGAAGGGATTATCGCTGTCAATACTCAAGGCGAAATTTTGTCGGTTAATAGTCGCGCACTGAAAACATTGGGCATTGCCCACCCACCCAAGTATTTACTCGGCAGAGCGATTACTGAATTCGTCACGCCTGCGTCATTCTTTATGGGCAGCAACCCGCAGGGTCAGACAGATATCAATGATCAACAAGATGAACTGATCACCTGCAACGGTGAAACATTGGTTGCTAACCGGGTCAACATTCGGGATCACGAAAAACATATTGGCTGGGTCGTGAGTTTTCGTAGACGAGATGACATCAATACCCTGACATCACAAATTTCACAAATTCGCCAGCATACGGAAAATCTTCGCGTGCTCAGCCATGAATATACCAATCGATTATCGACTATCGGAGGATTAGTACAAATTGGCGCTTATGATGAGGCCATTCAAGCCATTCAGAAAGAAACCCAGAATCAACAAAAACTGATCGATTATATTACCCAAACCTTCTGCTCGCGTATTGTTGCCGGCCTCCTGCTGGGGAAATATAGTCGTGCAAAAGAACTCGGCTTACAGTTGGATTTTGATCCGCTCTGTCAGATGAAAAAAGAACCACAATGTATGCCATCCGACGAACTGGCCGCAATTTTGGGGAATCTACTTGACAATGCCTTTGAAGCTACTTTAAAAAACGAGTGCAGTAATAAAACTATCTCACTGCTTTTAACCGATGCCTCAGACGAATTCGTCATTGAGGTAGCGGATAATGGTACCGGTATCCCCGAAGAAATTTCTGATTCACTTTTTACCAAAGGCGTCAGTAGCAAGGAACAGCCGGGACATGGTATCGGTTTATATCTCGTCCATCGTCTGGTCATCCAGGCCAATGGCACGATATTGATTGATCATGCTGAACCGAAAGGTACCATTTTTTCTATTTTCATCCCTAACGTGAGTACATAATAATGGATGTATTTGATGTATTGATTGTTGAAGATGAAGTCAGTATTTCTGATTTTCACACTTACTACCTGAATCAAATGCCTAGGTTTCGTCCGGTTGGTGTTGCCCGCTCTCTAGCTGAAGCGCGCAGCATGCTCCGCTTTTTAAAACCACAATTAATTATATTGGATAACTTTCTTCCCGATGGGCGAGGCCTGGATTTACTGAAAGAGATGATCTCAGGTGGAAACATGCCGGACGTAATATTTGTCACCGCAGCCTCAGATATGGAAACCGTTCGTGAGGCCGTTCGCTGCGGTGTTTTCGATTACCTGCTAAAGCCGATTGCCTATGACCGGCTCCAAGATTCACTTGAACGCTATTTAAAGTACAACAATTCTTTGAAAGCCGCAGATAATTTCAATCAAAGGCATGTCGATGAATTACTCAACTTTCAATCGAAAGCGCAATACCATCAAGATAACCTCCCCAAAGGTATTGATGAACTCACACTGAATAAGATTAAAGTCATTTACCAAGAAGATGATGTGACACACACCGCTGAATCACTGGGGAAGCTGGTTGGTATTAGTAAAACAACCGCTCGCCGATACCTTGAATATTGTACGTCCACCAGCTTCCTTGAAGCGATCATCCAACACGGTCGGGTTGGCAGGCCCGAAAGACTGTACCGTCGGAAGTAAAGCCATGGATGGGTCAGTCCTGTTACTGGCTCTTTTCATGCGGATGCGCTTCATTCGTGTGCCACTATATCCACCATGCCATCAGGATAGATTTACTGCCCTCGTCGTGCCGCTGGGTGACATCATTTCTAAGAACAATCATTTCTAAGAACAATCATTCCTAAGAAAAAGCATTTCTAAGCACAAGCATTTAATTGTACAACCACGATCAACCACGGATGAACACCATCATTCGTCCAGCACATCACTTGACTGTATAACCTGACACCCTGCGTTGGCCATTCTCGCCAGTGCTTTATCTTCGTCGTCAGGATTCAAATTCACAGCACGACAAGCATCTTGAACAACATAAGTTTTAAAACCAAGTTCAACGGCATCAAGTGCTGTAAATAGGACACAGTAGTCCGTCGCAAGCCCGACAATATATAATTCATCTGAATCTATTTCTTTTAAATAATTCAAAAGCCCGGTTGCCTGCTGTTTTCCATTGTCAAAGAACCCACTGTAACTATCAATCTCCGGATTGCTGCCTTTATAGACAATATATTCAATATTGTTCGTTGCTAATCCGGGAATAAATTCAGCTCCCCAAGATGATTGAATACAATGCTCGGGCCATAAAACCTGCTGAATACCGTTCAGTTCGATCATCTCACCGGGAGACATATGATGTACGGATGCGAAGCTACCGTGGCCGGCAGGGTGCCAGTCTTGCGTTGCAACAACATGGTCAAAACAAGACATTAACCGATTGATTACAGTAACAACACAATCTCCATCAGGTACCGGCAAAGCACCAGACGGTGAAAAATCATTTTGAACATCGACGATCACTAACGTTTTTGTCACACCTTCCTCCTGAATCCCCTGATCACCCCATAGTTACCACACCAAAAATCATACATGTGTCATAAGATGGGACGTTGTGAATGTAATACTGGCCTCTTTTTTTAAAGTATACCATACTGATAAATAACAACTGTTTTATTCAGCCAGATTAACCCTGTCAATAATATTGACAAAACCGATATCTACAAATGGAAAATCGTCAGAAAAACACCACATCCATATTTTTTACTAATTAAAAACCATTGGGCATCATATATATCCAATTGACTCAGATGAAAACGCTAATATTCTTATATAATTCTGTTTCTCGATGCGTGTCTCATAAAAGAAAAATTAAGAAAATTTTCTCACATTAGAGACTGAAGAGCACTTTTTTTATTTTTTTAGATGATTTTATTTTATTTTATATTTTATCCACTACGCCTTTCCCCTCCTAGCGATTCACTAGCTGTATCAAGATCAGTACTCCCTCTTCTGATAATTATGACGATAAGCAACTATTTACATTAAAACCAAGAGCAAATAACTTAAATTTATATGGATAATTCAAAAAAGGAATATTTTAACTAAGCACCATTCACCCGATTAAGTTTAACCGTCACTTTTTACGCTTTTCATGCGTTACTGGATGACTGGTTGAATGAGTTGGGGTTTATATATCTATAACAATAATGATGTAATGAATATGTTTAAAAACATACTAAGACGAAGAGAGTTCAGCTCCTCACCCAGAGTTCATAACTTTTCCATCTGTTATCGGTTAGATGGGCCAGCAGACGGACAGAAAAAAAATGTATTAGAACGAGATGTAGAAACATCGGATTGGGGAACATCACTGACACAATTGTCCCCATTTAGGAATCACATTGAACAATGTGACGATGATAAACAATTGAACAACTGAAGTTTGGCGGTAGGTAGATATGAATAACGTTATATGTAGCAAATATGGCATCACGCTGCGCAAGTGGAATGATGAGGATATACAGGGGTATGCGGCACTGGCTTCCGATGAAGAAAATATGAAGTTTATTTCTTCCGGACAGGCAAGAACAATCAATATCATCAAAGACGAAGTCGAACGATTCAGACAAAATCAGGAAGAAAAAGGATGGGCTCGCTGGGTTGTTTCTCAAGGTGCCAATGCGCCTTTCATGGGGTACGCAGGATTTGAAGAGAAGCAATTTGGGATTAACTTCGGTATGCGTTATTTACCAAAATACTGGGGAACACCCTGGACATATTTGGCGGGACATACAGCATTATGCTGGGCTTTTGATGTACTGGGGTTCACGTCAGTTTACACACTCACAAACATCAAACACACTCGTGCAATTCAGATGAATCTGAAATACCTCAATCTTGACCGTGAACAGTGTCGGATTGTTTCCACCCCATTCGGTGACCATCTCAAGATTGATTATGACCGGGATAATTTTTTCAAGGTCAGAGACAAAAACGAAAGTACGGCTCAAAAACTATACCAGTACATTCAAAAACAAGAAGCACGGGAAACAGTACATGCAAAATATTGAGCAATCCACATTACGTCAGGATGTCCCTATCTCGACATTATGTGATGTGAAATTATGGAACCATTTTTCTGCGTTGACAGTTCTATATATGCCATTCGGATTGATACTCTTGCTGTTTCGTCTGTTGCTGATAGGTGCTTACGGGCTTGTGTTTCCGATATTTCCGCATGCTAAAAGAAAATCGGTATACCGGGTCTTCATTCGACTGTTAGGTATACAGGTGCGCTGTAATATGACGCCGGAAGCGGTGGGTCAACATACTGCCGGATGTGTTGTCGCATCAACACATGTCAGTATTTTTGATCATATTCCGGGTTTGGCAATGCCACATGCGACACTGATGATCGATAAAGCGGATAGCCCACTGGGTAAATTCGTTGGCTATATCTTATTTAAAGGCTCGAATTCCAGCTATTGGCTCGTCAGAAACCAACGACAGTTAGTGCAATGTTTTAGAGAATGGAATAAAACACCGGAAAAACACGCGTTATACATCACCCCTGAAGCTACACTCAATAACGGGCAAGCCCTATTTCGCTTTCGCCCTGAGTTTATGATCAGGGGACAACCGGTGGTTCCGGTCGCTTTAAAAGTCAGACTTCCTTTTGGACTGTCGCCCAGTCCGATGATGTCTCCGGGGTATGTCCGCTTCATGACGATTCTCATGATGCCTTATATCCATTTTGAAGTGACCTATCTGGACAAGCTTCACTACTCTCGGGAGCAGGCTCCGCAAGAGTTTGCAGACACGGTTCAACAGGCTATCGCCGATTATCTCAATATACCGGCAACCCACTGGACCAGAGACGATAAATATAGTTACAAAGAGCAGTTAAAGCAGTTATGAATGTTATCTTTGATTTTGATAATACGTTACTTCCGGAAGAGAGTACGGTAGAAGTCTTGAAAATCGCATTGAGTCATAAAAAAGGCGGAGATGACACAATGCGGTATCTGGCAGAAATCGCGCCTCGTGCATTTGCCGGGCGTGCGACTTGGCAAGAGAAGTTGATCATGCTCAGAACTGCGATGTTTGTCACTAAACAAACGGTCGAGCAGTATGTCGCAAGCCGAGTGGATGCTTTGGACCCCGTACTAAAAGAAACATTTCGTTCGTTGACCGACAAAGGTATCAAACTACATGTTATTTCTGGCGGTTATACAGAATGGATTGCACCTTTATTAAATGCATGGGAGATTCAATACGATCAACTCACCGCAAATCGTTTTATCTGGCTAGGGAACAGAGTGCTCAGTATACGACCTTCACCATTGCTTTCCTCAAAAGGAAAAGTACAGGTGATAGAGCAATGGAAACGTCAGCATAAAACCACAGGGAAGTTTATTATTGTTGGCGATGGTTCAGCCGATCAAGATACATTACGCTATCATGCCAGTGATGCTTTTGTTTCAGCTGAATATTTCCAAAATAATCAGCTCCCTGCGATGGAACAGATGAGACGGGCTTCAACTCCCGCAGAAGTAGGACAGCACATTGACCATTTCTTAACGCAGCTCTCCCCTGCTGCTTAAGAACTGTATCTCATCTCGTCATCATCTCTTATCAATACACTCCGTGGGCCAACAGCCCACTGAGTGTATTGTCATCTCTCATCTTCCTATCCCTTACGCTGATAGCGGCGTTCAGGACGGCCCACAGTCCCGTAGTTAACATCAGAGATAAGCTCCCCGGTACCATTCAGATACTCCAGATAACGTCTGGCAGTGGTTCGGCTTGCTCCAATTTGTTCGCCGGCCTCATCCGCAGTCAGCGAGACATTGTCTTGAAAAAGTTTGCGGATTTTATCCAAAGTCACTGCATCAATCCCTTTCGGAAGTTTCTCCACACATGTTGTTGACGCCCCTGTCGAGCTCGAGAGCATTTTATCCACCAATCCCTGATCAAGCCCCCCCGCTTCCGTCAGCTGTTGTCGTAGTAGCTGATACTTTTGCATCGCTGATTCAAGGCGGGAAAACACGACCGGTTTCAGTAAATAATCAACCACACCATAACGCATTGCCTGTTGTAATGTGCCGACATCCCTAGCTGCCGTAATCAAAATAACATCACACTGATCCTGATTGTTTCTCGACTGCTGCAAAATATCCAATCCAGTTCCATCAGGTAAATAAACATCTAAAAGAACCAAATCCGGTGCAAGAAGTGACAGTTGTATCTCAGCCTCTATTTTATTGGTTGCAATGCCGACAACCTCGAATCCACCGATTTGTTCCAAATAACGCTGATGAAGCTGAGCAATCACCAGATCATCTTCAATAATCATGACTCTGGTATTCATATCAATGGTTCCTTGGGCAAATAAACCGTCATTCTTGTGCCATTTCCTTTTTTGTCGAACATTTCCAACTGTCCGTGATATCTGTCAGTCAACTGCTGCACCAAAAACAATCCAACCCCTCGTCCCTGATGGCTTTTACTTGATACGCCTCTTTCTGTCAGCATATCGACACTGACCCCTTCCGGCAGACCACATCCTTGATCATCCACTTCCAGAATAATCTCATTGCCATAATCACTGATAGACACATCAATAATACGCCGCTCATAAGCAATGTGTTTACTTTGCCGTACCGATGTCAATACCGCTTCAAAAGCATTATCAATTAAATTCCCCAATATCGTCACAACGTCTTCAGCATGGAGGTGCTCAGGTAATGTATCCAGCGTCGTTCCCTCTTCAACCTGCAGCTCCAACGACAATTCCCGTGCCCGTTCACTTTTACCCAGCAACATTCCCGCGATCAACGGATCTTTAATCGCACCACGCAAAAACTCGATCAATGTCTGATAATGTTCGGTTTCCTGGCCAATAAGCTGTTGAACAGCTTCCAGTTCTCCCATTTGAACTAATCCACTGATTGTGTTCAGCTTATTTCTATGTTCATGCGTCTGTGATCGCAACAGTTCTGCATAAGCTTTCGTTTGGGAAAGCTGCTCGGTTAAGTCATTAATTTCATCACGCAACCGGAAGCTGGCAACAGCACCAACAACCCGCCCATCGACAACAATCGGGCTCCGGTTGGCGATCAGCCATTGATGATTGAGATATAATTCAATATCGCTATCGATTTGTCCGGTTTCCAGCAGGGTGTAAAGATTACTATCGTGCAGTGAATCCGTTAATAAACGATTCAGCGCTTTGTCTTTATCGATCCCCAGAATATCGCAGGCACTTCGGTTGATTGAGCGAAGATAACCCTTTTCATCAATACTCAGAATGCCTTCTTTTAACGTGCTCATCGTGACATCGAGCTCTCCGTAGAGACGACCGATCTCTTCAGGCTCGAAACCTAAAATAGCTTTTTGAAAACGCTGAGATATATATCCGGAAACGAGTCCATTCACAACAACCACCAGCACCACAATAATCAATAGATAGTGCAAATAGGGTTCAACCCTATCTTGCAATCGCTCAATCAGATAGCCGACCGACACCACACCAATGATATGACCCGATGCATCAATAACCGCAGATTTTCCCCGCACTGAACGGCCTAGAGACCCATGCGCAAACGAGATATAAGATTGCCCTTCTCGCAGTGCTTTCTGGTTATCTCCCCCAACCATTGGCAGACCAATCCGCTGCCCCAACGGGTGAACCAACCGAATCCCCTGACGATTACCAATCACAATAAATGCAGCCCCGATCATATAAGTCAGATCACGGTAATACTGTTGCTGACTGGTATCTTCCTGACGAATCATCTCAATCACTGCCGGGGACTCAGACAAGAAAGTAGCAACACGCAATGCCTTCTGGCCCATATCTTCTTCTTGCTGATGACGAATATAAGAAAAACCGGCCAATGCAAGAATCAGCAACTCAACTAGTCCTGAAAACGTCATGATGATCAACATCCGTTTACGAAAACTAATCTCATTCCATGTCATATGTACCTCCAGAAGCGAATCAGTACATTAACACTTATTTAATATTGTTAAGAGTAACATCACGAATAACTGTGATTGATTCAACGTATTACACACCATGACCAATATGAACAAAATATCTTTAATGATCATTATTCTCTTTTATTACCATAAACAGGACAAATAATTAACATTTGTATAACTTTCCCATGTAACGCGGATGAAGAGATCCCACAACGACAACAATAAAACGAACAAAACATAAAGCATAAATTGCACACTGCAAAAGGAACGTGAATTATGAAACAACTGAAAACTCGCCTGATCATATCCATGCTCGCAGCTGGCTTTTCCATCAGTGCTCTGGCGGCGGACATTGAGGAAATCCATTTTCTGGTACCCGGAGGAGCCGGAGGTGGCTGGGACATGACGGCACGGGGAACAGGTGATGTGTTATTTAAATCTAAGCTTATTAACAGCGTCTCTTTTCAAAACATGTCCGGAGGCGGTGGCGGTAAAGCAATTGCTCATCTGATTGAAACGGCAGACCGCCAGCAAGATACCCTGATGGTTAACTCTAGTCCGATTGTTGTTCGCTCCCTTTCTGGTGTTTTCCCTCAGTCGTTTCGGGACATGACTCCTGTCGCTTCAATTGTTTCTGACTACAGTGCCATTGTCGTACGTGCCGATTCAAAATATAAAACGTGGAAGGATATTGTTGCCGATTTCCAAGATAACCCCCGGAAAATCAAGGTTGCTGGCGGCTCAGCCCGAGGAAGCATGGATCATCTGGTCATCGCTGAAGCATTCAAGGGGGAAAACTTCGATCCGAGAGCTGTTCGTTACATTGCATATGATGGCGGGGGTAAAGCAATGGCTGCCCTGCTATCCGGAGAAACACAGCTCCTTTCAACAGGTTTAGGTGAAGTACTTGAAATGTCAAAAGCAGGGCAAATCAGGATTGTGGCAGTCACCGCACCGGAACGTCTACCTTCCGCACCAGATATTCCGACGTTAACCGAGTATGGTAATCCGACAGTATTTGCCAACTGGCGTGGCTTCTTTGCAGCTCCGGGAGTAAGCAAAGAAAAAGTGGCGGAATGGGACAAAGTTCTGGAAAAAATGTACCAAACACCGGAATGGAAAACACTTCGGGACCGGAATGGTTGGGTCGATAACTATAAGCCGGCACCAGAATTCAATGCTTTTCTTGAAGCACAGGAAAAACAAATGGGAACCCTGATGCGTGAATTAGGCTTTATCCAATAATTCCCACCCGATTAGAACACCAACTGTCATATACAGGTTTGCTGAATCCTTTGTTGAGATTCCCCCGTCCAGGCTGCCTGTATATGACCCCCTCATATCCAATGGAGTAGGATAATGTCTACAAAAATGAATCCACTGCTCTCAAGTGAATATTTGTTATGTCGCGACAGAGTTGGCGCATTGATCTTTCTCGCGCTTTGTCTGGTTTATGGTTATCAAACCTTCAATATTCCAATGTTTCCCGGAGACGAATACGAACCCTTTACCGCCAGAACATTACCGATATTACTCACTTATGTCGGCATCATTCTTTCCGTTGCACTGCTCGTCACCGGACAACCCGATAAAAAAAGCGGTGCTGTCATCCAATTCAACTGGAAGTTACTGATTAGCTTTCTGGTTCTAATGACGTTTTATGGCATTGGGCTGACCTATGTCGGCTTCGTGATCGCCACAACGCTCTTTCTGGCTATCGGGTTTTATCTGTTAGGCGAACGACGTAAAAAAGTCCTGTTCGGCGCGTCATTTCCCTTTGTCTTAAGCTTTTATCTGTTGCTGACCCAAGGTCTGGATATTTATCTGGAACCCGGTGTCATTTTCACCATCTGGTAAGGAGACAGCAATGTTAGATGGAATTCTTCAGGGACTCAGTACAGCAGTCCTGCCGATGAACCTGATGATGGTGGTTGTCGGATGTTTTGTCGGGACCTTTATCGGCATGTTACCGGGATTGGGACCGATTTCAGCGATAGCACTGATGATCCCGATTACTTATGGACTGGAGCCTTCTTCCGGTTTGATTCTGATGGCTGGCGTCTACTACGGTGCAATCTTTGGTGGCTCGACTTCATCAATTTTAATTAATGCGCCGGGTTGTTCATCGACTGTCGTCACCGCTTTTGACGGATACCCGATGGCTCAAAAAGGACAAGCTGGTAAAGCATTAGCGCTAGCGGCCTACTCTTCGTTCACGGGGGGAACACTCTCCGCGATCATGTTACTGTTTGCAGCCCCGGCATTAGCCAGCGTCTCACTCAGTTTTCAGTCAGCCGACTATTTCGCACTGATGTTAGTGGGTCTGTCAGCAGTCGCTGCTTTTGCTGGCAAAGGGCAGGTATTGAAAGCATGGATGATGACCGTTTTAGGGCTGATGCTTTCTACCGTTGGGATTGATAAAGGTATCGGTGTGGAAAGATTTACCTTTGGTTTAACGGATCTGATGGACGGATTTAGTTTTCTGATGCTGGCGATGGCCACGTTTGCCTTAGGTGAAACGTTAATGGGAATCCTGAAGCCCGATGCTGATACGCGTCATACTGAAACTCAGAAAATGAGCGAACTCGGGAGTATGAAGATCAACAAAGAAGAGTTTAAAGAAGCAGCGCCGGTTGCCATACGCTCTTCGATTCTGGGGTTCTTTACCGGTGTTTTACCCGGAGCAGGTGCGACCATCGCTGCATTCCTCAGTTATGGTATGGAACGAAATCTGGCACCCAAAGATAAACAGGGATTATTCGGCAATGGCTCGATTCGTGGTCTCGTTGCACCGGAGTCGGCCAACAATGCAGCTTCCAGTGGTTCATTCGTACCGCTGCTGACACTCGGTATTCCCGGTTCAGGCACCACAGCCATTATGCTCGGTGCACTCATTGCTTATGGTATTCAACCCGGACCACGCTTATTTGTTGAACATCCGGATGTGTTCTGGTCAGTAATTATTTCCATGTACTTCGGCAATATCGTGTTAATTATTTTGAATCTTCCGCTGATTCCTTATATTTCGCGTCTGCTGGCTGTACCGAGAACTGTTCTACTGCCGATGATTCTGTTTTTCTCCATTACCGGCGTCTATCTCGTATCATTCAATACCATGGATGTTTTCATCATGATTTTGATTGCGATCGGAGCCATCTTGTTACGACTGGCAAATTTTCCACTGGCTCCGTTATTACTTGGATTCATCCTTGGCGGACTCATGGAAGAAAACCTTCGGCGAGCCCTGATGATCAGTGACGGCGAACTGAGTTTCCTCTGGGAAAGACCAATTACGCTTGCATTCACATCGCTGGCAGTTTTATTACTCATCAGCCCACTCTTCAGTGTCATTCTCAGTCGCCTGAAAACACGAAAAACCTCATTACATCATTCTTGATTTTGATGTGTAGCCCGGCTCATGTCGGGCTTTTTTACCTGCCCTGAATTTACTTTTTTCTAACAATCTCATGCTCTTCCATCGAACCCAACGTCACTTCCTGCTATGATGATAAAAATGCTCGTTATCTCGTTATAGGGAAACCTACATGCATACGGAATTATTGGAAATAAAACAATTTTTTGCCCAGTACCCACCATTCAACGAGTTTGAAGACGCTGTTCTTGAAGAGATTATTCAACAGATAGAAATCACCTATTTTCGTAAAGGAACCCCGATCATTCAAAGCGGCGACGCAATTCAGGAACTGTTCATGATCCGCAGTGGCGCTGTCGAAGTCTATCGACGCAAAGGTGAACTTTACAACCGTCTCTCGCAAGGTGACCTCTTTGGCCAAATGGGATTATTGACCAATAATAAAGTCGTTTTTCCTGTCACAGCAATTGAAGATACATTGGTGTATCGGATTCCGGAATTGCTGTTCCAGTCTCTGTATGAGAACTACGAAATTTTTGCTGACTTTGTCGAGGTCAACGATAAAACCAGACTGCGGCATGCTATTTCCAGTACTGCGGAAACCAATGATCTTTCCACCGCCAAAGTCAAAAATTTGCTTACCGGGGAAGCTATCTGGATCTCACCGGAAACATCTATCCATGAAACCGCACAAACAATGGCCGAAGAAAATGTCTCTGCCCTGCTCATTTTAAATACCGAGCAAACTGAGGCGGATGACCATGATGACAAACCGCAATTAGGTATCATCACAGACCGAGATCTCTGTACCCGAGTGTTGGCAAATGCCATTTCCCCTCAGCGCCCGATTCGTGAAGTGATGACAACGGAGCTGTTAACACTTGATCATAACGCTTATGTTTATGAAGCCATGATGGTCATGTTACGTCATCAAATTCACCATTTACCCATCCTGAAAGAGAACAAGCCGCTAGGTATCCTCGAAACAACCGATTTGGTTCGTTATCAGTCACAAAACTCGCTGTTGTTAGTCAGTAGCATCTTCCATCAAAATAGTGTGGATGATTTGGTTACCATTGCCGAGCAGGTTAAAGAGAGTTTTGTTCGGCTGGTCAATGAGGATGCCAATGCCCATATGATTGGCACAGCGATGTCGGTGATCGGCAGAAGTTTTAAACAACGCATTATTGAGCTGGCGGAAGCAGAATATGGTCCGCCACCAATCCCCTACTGCTTTCTGGCACTCGGCTCAATGGGAAGAGATGAACAACTGGTGGTCACGGATCAGGATAACGCGATTATTCTCGACAATCGTTATGATGCGAACAAACATGATGCCTATTTCAGTAAACTCTCTCAGTTCGTCTGTGACGCTCTCGCTCGTTGCGGTTATAGCTATTGTACCGGTGATATCATGGCCACGAATCCGATGTGGCGGATGACCCGTCAAGAATGGGAAATCTGCTTCTCCGATTGGATTGATGATCCGAATCCCAAAGCCCTGCTGAATGCGTCGATTTTCTTCGATCTGGATGGCGTTTACGGGCAAACTCGCTGGGCAGAACAACTCAACCGTTTTATTGTCAGACGTGCCCAAAGAAGCCCGCGCTTTCTCGCCTGTCTGGCCCGGAATGCGTTGAACCGCACCCCGCCTCTGGGATTTTTCAAAAACTTTGTGATGGAAAAAGATGGTCGCCACAACAACTCCATCAACTTAAAACGACGCGGGACGGCACCGTTGGCCGATGTTATTCGAGTTCATGCTCTGGCGATTGGCTCACATGCGAAAAATTCATTTGAGCGATTGGATGATATTATCGAATCCGGTCTACTTCCAAAAGGCGGTGGTGAAAACCTCAGAGATGCGCTTGAATTTATTTCAATGGTGCGTATCCGCCATCAGGCCTACGATGTTGAGAACCGTATTGAACCGGACAACAATATTGAGCCGGAAAATCTCTCGGACTTTGAACGACGTAACCTGAAAGATGCATTTCAAATTTTGAGCAATGCGCAAAACTTTTTGAAATATCGTTATAAAGCTAACAGTTCACCACGTTCATCATAAAATGCTAAAAAAATTACTGAAAGCCCCCAGCATTGAGTGGCAAAAAAAATATCAACTCAAACAGAAACGAGTCACGCACCCGTCTCTCAGTTATTTTTATCAACAATTACTGCCGGATGCTGGCACCCCGATTGAGGAAGTTGAGTTTCTGGCACTTGACTTTGAAACCACAGGGCTGAACCCGGCCAAAGATGAAATTGTGACGATTGGTGCGGTACCTTTTACGCTGGAGCGAATTAAACTGAGTCAATCTAAACATTGGCTGGTGAAACCTCGTCGTCCCTTGAAAGAATCTTCCATCATTGTGCATGGCATCACGCATACAGATATCATGGATGCACCTGATTTAAACGAGTTCCTTGATGAAATTCTCCATCTTATGGCGGGGAAAATCATTGTCGTGCATTACTATCCGATAGAGCGACAGTTTCTCGATCAGGCACTGAAGAAAAGAATTCAAGAAGGTATTGAGTTTCCGGTCGTTGATACTATGAATATCGAAGAACGAATTTTGGTACAGCAATCCGGTGGTATTCTCAATCTGATGAACAGTTTTAAAAAGAAACCGTCAGTACGCTTAGGAAATACGCGGGAGCGTTACGGGCTGCCACTCTATCCACTGCATGATGCACTGTTCGATGCACTCGCTACGGCAGAACTCCTTCAGGCACAGATTGCCCATCACTATGATTGCTCTCGGCCGATCAGTGACTTTTGGATATAAATCCCCCTAGCAATCCGCAAAGAATTTGCTGAAATCGCTCACGACGGAACCCATACCTGACGGTCCCATCAAGTGCGTCAGGTATTAAGATAAGAGCCATTTGACGAGACATAATCTCAGCTATATCTCGCCCGGTGGCTTTACTCAGACAGAAAAAAGCCGGCATAAGCCGACTTTTTCAAAACACCCGAAACAATCAATTTAATTTAATTTAATTTAATCGCTCGGTTTTCATTCCCATAACCAGACTGACACACATCATAAGCAGGACAAATGTGAATGGCAGCGCTGTCGAAATGGCACCAGCTTGTAATGCCTGAACCGCTTCTGTCCCGCCAATCCATAGCAGTGCAATTGCAATCGCCCCCTCAATCGAAGCCCAGAAGATTCTCTGAGGAACAGGTGCATCAACCTTACCACCCGCAGTGATACTATCGATAACCAGTGAACCGGAGTCAGAAGAGGTAATAAAGAATACCAAAACTAACACAACACCGATTAAAGAAAGTATTTTGCCGTAAGGCAAGACATCGAACATCTGGAACATTGCCAGTGAAACTTCAGTAATCCCTTTATGGCCCAGTTCACCAACTTGATGAACCATTTGATCGATTGCCATACCACCGAATACAGACATCCAAACCACAGTTACGAGTGTCGGAACAAAGAGCACTGCAGTGATAAATTCTCTCACCGTACGACCTTTTGAAACCCGGGCAATGAACATACCGACAAATGGTGACCAAGAGATCCACCAAGCCCAGTAGAATACAGTCCAGCCTTGGAACCATGCTTCATCTTCACGGCCATGAGGATTACTCAAAGGAATGATATTTTCAATATATGAAAGTAACGTTGTCTTAATTGAGCCAAACGTAACGGCATAGCCAATCAGACCTACAGCGACCAACAACAAGAAAGCAATGATCATATTGATATTCGATATAACTTTCACACCGCCATCAATACCACGAACCACTGAAATCACTGCCAGCATAGTGACCGCAATAATAACGACAATCTGTAACCCGATTCCGGCATCAATCCCGAAGACATGATGAATCCCACTCGCAGCCTGTTGTGCACCAAGCCCTAACGACGTCGCCAAACCAAATAATGTTGCAACGACGGCGAGAATATCGACCAGATGTCCGGGCCATCCCCAGGCACGGTCTCCGAGTAACGGATAAAAGATTGAACGAATTGAGAGTGGCAGTCCTTTGTTATAGCAGAAAAATGCCAGTGACAGTGCAACAACCCCATAAATGGCCCATGGGTGTAATCCCCAGTGGAACATGGTTGCACCTAAAGCAAGCTTCGCCGCATCAGGCGAGTATGCTGCAACATTTAACGGCGTTTTATACCATCCGGTATAGTAGGCTACCGGCTCAGCAACACTCCAGAACATCAGCCCGATCCCCATCCCAGCGGCAAATAACATCGCCAACCAAGAAATATAAGAGTAATCGGCTGTTGCTGATTGCCCCCCCAAACGAATTTTACCGAATGGTGAAACGACAAGAATCAAACAGAAAACCACAAAAATGTTACCAGACCATATAAATAGCCAGTCAAAGTTGCCGATGATTTGCCATTTGATGCCATCTAAAGCGGATTTAGCTGTTTCAGGATCCGTAATTAACGTCGCAACAAGAAACAACAGAATCAGTCCTGCGCTAATACCAAACACAGGGTTATGGACATCAAAACCCCATTTCTGAACATTATCCTGCCCGACAGTATAATCCGTACTGTCGATGCTATATTTATCAATACCTTTGGTCATAATTCCCCTCGTTATGATTTAGCCATCAATTTATTATTACCTATCCCTAGGCGAATCAGCTAAAAATCATTTGAACACACAATGAACAACACGTCATCGTGCAGCTTAATCTATCTTAAACTAATTAATAATGCCATCAATCGGTTAAAATATAGCCTAAAAAACAGATTATATAGAATTTTATGGTTAAAAATGCAACGCATCTAATCCACCTATCAACAGGATTGTTTTGTGTACTAATATTTTATACAGATTACAATTTTATGAAAACCAATAGTTACTTTATGAAAATCCATAGTTACATTGTCACAAATGACACCATTGCAACAAAATGACATTCATGTCATCCTTTGAACAACTCAGCAAACACACCTCCAGTAACCTTCTTTTCTGGAGATAATTGCAAAGAAGACGATGGCATCAATACTTTTCTTCTGTGAATAAGTAGGGTAATGTCCGTGTTATTGTCATCCGTATAAAATATTAGTAATCACTCAAAGTCTGGATATTGATTTTGGAAAAACATGAAGAAGTACTGGTTGCTATACGCCAGATCATCCGAGCTATTGACCTTCACTCAAAAAAATTAAGTAAAATTGCAGGACTCACAGGGCCGCAACTGATTCTTATGCGCTCGATTGAACAGTTAGGTGAAGTCACGATACGTGAGCTTTCTCGTAATACCAATATGAGTCAGGCCACTGCCACGACTATTCTTGATCGTCTTGAAAGGAATGGTTATGTACGCCGTGTTCGTAGCGTAACAGACAAGCGAAAAGTTCATGCTCATCTGACGGAATTCGGCCAAGAGCTGTTACATAAAGCGCCGCAGCCCTTACAGGATAATTTTGTTTCTCAGTTTCAACAGTTGGAAGAGTGGGAGCAGACACTACTACTCTCTTCGATTCAGCGTCTTTCAGCCATGATGAAAGCAGACAATATTGATGTAGCACCGATGTTAGAAATCGGTAGCATTCTGAATCACGAGTAACCCATTGACGGTAGCGTAGTACCTTGATGTTGCCAAAAGATCCAGCGGAATAACATCACGACTGGATCTTTTCAGAACGTATCCGGTTTAAGTGCGCTTATAAAGTACCTTATTCCCAGCCAATTGCACTTTCTCAACAAGGTTGTCTTCTAAAAGTTTTTTCAGTGCCCCAGTTGCCCAGCTAGCTGCCTTTGTTTCTTCTTGGCCCGCTTCTAGTCCTATGCTTTTCGGATTAATTCCATCAGCATGTTGAGTCACAATGTCTAGCACTTGAGCCTGCTTCGGGGTGAGATTTTCGTTGACGATTTTCGCTACCTTTGGCTGACTCGAAGAAACAGGGGTCTGTGTCTTCATTTCAGACTGTTTTAAAGTCGGGTTTACAGCAAAGGTTTTCATGCGCTTTTGCAGTTTATTCTGCACATTACGCTTATGAGCAAGTCTCATCGAATATTCTCCATTACAACTGCCGAGACAGTATTCATTAAACAAAGTGCGGTTTATATCAAAATATTGCTCTAATTTATAGGCAGCAGAAATGATTTGGCATGAAAAGTTCACTTTTAGGCCAAAAGTGATTAAAAACCAAGCAAAACAGTCTCGCTAAACTAACAATGAGACGGGGACACTGTATCTTCTGAATACTTGACGATATTATATTCAGATAGTTTAATAATATCAGAACCCAAGTCTTATTTTTCTGGATATTCGCTTTCTTCAGATACTGGCGATTTTAGCCAATAGAAGAAAGAACATAGAGCCAAATGATTGTGGAACAGATATGCAGACGGTTCATCTTTCGAATTTTGAATTTGATTTTCACCAACGCTCCGTACGCTTAGCGATAATTGCGTATGCTACAATCGCCCTGCTTATCATCATGACAGCAAACACATTCTCTCTGGCTTTGGCTTATACCGCATTATTCTCAGGGATCGCTGTTCTGCTCTATTGGCTAATCCGCAAAAGCCAGGTGCGCTATACGCTGACCGCAACCCATTTTCAACAACATACGTTTCGGGGCGGTTGGGTGGTCAAGTGGAACAACATCCAAGAGATTAACCAATGCACCTACAATATTGATGGTTGGCATCAACCGCTACCATGGGTCGGTATCCGCCTGAAGTCCTATTCACCTTACCTTGACAGTATTTGTCCGCGAATTATCAGTGAGATTTTACTGTCTCAGCGCGGATTGCTCTATCTGGGCATGAAACAACATCACATTCGACTTTCCGAGTTTGAAGATATTGTTCTGGATCCGAGTTTATATAAATCAGCAGACGGGCAGCTATATTCCGGTTTACTGGCGATGCTGGCAAACCGGATGAGCTATCAAAGAAATTATCATGGATATGATATATTCATCCCGATGAGCGATTTGGGCATTCAAGGCGATGAACTGATTGGGATGACCAGACGCTATATTGCTGCGGCAGAGCCGGAGCAGCCCCGTTAATCATCCTCCTAATTAATAGAGTGGCATTTCATCAGCAACAAAAGGATTTGAAGCACGTTCATGACCAAATGTTGACTGTGGACCATGACCGGGAATAAACGTAACATCATTACCCAATGGCCAAAGCTTAGTTTTGATCGAACGAATCAATGTCTCGAAGTCACCTTGAGGAAAGTCCGTTCTTCCGATACTTCCCTGAAACAAAACATCACCGACAAAAGCAATCTTTGCTGATTCACTGAACAAACAAACATGACCTGGGGTATGACCCGGAGTGTGGTAAACCTGAAGCACTTGCTGACCAAAAGAGACCGAATCCCCCTCATTTAACCACTGATCGGGATCAAATGAAGTCGCCCGGGGAAACCCGAACATCTGACTTTGCTTTTCCAGTTCTTGCAGCCAAAACCGATCAGCCTGATGAGGGCCAATAATATCGACAGCGCCAAGCGATTGTTGCAGCATCTGAGTACCACCAACATGATCGAGGTGTCCATGTGTTAAAACAATGTGGACAATCTGTACACCTAACCCCTGAATCACTTCCGCAAGATGCCTTTCATCACCACCGGGGTCAATCACGATGCCCTTCATTGTTTCATCACACCAAACAATTGAACAATTCTGAGCAAAAGCCGTTACGGGGACTATTTGATACTGAAGAGACATATTTTTCCTTATTAAGCCAAATTTCAGTGAACTATGACACTCCAAGATAGGTTTGACAAGGATTGGCTCAGCGACAAATCATCCATTCAAATAGCCTCCTGCACTCACTACAAACTCAAGTCTGAGAATCTCTCTTTCCTGTCGCAATGAACGCAGAGGCAGTATTTACAATCTATGATGGAATGACATCAAAACATGTAAAAAATCGATGAGGCGATGGGATGACCATCAGTTCAATGGTTTTACTTACAATGAGAGTTTATGCTTACCATAACTAACTTTCGCTTTCAGATAGTTGGCATTACCAGCTTTAATGTGGGCTGCGGTATGAACAATCTCGACAATTTCAATGCCGTGTGTTTTCAAGTCATTTACTTTCTTGGGGTTATTGGTGACTAAACGAATTTTTGTGATATTCAGGGCCTTCAGCATCTGGGCAGCTTCAGAAAACTCTCTGAGATCGTCATCAAAACCAAGCTTTCGGTTTGCTTCGTAAGTATTCAACCCCTGACTTTGAAGTCGATACGCATCGATCTTATTATATAAACCAATTCCTCGCCCTTCTTGGCGAAGGTAAAGGATGATTCCACCAGATTCTCCCATTTTAGCGATAGTTTCTTCTAGTTGTTCACCACAGTCACATCTTGATGAGTGAAAAACATCCCCCGTCAGGCACTCTGAATGCATTCTCACTAAAGGAATTTCTTGATTTAAGTCTGCAGATTTAAAAATCAAAGCAACGTGTTCTTTATCTGTATTCAAACCGTTAAAAGAGAGGATCTCAGCATCAATATCACTTTTTGCTCCAACTTTTAAATCCACTCTGGCTCGGACATCCGCCATATCAGTACTCTCTTACTCAGATATTTCTATATTGATAACAATCAAAACATTTCATACTTGCGTCCCCACCAAGAATATAGAGGTGACGTTATAATATTACAAATAGAAAATACCACTAGATGCCCGAGAGAAAAAGAGATTATTCTCTATTGCAGCGTAATCCTTTCAAATCATCGCTATCAAACGCCACCAACCAGACGAATAAACAGCTCCATATAATGGTATAGCTGAAAACTCTAAACATAAAAAAACCCGGTAATCAGTTGATTCACCGGGTTCCTTATATCTATGAGTCGCTACCTGTCAATGCGTCTGCGATTTTTTCCACATGATCAGCTCGATCCAAACTCTTTCAATCTGCTCCAGCTCTTCATCAGTTAAAAGTGACAATGTTGAAGACGTATTTGGAAATGCATGCGCGTGCTGCGCCATAATCTGCTGGTAGAAATCTTTCTTCAACTGAGTTACTTGAGAGTCCACTGCATCTATCCATTATCGGTAACAAGTAAAAAAATTTTATCATTTTCTCATTTGTTGTCCTATGAATATTCAATTATTGGAATTATTATCACATTTAATGTTACTTTTTTTTGCTAAGAGCAACTGAGTAACTTGTTAATTTCATTGTTAATTACGATGTCAACCCCAGACAGAACCAATAACAAGCGGACTAATCGCATAAAAAAACCGGGCTGTTTGC
>NZ_JCARSY010000002.1:0-272227 GCF_059641415.1 Vibrio rubrogenes
CCCACAATCACTATCGTGGGTTCTGGCCGGATGCTTCAGCTTTCATGAAGAATTTGAGGAATTGAAGGTATAAGTAAAAAAGGATTCACTCCTTTAGACCATGGGGCGGATATAATTAACACTTATGAATAAAGACATCTAATTGTTAGATTCCACACTGCCGATTAGCACACTCAAAACGTTACACTTGTACCTTCAGATAACCTCAGGTATCGCAAAGTTTTATAAGAAGATATAGCGGTAACAATTGCACTAACGAAGAATGGAAATCATCGATAGAAATTTATTGTTCACCAGATAGGTTCATTATTTGCACTTATCAGGACACACACCTTAAAGTGCGTCATATTTCGGAGCCGGAGGCTACAACAAGACAAATCAATAAAACCGAACCCCGTCGCATTTCCCTAGGCAACACCACTAAAACCATGACAAACAGTGTTTTTTGCCGCTCGCTTCTTTTATCCTATGAGCCATTCAATCCACACAGACCGAATATCGCTTTATGAAAACATCTCTCGACCATTTGCCTGAATCCAAACAACAGGAGCTTGCCACCATATCGACCATTCTGCGCGATACGCTGGAAGACTATCTTCAGGGGAAAACGGCGAGTAAAAGCGAGTTTCGTATTGTGAAAATCATCCTGTTCGGCAGCCATGCCAAAGGCACTTGGGTCAACGATCCGGTCAATGGCTATATCAGTGACTACGATATTCTGGTGATTGTGAATAAAGCCGCACTGGTTGAAGAAGATGTCGTCTGGCAACGCGCCAAAGAGCAGATCGACCGTAAAGTCACTTCGGCACCGCTGGGATTGATTGTCCATGATTTGCAGGAAGTGAACGAACGGCTACAGCAAGGGCATTATTTTTTTCGGGATATCCGCGAAGAAGGGATTGAACTATTTGCAGCCACACCAAAACCGCTGGCAGAGCCGGGGGATTTAACCGAAGCAGAAAAGCAGGAAATTGCCCGTAAGCATTATGAACAGTGGTTTACGAGTGCCAACGAGTTTTTCCTTTATTTTCATCCGATGGTTAAAAATGGTCATTTAAAAACAGCATCCTTTCAGCTTCACCAAGTCACTGAAAAATTGTTTGCCTGTACCCTACTGACCTGCACCAATTATTTACCCAAATCCCACAACATCGAAAAACTGGGGAAACTATGCGCCCAAATCGATGCTGAATTTGCAACCATTTTCCCGCTCGACAACAAATTCCACCGCCGCAGCTTCCGCCGCCTGCAACGCGCCTATATCGAAGCCCGCTACTCGGAGCATTATGAGATCACCGAAGAAGAATTGGCATATCTGGAAACAGAAGTGCAGCGATTGAAAGGATTGGTGGAACGGGTTTGTTTGAAAAGAATAATTAACTAACTTGAATATGTAATAGAGAAAATAAAATATATGACTTCCCAAAATCAACTCAAGCAGATCAGTAAATTTTTAAGCTTTGTGCTACGCCACAAACCAGAAGCGATTGACCTAACGCTCGACCCACATGGATGGGCTAATATTGATGAGCTGATTGATAAAGCCTCTACTTCAAATGAAATCGAAGATATTGACAGAAATTTAATTCAAGACGTTGTAGATACCAACGATAAAAAACGTTTCATTATCTCTGAATCGACAAATGTCTGATCGAAGTTTGAAGTTTGTCTGTTGTAGACGACGGCACCCATGCGTTTGCGAATCTCTATTTCATGTTCTAACGCAAGCAAGCAGAGCTTTTATTAATAAACCCGAAATTTCGTTTGTATTCGCATTTATGATCCAGTAGTTCGCGAAACTGCGCCGGAATCTGAAATCTAAACTGCCAAGAGCCATTTTTGGGATGAATAACCCATTTAGTACCATGATTCAGTACCTGTGCACAAAAATATAAATGATTGGAAAATAAGAGAGCAATTTATCTTAGAAAAGAGATAGATGGTGATTCGTGCAACATAAGTCTGCATAACCTCGTACGTAAGATCAATGAGTTACAGTCAAGATTGCAATATATAACAGCATAAAATTGCAGAATAAGTTAGCAAATTTTTACTTTAACTCAAATACAGCGTAAGAAACTTTCCTACATGTTAAGCTCGAAGTAAATCATGCCCCCTCGGCGGCATACTCTGACGCTGTTAGCATTAAACATCACAAATATCATTTGCAACTCACTTTTGGACACAAATGAGTCAGCTCAGATCTGGCTGACTCGATGATGGACAAAAATAATTTAATGCTTAACAATTATACCGCCGACAATAAAAACTCTCTTAGTCTCGCTAATGCTATTTCCAGTTTTTCATGATTACTGCCGTAACAAATACGTAAATGCCCTTTACCAGCCTCACCAAACGCTTCTCCGGGAGCCACACCCACTTTAGCGTCTTTAATCATATCCAGAATAAAGGATTGACTATTATCACTAAGACCATCAACTTTTATATATGCATAAAACGTCGCAGGCATATCGTAGAGTGTCACATGACTGATATCGCCCAAGGCATGCTGAACCATATCACGAGAAATTTTAAAGCGTTGCATCGTCTCTTTTAAGAACGACTCACCCTCTTGTACTGCAGCTAAACCAGCAGCCTGAACAAATGCTGGCGCACAAGAAACATTAAACTCAATCAACTTAGTTATCGTCGGGCGCAATGCTGTCGGAAGCGTTAACCAGCCTAAACGCCAACCTGTCATACACCATGCTTTAGAAAAGCTGTTACAGATAATAATGTGGTCGTCTTCAGTCAGATATTCACAAAACGACGGTGCATAATTCCCTTCATAAACATGACGGTTATACACTTCATCGGAAATGATCCACAACCCGGTTTGTCTTGAAAACTCAACCAAAGCTTCTATTTGCTGATTACTTGCCATCCAGCCTGTTGGGTTTGCTGGTGAGTTAATCACAAGTGCGCGAGCGTCTTTCAGTGTTTCAAACAAGCCTTCTAAATCAAGTTCAAACCGACCTTCTGTTTGTGTGAGTGGGAACTGAACCACTTCTGCGCCCAATAAACGGGGAATCGCCATTAATGTCGGGAATGCCGGCGTAATCACCACAACCTTATCGGCAGGCTTTAGAATAGTCTGCGCAGCGAGCATAACCGCATTGGTACCGGATACGGTCACAACTATATTATCTTGTTCAAAATCACGGGAAAAAAGACGTGACTGGTAGTCCACCAACGCCTCTCGTAATGCAGGCATACCGTTGTTAGGCGTGTATAATGTTTCACCACGCCACAAACTTTCACTTGCGGCATCACATATAAATTGTGGAGTGACGATATCTGACTCACCAAACCAAAGTGGTATTACCCCTTCCTGAGACATACCAAAATTCGCAATAGTACGAATACTTGATTGCTCGATTTCAGATGCGATTGGGCTAATATCCTTTAACAGTGACGATTCCATTCAGGCTTTCCTTGCTACTGTATTTGTCCTTGACCCCATATTATTGCTCTTGCTACAAAATTACCTACTTTTTTCGCTGTTATAGTCACTGTTAACCTTTACTACCAATGGTTAACCGTTGCTTTCCCATAACATTATGTTAGCGTGTTATTAAAACGTAGCTTGACAGTAAAATTATGATCGAACGCTTCCCTCTGCTCCATTTTATGGCCACCCAAAAGTCTCCTATCGTTATTTTAAATGGGATGGCTGGCAGCGGAAAATCAACCGTATTAAAACAACTTTCAGAATACCTTAAGTGTGATATTCATAACTCGCTGCCTAATCCTGAAAATACGGAGCATGGCGGTCATATGATCTGGGACCCACTTGGAAGAGCATTTCACCAGCATCTGAATCAGGTCATTCAGATGTGCCCTCTTCTGGAAGCTAAAGAACAAACTTTGTTTATTAGTGCAAGTTGGATTGGTAATAACAAAATAATCTCTGAAGCGTTGCTGTATAAAAAAATTGCACTTATTGATCACCATGCACTGCTGTTTTCTCAGGATGAAATTTCACAGTTGTACCCAGACGATTACAGCGATATTTATCTGCAAACAAAAGGCTGGCCGGTTCTGGTCGCCAACTGGAAAGAGCTGGATACTGAACGATATAAAGAGTCCCTGCAGGAGTTTATACAGGCAAGAATTCTTCCAAGTCTGTCTTACCATGAGCAGCGCCTGTTAATTGCTCTGGCATTTAGCTCGAACATCAAGCGTAAACTTATTCCTCTGGAAAACACGCACATCGAAAATCTATCACCACTGATAGAACTCGACAGAGACGACAAATTTGTTCTCGGTATTCCATACCTTAGAAAGACATTAGAAAGCATTGCCAAAACCGATACCCGCATCTATCAGGAAGCAATGAGGATTGTGGCTAAAAACCACTATAAAAGCGGACAAATCTATACCGCAATCCGCACCGCGATTAATACTCAGAATATTGATTTAGCAATACGCTGGTTTAAGCAAAGCGGTAGTGGGATGTATGGTTACTACCATGGTTTTTCGGAACTAAAACAGATCCTTGATACCTTCCCTATCGAAGTGATTGAGAGTGAACTGTCACTGTGCTGGGCAAAAACCATTTACCTGTTCAAAAACCAGCAATTCGTTGAAGCACGTGGCTTCATCGAAAACTTAGAGTTACTCAAACAGCCCTACTATCGTCACGAACAAGACCGGGCGATTGCCAGCCTGATCCTGACGAAATATGAAACCTATTTTGCGGCGACCTCGGGTGATTTGAAACTCGACAAGTTACATAAACTGGAATTTCATCTGTCTGCGGATGAAAACGCAATAATGAACTACTACGGCATGGTTTCTATTCAATATAGTAACCTGGGGGATTGGTTTCAGGCGGCGGTCTATCAGCGGAAAGAGCTGGAACTGGCGATCAAGAATGACATCCCATACCTGATTTTCTATTGCCACTTCAATCTGGCGCGGATTAATTTACGTATGGGTTATGTTGATGTTGCCGCTGAACACAGTCAGGAAGCCAAACGTCACATCAAACGTATCAGCTTTTATCATACGCTAAGTTTTGAACACAACTTCATTGATCTGGTTGATGGCATGATCGAACTGCTGCGCGGAGATAGCTCGCAAGCACTGAAATCATGGAATAACGTATCAATACTGCGTAAGCATTCTGAAGTCTGGCCTGAGTTCATCACCCAATTTGATTTCTTTGGTATTGCAACTCAGTTGATCAATCACGATTTCGAGCAGGCACTCTCCCTTATCGATGAACTTCATTATGAATATCAGATACGATTTTCAGATGCCCATGCAACCATCTACTTTAATCTGCTGTTGATTCTGATCCTGCAACAACAGGAACGGTGGATAGAGGCACAGACCAAGCTCAATCAAATCATAGAAGAGAAAACGACGATTATTGGTACCTTTACTGAGCTTTATCAATGGCTGAATTATCGAAACGATATTGGCTTAATTTCCATTCACAAATTGCCGCAATCACCAAAAACCAACGCCCGACAAAGCAATGATACCGCCTGGTCCGATATCTGCTATTCATTGCAGGAGATTAAGTTGCTATGGCATAACGGTAACACCTCGACCGTAACAACAAAGCTACTGTCACTGTTTTATCGTACTTATAAACTGAACTTATGGTTACCACTGCTTTTAGAAATGCACTGGCTCAATCCCATATTAAAGAAAATAAAAGCGGGTGAGAAAAAACGAATTCAATACACTCAATTCGAACAAGCAATTTTACACTGGGAAGAAAAATGTCAACTCAGCAACAGGCGAATAAATGTCGCCGAATTGACAAATAAGCAGCTACTTATAATACAGCGCTTAGCAGAAGGTCTTTCGAATAAGCAAATTGCTCAATACACAGGATTGTCCGAAAGTACCGTAAAATTTCATTTGAAAAACATCTTCAAGCAATTTGGCTTAAAAAGCCGTCAGGCTTTAGTGCAATTAGCAAATGACAAGGGTTGGATTCATTAAGGGATAAATTTCAGGTTCAGCTTTCGCTAACCAAGTGGCTCATCGAACCATAATGTTTCTTCAGGCCAGCAAACTGCTCTTCGCTATACAAAGAACACTCTTTGCGGCCATAAGCCTTAGCGGCTTCAATACAGAACGAACTAACCAGCGCGATATCAGTTTCATGACTTACACCAGTACCACAACCCGGAACGGAGCTTTCAGTAGTGATAGCAACACCGACTATAGGTTTATCTGTTGCAGTTGCTGGTTGCATAATGCTGTTTATGTGATGAAGTCCGTTTGAGTACGGAGTAATATCAGCTGTCGACAACGGGAAACACACCGCTTTCTTGCCAGTTACAAATTCCATTAATTCAATCAGATCATCCGCAGGGTGCAGAATATAGCCATCAATCACTGTTGGCGAAATTGCAAAGCCTTTGTGGTTGATGTAGCGGTTACCTTTGGTGGTATCAATCGACAAATACGCATCGCACTCATCAACCACTTCATGTGGTAAAATCTCAGAAGTTGTGACCGGTGAGTCCATAAAATCCACAGGCTTATGCGGACGAACTGGTGCCGTCGGACAGATGTGAGTGGTAATCACAACATCACCTTCCAGACTGTCTCCACGTTGACGCATCGTCGCAAGTTTTAACGCACATGCAATGGCAGCGACTGCGCCATCCGCGTCTGATACCATACCAATTCTTGCAGGTCGCGCACCGATACCACCAAGGCGGCCGATAATACCCAACGTTGGAGCATCACCTTGTGCTTGTTTACCTTTAGTACCCGGAATATCAATTCGTACGATATCGGTACTGCCTTTATCCCCTTTTAAAGGATAAGTAGTCGCGGTGATTCCCTCAAAGCCTTCGAACAGAGCAACAACATCGTTCCCTGATACTTGCGCATCTTCAAGCAAATCAAACGCAGTGATAGTTTGTTTTAACGACATACAAAATTACCTAAAACAACATTCGGGAATGCAGTGAAGGTTTCCCTCCACTGCAATGTGGAGCATTAACGACCAGCCGGACGACATAACCAGTTAAAGCGAGAGAAATCGAAGTAGAAGCCTTGAATTGGCACAAACTCCATATCACTAAAGCAGTTGTTTACACCCATACGGTAGTAAGTGGTCTGCAGGAATGTATCTACCTGATTGTCAACAATGTATTGTTGCAGTTCTTTGTAGATAGCATTACGTTTGTCATCATCCAGCTCAGTACCAGCAGCGTCGATCATGTCATCCACTTTTGGATCGTTTAACCATGACATTGACGCCCAAGAGCCGGCTGACTTTGAAGAGTACTGGTTATAGAACACAGAAAGTGGAGATGAATACGTTGGACCAAAGAAAATTTGGTTAACGTTCGGCGTTGTTTCCGGTTTCGCTGCAATCTCTGTGATTCGGCTCCATGGGTCAGCCTGTAACGTTGGTTTGAAACCAATCGCTTGCAAGTTTGCCTGCATCATCAGCGCGATTTCTTCTTCATAAGCAGAACCCGCAACGTAACCTAACGTGATAGGAATTGGGCTGCCTGCATATTTAGATTTCTGTACGTACTCTGCCGCTTTAGCCAGATCCAGTTTCGGAGCTTCAAGCGTATCCAGGTGAGCATCTTTAAACAGTGATACTAACGGACCAGCCATTGGTTCACCCGGGTGCAGCTCTTCGTTAACCAGGTCATAGTCGATCGCTAACGCAAGCGCTTTTCGGATATTCACGTCATCCGTTGGTGGCAACTGGTTGTTAAACTTCACGTAGTAGCCACTAGCCGTACTTAATTGCTGAATGTGGTAATTGTCCAGCTTATTGATCGCATCAAGCGTTTCGTTGGCTTGGTAAATACTGCTTAAATCCAGCTCACCTTTGTTTGCCAACGCCTTAATGGTTGATTCATCATTAGTAATCAATACGCGGACTTTCTCAACAGGGTTCTCTTTAAAGCCTTTGAAATAGTCGTGGTTACGTTCAAGCATGATACGACTACCACGCTGCCACTCGCCCAGCTTATATGGTCCTGTACCAGCACCTTTAGACGCTAAGTATTGTTCTGACCATTCGTTTTCACCCTTATTTTCTAACGCTACGTCCGAGTTAATCACAAACAAAATCGGAGTCATCGCCAAAAATGCCGAAGATGATTGTTTAAGGTGGAATGTAACAGTATGTGTATCTGTCGCTTCTACACCATCAGCATCAAGATATGGCTGAAAGAAACCAGCAGGTCCCTGGTTTAAAGTTAGCAAGCGTTTCGCTGAGTAAACCACGTCTTTTGCTTCAACCGGAGAACCGTCCTGGAATGTTGCATCTTCTACCAGGTGGAAAGTAAATGTTTTACCATCTGGTGAAATATCCCAGCTTTTCGCCAGATGCGGAACGATGTTACCTGTCGTATCTGCAGTCGTTAAACCGTCGTACAGGTTAACTGCCATCAGGTATTCTGTGTAGTCAGACACCTTTGCAGGGTCAATGCTACCTACAACCTGAATAACGTTCATCGTTGCAGTTAAATCATCGTAGCTTTCTGCCATTGCAGTGCCGGCAGTCAATGCAGCTGCAGTTAGTGCAGCAACCGTTGTCATTTTCATAATAGATAGATCCTTTATCGATTAGCTAAATGGTACATATTGAATTTCTGGGTATCCGAACGCGGCCGGACCAATAATTTCCAGAGCTTTTTCAGAACGCAGTAACGGGTGACACGGAATCGCAAGTACCGCGACTTTTTGACCGTATCGTAGAATTTCTGTCGTGATCGCATGACCAGTTTCGATGTCCAGAATGATGATCAGATCTGGTACGCTACAAGCCACTTCATCATTCACTTTCAAAATCAGGTTTTCGTTTTGAATATCAATGCTTGCCTTGTTTTCAGAAAATCCGCCCGAACCTTCCATCTGGACTGTACCGCGGGTAAAACCGGCAACCATGTTTCTTTCAAGGTCAACGATTTTGCCTTCAAACAACACTTTGCCATTCTCATGAGCACAGATTTCTTCAATAGGATTGGTTTTTTCTGCGTTCGAACGCATTACTGCCAGTCCAAGATTCTTCGCTTGTGTAACGGTTCCAGGTACTGCGTACTTTTTAACGAAGCTGCCTTTCATTGGTGCTTCTACCATGCCGGCACCACCGCCCATTTGAACCACACAAGCACGGGCCAGTCGTTCCAGCCAGAACTCATCAATCAGGTTTTTGAAGATAACGGTATTACCATGTGCATCCGACATCGCCGCTGGCACACTGCAGTGACCATAAATACTGAATGTCGTCATCTGCATTTCCGGGAAAGCTCGGCCCATACCGTCACCATCCACAAGTGGTAATCCGGTAATCGCAGCGATTGCCGCCGGACGAAGACCGTTTGCACCACCAATCTCTACCGGAATAATCGCATCAACCTTCTTGCCGATGTCTTCTTCGATAGCACGGATAGCACGAACAATTTCGTTACCTTCACAGATTTTTTCCATTGATACGGCTGGCGCACCAATATTACCGACCGAAATAACCAGAGCATCGTCATCCAATTCACTTAAGCTGATCAGATTAACTTTTGATCCTTTGTCCATTTCTGCAATAGCGTGCAACTTCCCGTAATAAGGGTTACCACCACCACCAGTACCTAATATAGCGGCACCAATTTCCAATGCTTCGATATCATTTTTGGTTAACTCAATCATTGTTAAACTCCAAGTCTCCTACCACTTTGACTCGAACGCGAGTGGCGTTCCCTGGTAAATACGCTAACGGCACATCTTCCTGGTCAATAACCTGAATACTGTGTGCGCTGGCACCTGCTGCAATGGCTTTTTTAATCGCAACATTAACCGCATCTTCAATCGCTTGTTTACGGGTGATTTCAGTCAGACTGTAAATTTTGTCTGCTTCACCGCTCACCTGTGCAATCGCAGCACCTACCGCGTTTGCAACCGAAAAATGATTTGGCTTAATCGCTTTCAGCCCGCCAATTTCATCCGGTGCGATGATAGAGCCACCACCGACAACAATAACTGGGATTTCAGCAGAAGAAAGGCGGTTTTTCTCGACTACTTCCAGCATTATCTTGTCCATTTCGCCAAGAGAAAGTGCCACAAGTGACTCGTCAATACCGGTTGCTTTGCTAACGTCACCAACTTGAGCACGCCCTGATGCGACGGCGATGTCTGTTGCAGTGATCTGAGTACCACCAAATACCAATGCTTCTTCGATGATTCGGTAACCAACACTCTGAGGACCAACTTCGACTTTTTTGTCTAAGGTGCCGAGGTTGAAGTTTACACAGCTACCGCCGCCTAAACCGACTGACACCATATCCGGCATTCTAAAGTTAGTACGTACACCGCCAACATCAACACTGGATGAAGCCTGACGTGGGAAGCCCTGTTGGACCAAACCAACGTCTGTGGTTGTACCACCGATATCGACCACAATGGCGTCCTGCTCACCTGACAGGAATACAGCACCACGCATAGAGTTAGTCGGACCGCTTGCAAAAGTCAGTACCGGGAATTGCTTAACGAACTCAGCATTCATCAAGGTACCGTCGTTCTGAGTGATAAAGAACGGGCAATGTAAACCACACACTTTTAGCGCGTTAGCAAATGCATCAACGGTTTTCTCACTCAGCGCCAGCAGGCTTGCATTAAGTATTGCGGCATTCTCACGCTCCAGCAGACCTATTCGGCCAACCTGATTCGACAGAACAACAGTACACTCAGGGTGAATTTCCGCGAAAATTTCAGCAACTCGTTTTTCTGACTCATCATTAACCGGGCTGAATACGCTGTTCACCATTGCAGAAGTAATATCTTTACTCTTTAGATCAAGCGCAATTTCTCTAATATGTACTTCATCTAACGGATTGATTTTACGTCCGTCAAACTCATAACCGCCTTTTACCAGATAGCTGCCCGCATCAATCAATTCTTTGATGTCTTCTGGCCAGCCAGCAAAAGGAGGCACACTCAAAGTCGCAGGTAAACACAAACGAATAACGGCTGTTTTAGACAAATGCTTACGTTCAACGACAGCATTCGTAAAGTGGGTTGTACCAATCATCACACCCAGAATGTCACTGCTTGACACTCCGGAAGTTTCCAGAATCGTACCAAGCGCTTTTTCAATACCAGTGGTGACATCCTCTGTCGTTGGTTGCTTGGTTGTCGCAACCACTTCATTATGATTCATTAATACGGCATCGGTATTGGTACCACCGACATCAATGCCTATCCTATAACACGTTGTCATTGTCTCTCCTTAAATCATCCCTGTTGCAAGACGCGGATAGCATCTTCGTCACTAATCTCTGGCTTATGTTGCTCTTCATCATCGCTGACAACAGGAATTGCTCGAATAAGCGCTCGGGTATAAAGCTGTGTTGATTGTTCAAATATTTCTTTGGTGTCGCCGCTTTCAATAAGCTGTCCGCGGAACATAACTGCGACTCGGTTACAGAAATTGCGCATTAAACTTAAATCATGCGAAATAAAGATGTACGTCAGTCCCAGCTGCTGCTGAAGTTTTTCCAACAGCGAAATAATGCTTTTCTGTACAGATACATCCAGTGCTGAAGTTGGTTCATCCAGCACCAGAATTTTTGGGTTAGCTGCCAATGCTCTTGCAATAGCCACACGTTGCTTTTGACCGCCAGACAGGCTAGACGGATACATATCCGCGTACTCCAGAGGGAGTTCAACCAACGTCAGCAGACGTTCTATTTCCTGCTTACGCTTTTCGCTTTGCGCGATAAACTTAAGTGGAACCTCTAATGTCTGAGCAATCGTACGTCGTGGGTTCAATGAAGCAGCCGGGTTTTGGTGAACCATCTGAATACTATGGCGATTCTCTTTCTTTCCACGCCAGGTTTCCAACTGACGGTTCTCAATCATAATGCTGCCACTAGTCGACTCTATGATGCCCATGATCATTCGGGCCAGAGTTGTTTTACCAGAGCCTGATTCACCAGCAATTCCAAACGTATCGCCTTTTTTTATATCCAACGAGAGTGGTTTAACCGCAGCGACTTCATCGACCACTTTACCCTGCCAGTTTTTCTTAGTGATAAAACGTTTTTCCACGTCTATCAGGCTGACAAGAACCGATTCTTCGTCATTTGCAGGAGCGGACTCACTGTCCACATACAGTTTAGGTACCGCGTTAAACAGTCTGACTGTGTATGGGTGGCTTGGATTCGCGAAGATATCCTTCACCGCACCATGTTCGACAATGCGACCATGCTGCATGACATAGACCCGGTCTGCTGTTTTACGTACCACACCAAGGTTGTGGGTTACCATAAGTAGCGCAAGTTCTTCATCAATAACCAGTTGGTTGATTAGCTTGATGATTTCATCCTGTGTGGTCACATCCAGTGCTGTACCGGGTTCATCCGCGATAAGCAAGCGAGTCGGATGCAGCAACGCCATTGCGATAAGCACTCTTTGACGCATGCCTCCGGATAGTTGCCATGGATAAGATGAGTAAACACGCTCCGCGTCCAACAGTTTTACTTTCTTAAGCACATCAAAAATGTGTGATTTTCTCGCTGCCGCGCTGCTGGAGATTTTCATCAACTTATCACCAGCTTTCATAATGTCATCTAAGTGCGTACCAATACGGAACACCGGGTTAAACGACGTTTGCGGATCCTGCTGAATCATCGACATGATTGAACCTTTAAGCGATTCACGCTCACCATCACTCATGTTCAACGCATCTTTACCGTTTACTTTCAGTTCACCGCTCTCAACAATGGTCTGGCTATCGTTTAGAGTGCCAATCAAAAACTTACTGGTCACACTTTTACCTGAACCGGATTCACCAATCAGCGCAACACGCTCGCCTGGCTTAATGTTAATCGAAACATTGTGCAGGACCTTTCTGGTTCCGCCGTAGACCTTAAACGCAAGGTTGAGGTTATTAATTTCAATCAAATTCATGCTTTATACCTCAACGTCGAAGAAGTCACGTAGTCCATCACCAAGAAGGTTGAATCCCAGGATGGCATATAAGATGGCAAGACCAGGCATGATCGCTTCCCACCAGTATTCTGGTAAGTAGCTTGCGCCGGTAGAAACCATAGTGCCAAGATCCGGTGTTGGCGGTTGAACTCCTAGTCCCAGGAAGCTTAACGTCGCACCAAACAGGATAACGAAACCAGCATCCAGCGTTGTTTTTACACTGATAGCAGCAATACAGTTAGGCAGAATCTCTTTAGTGATGATGTGCCAGTGAGAGGCGCCACTTAAGCGAGCGGCTTCGACAAAGTCTTCTGTTACTAAGCTCTTCGCTAAGCGATAAATCAGTCGGCAATGCCAGTTCCACCACAGGAACGATATCGCAATCATCGCATTGGTCAGGCTTGGCTCAAGGATAGAAGTAATCGCCAGAGCAAGTGCCAACGGTGGAACAGCCAGTAACATGTCATTAAAACGCATGATCACCTGTTCAACCCAGCCACCTGCATAAGCAGCAACGATACCGAGTAACACACCGATAGGCACAGAGATAGCCAGTACGCCAATCACAAGTGTCAGAGAGATACGGTAACCGAAGATCACGCGGCTAAAGATATCACGCCCTACGTTATCAGTTCCCATGAAGTACTCTAAACTTGGTGCAAAGTGACGCGCTCTGAAATTCACGAAGCTGCCTGCATGTTCAGGGTACGGTGCAAGTAATGGAGCGAAAATCGCGAGCAGCAATACACTGACCACAATCAATAGGCCGATGACCGCCGTATGGTTACGGGTAAAACGATACCAGGCTCTACCAAAGTTTGTGTACTGTTTACTTGCCGTTTCAGGAGTAAACTCCTCTACTCCATTTGGCAAATGTGTATCTAAGTTATTCATAAGCTATTACTTCCCTTTCAGCTTCACACGAGGGTCAACAAGACCAATAACAAAGTCGATCACAAGGTTTGCTACGATGAAAAAGACACCTGAAACTAATACAACCCCTACCACTGCGTTGAAATCTTTATGCAAGATGGAGCGTACGCCATAACTTGCTACACCGGGCCATGAAAACACCATTTCCACAACAAAGGCGTTACCAATCAAAGACGCAAACTCAAGACCAAGAATCGTCAATGGTGCTGAAGCACTTAAACGTAGCAGGTACTTAAAGTTCACCAGTGGACGACTCACACCACACGCACGAAGTGTTTCAACATGGTCACGGTGACTGAATTCAATCATTGAAGAACGGGTAATACGCATTACCTGAGATATACCAGCCGCTGATAGTGCAATGGCAGGTAATAAAATATGCTGCAAACTATCAGCAAAGATATCGAAACGTCCTGCTAATAAAGAATCTAAAAGGAGTAATCCTGTATATGACTCATCAAACGTCAACGAGCTGGACATACGCTCTGTTACGGGTAAATCAAACCAGCCAACACTCGCCATTAACTGAAGAATGATCGCTAATAAGAACGAAGGGGTGACCACACCCACCAGTGAGATGATGCGTGAAAACTGGTCAAACACACCATTAGGTTTATACGCAGCAAATAGTCCGAGCGGAATCCCGAGACACGCGGTGAAGAACACGGCAACCAGAACTAACTCTAGTGTCGCTGGTAACGCTTGTTGAATATCTGTTAGAACGTCGCGACCAGTCATTGTCGACTCGCCCATGTCGCCATCCAGTAAATTACCAACATATTGGATATATTGACTAACCAACGGCTCGTTAAGTCCCATGCTTGCGCGTAATTCAGCGACCTGTTCCGGTGTGGCCATAGGCCCTAATGCGATTCGTGCCGGATCACCTGGAACCAATCTCGCAATAGAGAATATGATCATTGACAGCCCGACAAACACTAACAGCAAACGACCAGCTCGGGCTGATAGATAGTAGAAGTTATCCATGACATTCCTTGTTTTAATTTCCTTTCCCATAAAACTTACTGTCTCACGAGCCAGAAACAAGGATATAAATGGGTAGTTTTTACAAATAATCGGGTAGCGAAGACGAATAAACATACAAATCGATAAGTAAGAAATCCAGATACAAACGAAACCAAATTAAGGTAAATCACCAAAAATAAGCATAACTACCCTTAAGAAATACAAGACTAGAACTAAAAAGCCTTACTTAAATAACGAAAAGTTAATGAAGACATAGAGTCATAGGTTAGAAAAACTTTCAGTGAGGAAATTTCTATATGTAACTAAGTTAAATAGAATGATGAGTTAGCCGTATAGATCAAACTCAAGTACCGACATAGTCCGAACAATATCGTCATTCTTTAAGCTCATAAACTTGCGGATATTATGAACATGGGAGGATTTTTTGGTTTGATCATACATAGCGCTGCCACTTTTTGTTGTAAACCTACAACAAAAAATAGTCTATGCAGATACATTGTGAAAATTTGCAGAGTTAAGTGCAATTTTTGCAATTTCAATTTGCACACATCAGATGGGTGGAAGCCCCAGCCACATCCCGGCACACACGTCATTCGCTGTGGCTGCTACCTTCCGGTCCTGACCAAGTTCACGAATTAGTGTTGCGGGAGGACCAGGGCCTCCATAGATAAGGGCTTTGATGGTGAACATCGAAAGCGGGGTGATTATCAGGTATTGAGATCCGCATTGCAAGCCTCTTTCTGATAAAAGTGGTCTGATACCAACTGAGTGGGTAGGGATTAATCAGATTCGCTCGTTTTACACCATGAAACCTATCCCGTTCAACCGATTGTGCACAAATCAAAGACCTGACAGACAGCCGTTTTGATCATACACTGGTGCGCATTAATTATGGGACTCAATGTCATTCAACTTTGGTAGCGGATCGATTGAGATGACGCATTCTGATGATAAAAAGCAGTTTCTTGCTCAGGTGTTTACCGTGATTCACCAAATCCCGGCAGGCAAAGTGAGCACTTATGGGGATATCGCCAAAATGGCAGGTTATCCGGGCTATGCACGTCATGTCGGTAAAGCGCTGGGGCAACTGCCCAAAGGTTCGACGCTCCCTTGGTTTCGGGTGATTAACAGCAAGGGAGAAATCTCGCTGTCCGGTCCGGATTTTGACCGCCAGCGAGCGGAATTAGTCGCAGAAGGGATACCAGTCAGCAGCAGCGGCAGAATTTCACTCCGCAGCTACCGCTGGCAACCGGACTAATGTGATGATGCACTTTTCTTCGCTGGCACCATTTGGATCCGACCATCATATACCGTGGGTTCAAGGGCAAGATCTGTTGCCGTACCCGCGCCCCGATACCGGACATGTCCCTGTTCGAAAATCTCCGCCTGAATACGATAACGATGATTTTGCCGAATGCTCGACTGGGTATAAGAGAGTTGAAAGTCAATCGGCAACGTTAAACCGTCACCATGAAATTGATATTTTGCAACCACCTGATTATGCTGCGTTTTATCATTGAGAGTCACCACCACGAGCACCTCTTTCGGTAATGGATAATCACCGAGCAATGTGCCGGTCATTTCATGAATGAGTGCTTCTTGAGGTTGAGCTTGTGTCTGTGCCAGTCCCCCACTGCTGAGAAAAATACAGATAAAGGGCCAAAAAAGGCGCCATTGATTGTTATGATTCATCATTATAAATTTTATATATCTTCCATTTTGAGCCGATAATTATAGAGATAAATATCAATTAAACAAAACTTGATTTTTGATTTCTGACAGCGTTTGATGTCGGTGTGTAGATAAAATAGTGAGGTAGTATGAGCGAGGCTCTCAATAATTTACTCGAACTTTTGCAATTAGAAAAACTAGAGGAAGGACTCTATCGGGGTGACAGTGAACACCTTGGGTTACCTCAGGTTTATGGGGGGCAAGTGATCGGTCAGGCACTATCAGCTGCCCGCTATACCGTCGATTCTGAGCGGACGGTTCATTCATTTCATAGCTACTTTCTTCACCCGGGCGATCCGGAAAAACCGATTATTTATGATATAGAAAATCTCAGAGACGGGCGCAATTTCAGTACACGACGCGTGAAAGCGATCCAAAATGGCCGGCCGATTTTTTATCTGACTGCGTCATACCACGGTGAAGGTACTGGCTTTGAGCACCAAAACACGATGCCAGACATCCCCGGGCCGGAAAATTATGCTTCTGAAACCGAGCTGATGAACCAAATTTCCCACCGCCTCTCTGAACCGGTCAAAAAAATGTTCTGTCGGGAGAAACCCATCGAAATTCGTCCGGTGCATGTGGTAAATCCGTTCCAACCGGAAAAAATCGAACCCAGACAGTATCTGTGGATTCGGGCCAACGGTGAATTACCGAATGATCAGTTGATCCATCAGTATCTGCTCGGCTACGCCTCTGACTGGGGCTTTCTGGTCACAGCCTTGCACCCACATGCAGTCACGCTGATGACACCGGGATTTCAGGTCGCAACGATTGATCACTCGATGTGGTATCACCGCCCGTTTAGTATGGATGAGTGGCTGTTGTTTGCGATTGAGAGCCCAAGTGCGACATACGGCCGCGGGCTGGTACGGGGAGAGATCTACAACCAGCAAGGTGATTTGGTTGCCAGTGCGGTACAGGAAGGTGTGATGCGTTTTCCTGATCGCACCACGCCAAAGCCATCAGATGATGCTTAGTTGAGACCATAACTTTTGATGACTGCAGGCTTTACTTTCCCCCAAGGGGAAGCTTTATGGTACAGATGTGGTCATCACCAACACCGGAGGTCAGTATGGGATGTTGTAATACCCCCCCACCGGGCGGGAGTAAAAATATAGGTCTCTTCTTGAAATATATTGGAGTTTTATTTGCTGTCATTGTTTTTATTACATTGATATTTGGTTAACCGGGTTCACTGATTAACCTTAAGTAAGCTGACAGCTCTTAGCTCTTATACTCAAGTTCAAGTTCAAGTGGCCTGTCGGGACATTTTTCTGTGTCGGCAGGCCGAGGTGCATACTCAGTATTAACAACCGTTATGACAATGGCAGCTCCGTGGTATATTTCAGTGATTCCATCGCAAAGGTCGAGGTCACATCACTCAAGCCTTCGATACGATTGACCAGTTGCTTGTAAAACTCGTCAAAGCAGCGCATATCTTTGACGACGACTTTCATCATGTAGTCATACTCCCCCGCCATCCGGTAGAACTCCATCACTTCTGGAAATTCTGAAGCGATTTCAACAAAACGGACATACCACTCATGCGAGTGATTACTGGTTTTGAGCATCACATAAGCGGTGAAATTTAATCCTAACTTTTCCGGATCCAGCAACGCAACTCGCTTTTGGATAACTCCTATTTCTTCGAGCTTTTTTAACCGCTTCCAGCATGGTGTCGTGGTCAGATTGACCGCATCGGCCAACTCACTCAAAGACCATTCCGCATTCTGCTGTAATAATCGCAGTAATTGTTTATCGGTTTTATCCAGCTGCATACTCCACACCTTCAATATAAGAGAAAAATTTTCTACAATTTAGCCAAAAAACAGCAAAAAAAGAAACCTTTTTCTCTGTGAATACGGTTATTTTTATTCTACTCGTTCGTTCATATTATTCGCTTTATAGGAAGTATTCATATGTCCAGTAATCATGGTTGGATTAAGCAGGCAATTCATCAAATCATGGCCGAAGAAGCTCGTCATCCGGAGACGCCGCTGATCAAACTAACCGTACCCGGTTTGCAGAACATCGACATTTACCTCAAAGATGAAAGTCGGCATCCGACAGGTTCGCTGAAACATCGCTTGGCCCGATCACTGTTTTTGTATGCTTTGACCAATGGTTTGATCGGACCGGACACCCCGATTATCGAATCCTCTTCCGGCAGCACTGCAATCTCCGAGGCCTATTTTGCCCGCATGCTTGGCTTGCCTTTTTATGCGGTGATGCCACGAACTACCGCGCGTAAGAAAATTGAGTTGATCGAACAATATGGCGGCACAGCACACTTTGTCGACCGTTCTTGTGATATTTACCCGGTGGCCCGGCAACTGGCTGAAACACTCGGCGGACACTATATCGACCAGTTCACTTATGCAGAACGTGCCTCGGATTGGCGAGGAACAGATAACGTCGCTCATGCGATTTTTGCACAAATGGCGCAAGAACGCTTTCCGCTACCGCGCTGGCTGGTGATGTCAGCCGGCACCGGCGGCACCTCCGCCACACTGGGACGCCATATTCATTATCGCCAGTATCCAACCCAATTATGTGTTGCAGATTGTGAAAACTCGGTCTTTTACGATGCGTTTCTTCACAATGATTCTCAACTGACTTGCCAACAAAGCAGCCGGATTGAGGGAATTGGCCGCCCCAGAGTTGAGCCCAGCTTTATACCGGGTGTGATTGACACCATGATCGCCGTCCCTGATGCTGCCAGTATCGCGACCATCCACTGGCTGGAGCAGCAAACCGGCCGCAAAGCCGGCCCCTCAACCGGAACCAACCTCTATGCAACACTCCAGCTCGCCCGGCAGATGCAACGCAACGGTGAAACTGGCTCGCTGGTGACATTATGGTGTGATGATGGTGAACGCTATCTGGACTGCTATTACAATCCGGCTTGGGTAGAGCAACATATCGGTTCGATCGCGCCTTATCTGGCACAACTGGATTCATTTGAATTGAATGGGAATTTTTTTGACGATCAGCAATCCAAGATCACATCTGTGCCTGAATGTCAGGTAGAGATTTAATCTCCGATTCTCATCAATTCAAGGAAATCACGATGCTGACATTAAACCCGCATGAAACCGCATTGATTCTGATCGATTTACAACAGGGTATACTCGCCCCGCAGCGCTATCCGTACCCCTCAGATGAAATACTGGCAAGGTGCCAGTCGCTGGCAGCGCGTTTTCGCCAGCATGGTGCGACCGTAGTCGGCGTCAATGTCGGTTGGTCTGCCGACCGGCAGGATTACCCGCCCGGTGTGGTTGATGAACCGACTCCGGCACCGGAAGCAATGGAACCGTGGATGACATTGGCTGATGGTGTGGTTGAAGACGGGGATGTATTAATCACCAAACGGCAATGGGGTGCATTTACAGGGACAGAACTGGATATGCAGCTACGCAGACGTGGGATTCGTCATCTCGTTGTTGTCGGGATTGCAACCAATATGGGGGTAGAATCCACCCTGCGCCACGGTTGGGAGCTCGGATATAATATGCTCACCATCGAAAATGCTTGTAGTTCATTCTCATCAGAACTTCACCACATGGCCTTTGAGCATATTTTTCCGCGACTGGCTCGTGTTTTACCGAATGGTGATGTCCTGCATTTTGTTTAGCGCCATCGGCCCGATAGCGTAAGCGTGAAGATCTCAGTCGACACAAAGGAAAATGCCTCCGCAAACGGAGGCATTTTTTCATCAATCAACTTTTTATCCATCAATGATGATAATTAGCCTTGAATACCAACAATCAGCCAAGGCGAATTCGGCACGGTTAAATCCCGTTCAAGATGCCAGATATCTTGGATCTCTTCTTCAATGCCTTCAACAGCATCACGGTAACGCCCTGAAAATTGTAAGCTCAACTGGGCGCGGTTCGCATCATAATCAGCACGGACAAACTCGGCATCGACATACATCACATCGGTATGCTGTTCACCGGTCAGTTTTTCCCGTTCTGCTTTCAAATCGTCAAACAGGCTTGCAGAAACATATTCACGAATGGTGTCTAACTCATTGTGATTCCATGCTCCCTGCAAGATGCGATAGTGTTCTCTGGCTCCGTTCAGGAATGCTGCCCGGTCAAATTCCGGAGGGTAACGGTGCGGTACGTCACTGGCAGCATTAGTACCAAAGCCGCTTCCTCCTACGGCAGTATCTTCAGGTTGTTCGAAGCTATGCACATGAGACTGTCGATGAGCGGCCCCGCCAAATGCCGGTTGCTGCTGATTCATACTGCCCTGCTTGGCAGCCAGAACCCCGCGCAATAATTTGAAGATGAAAAACGCCACTAACCCGATAATCAGAATATCCATAAACTGGATACCTTCAAAAGCGCCACCGAAAAAAGCAGCCAACAGACCACCGGCGAGCAGACCGCCCAGAAGTCCTCCCATCAGGCCTTTACGTCCGGCATTTTGCGTCTGACCGGCTTTATTATCCTGCGTTTTGGTATTGCTGTACTGTTGCTTCGGTGCCGGAGCAGTTTTGAGGCTACTGCCCAAAGAACGGCCACCACCGAATTTCTTTGCATCAGCGACCGGCATCACCGCTACTGAAACAATAATTAGGGTCATTAACGATAAAAAGCGTTTCATGTCTATCCTTCGTTTTGTTAAAAGGGATCAGGAGTATCATAGACACTCCTACTGACCAAAGAAACTCTTTACATGTATCAGAATATTGCAGGCTTTGATTGACGCTCAGACAAGGGAACCATAATATATTGAACGTTGTTCATTAACGATTACAGATCATGGCCAGAAGAAACGACCACACGCGAGAAGAGCTCATTCAGCTGACATTGGAACATGTCAAAAAATTTCTTACCGATCACTCTTATCATGAACTGAGCTTACGCAAGGTCGCAGCCATGATTGGTTATGTCCCCAGTACATTAGTCAATGTGTTCGGTAGCTATAATCTCTTGTTATTACATGCCGTCGCCCAGACACTCGATGAACTGATTGAAGAGGCCAGACAGGCAGTCAGTCAGAGTACCGATCACCGGGACGCCTTATTTCAACTCGCCTACTGCTATCACGATTTTGCCCAACGCCATACCTTCCGCTGGCAACTGATTTTTGAACACAATATGAATGGCGAAGATCTGCCCGCATGGCAGACACAAAGAATCGATCACATGACGGACATACTGGAAACCCTGTTACAGCAGCTGGCACCACAGCGTTCAGCGGAAGAAATTACGATTACCAGTCGCGTTTTGTGGGCCGGCGTACACGGCATCACTTTACTGAGTGTCGATGATAAATTCTTTGCTTCATCACCGATTGACGGCAATGAACTGATTCATAACTTACTGACCCACTATCTAAAGGCTTGGTAATCAAACTCGTCACAATAGCTTTGACTTAATCGCACTGGGTAAAAAGGATGCTCCCATGTCTCATACGACTTCATCACTGCTCTCTTCCCGACGTTTTCTACCTTATTTCATTACTCAGTTTTTCGGGGCGTTTAACGATAATGTGTTTAAAAACACCTTGCTATTGTTTGTTGCGTTTAGCAGTGCCGATCAACTGGCGATTTCAAGCACCCTGTTTATTAATCTCGCTGCCGGCTTATTTATTCTGCCTTTCTTTCTGTTTTCCGCCTCTTCCGGCGTTCTCGCGGACCAACTGGAAAAAAGCAAACTGATCCGAAAAATAAAGTTATTAGAAATTGTCATCATGAGTCTGGCTGCCATTGGATTCATCACCCACAGTTATCTGATTTTACTGTTGCTGCTTTTTCTGATGGGCACCCAGTCTGCCTTATTCGGCCCCGTCAAATACGCCTTACTGCCACAACAACTGAAGCCTGATGAACTGATGAGCGGCAATGCACTGGTCGAAACCGGAACATTTCTGGCGATTCTGCTGGGGACATTACTGGCAGGAGTGATCGCCTCAACCCCAAGTGCAGAATACATCGCGGCGGGTGCAGTCTTGGTGTTCGCCGTGTGTGGCTATCTGGCAAGCCGCTATATCCCCCATGCTCCGGCAACCGCTCCGAGCCAGCGTTTTCACTGGCGTCCTATCTCACAAACACGCCAAACGCTGCGGATTGCCAAGCAGGATCCTGTGATCCACCGGACCATTCTGATCATCAGTTGGTTCTGGTTTATGGGAGCAACTTATCTGACACAATTTCCAAATTTCACGCGTTATCTCCTTCATGGCAATGAAGGGGCAGTCTCTTGGCTACTAACACTGTTTTCGGTGGGTATTGCACTCGGTTCTTTACTGTGCGACCGCCTGTCACGCCACCGGGTTGAACTCGGGCTTGTGCCACTGGCTTGTCTGGGGATCTCGTTTTGTGGTTACGGGCTGGTCAACAGCATACCGGACGCATTACCTCAAGCAATGAGCTTTACAGCCTTTGTCACCAACACCGAACTATGGCCGCTATTTTTTAGCTTATTATGCCTGGGGGGCTTCGGGGGAATGTTTATCGTCCCTTTGTATACGTTATTACAACAACGCGCCCACCCGGAACAACGTGCACAAGTGATTGCAGCCCTTAATATTTACAACGCACTGTTTATGGTGATCAGCGCAATCGTCGCAATCATCGTTCTGTCGTTGTTGCAATGGTCGATCCCCGACCTGTTTTTGCTGCTCTCGCTGATCAATCTGGGCATCGCGGTTTATTTATTGTATCAGCGACCGATTGAAACGCTGCGTTTCGTGCTGTCATGTCTGACGAAAATATGCTATCGAGTTCATTATCGCAATCTACATCATCTGCCGTCTCAGGGCGGTGCCCTGATTATTTGTAACCACGTCACCTATCTGGATGCGCTGATTCTCAGTGCCGCATCACCGCGATTGATCCGTTTCGTGATGGAAGCCGATTACACCACCCTTCCTCTGATTCGACCGGTTTTGAATCGTGCGGGAGTCATCCCGATCTGTGCTTCACACGGTAAGACCATTCGCCAAGCGTTTGTGCAGATTGAACAGGCACTTCAGCAGGGGGAACTGGTCTGCATTTTCCCCGAAGGACGACTCACATCAGACGGTGAAATCGGACCGTTTCTCCGCGGTTTGGACCGCATTATTCAGCACACTTCCGCCCCGGTGATTCCGATGGCACTGAAAGGGATGTGGGGCAGTTATTTCAGTCGCCATCGCGGCCGGGCTTGTCGTGGACTGCCGCAACGTTTCAGAGCAAAAATTGAAGTGGAAGCGGCTCCGCCAATCATGGTAGCCGATACCGACAGCACTCAGTTGCAGCGACATGTGGCTGAGTTAAGAGGCACATGGCGCTAATTGTTCAATTTTAATGAATGAAAGTTAAAAACATTCAGACTGACTGATCGCTTGTTTCGGTTAGAATAGCGTCATCTTCTCTGATCGCGGTATCGACATGACTCCTTTATTCAGTCGTTTGTTCAGTAATGCTTTTGCATTCAAAAAGTTTGACTCGCTCAAAAATGCTTTCCAGCTCAAAAACGTCCCGTTCGTACTTGGATTACTGATTTGTACGACATCTTATATCACTTCCCCTTCAGCACTGGTCATCGGCTTTTTTCTGACCACTTTAGGGCTGGTTCCGCAGGGACTTCCTTTAGCGAAAATCACCAAAAAATTACTCGCTTACTCGATTATCGGCCTCGGATTCGGCATTCCGCTGCAAACTGCACTCACCGTTACGGCTCATGGCTTGGGGTTGATTGTTGCAACCTTGTTCAGTACCTTGCTGATCGGTTGGTTTGTCAGTGTCCGGGTCGGACTGATGCGTAAAACAGGTTACCTGATCGCATCAGGGACGGCGATCTGCGGCGGTAGTGCCATTGCAGCCGTTGCGCCGGCTATCGATGCAGATGATGAACAGATCGGTCTGGCACTGGGAACGATTTTTGTCCTCAATTCACTGGCTTTATTTATATTTCCGGCGGTCGGTCACCTGCTCAATATGAGTCAGACAACATTCGGCACTTGGGCAGCCATTGCCATTCATGATACGTCTTCGGTGGTCGGAGCCGCATCTGCCTATGGAGAAACCGCCCTCAAAACCGCAACGACATTAAAACTGGCTCGCGCGCTCTGGATTATTCCGGTGGCATTTATCAGTACATTTTTATTTCGCAGCCAATCAAGAAAAATCACCATTCCCTATTTCATCTTATTCTACTGCGCTGCGATTATTGGTCATGACCAACTACCCCAGTTTTCTGAGCTTTATCAGGGGATCTTTACACTGGCGAAACAGACACTGGTGATTTGCCTGTTTTTGATTGGCTGTAGTCTGTCATTCGGTAAGTTGCGTCAGGCAGGGCCACGGCCGTTACTGTTCGGCGTCGGTTTGTGGGTTCTTATCTCGGTGTCCTCACTGAGCTGGATTATGCTCACTCAGTGAATCGGTACGGATAGGTAACGATGACACATGCACACGGTGCCGGATTCACAGCGAAGATTCACAACGAAGATGTTTGACGAGATGATTGGCGGGGAGAGCGTTCCAGAAACAGCACCACAATCAACAGAAATGCGGTCAACTCCGCCAATGACCGAGTGGCACCACTATTCAGCACTGCCACGAAAAGCTGAATGATAATAGTCGCAATCATGAGCCCTTTTTTCATTGGGTATGCCTTTTAGTTAATTAAACTGAGTTAATTATGACGAAAAGACATATCAAACCAAAATTCAGTTTTGGACTAACTCATAACTTGTTGCTCATAACTACTTGTCAGGATCGCGACATTGCTTGATTGCAGCGTTTAACCACGTTTTGACCGCAGCACGGGAGATTTTAATCCCTTGGGGACGACAGTGAGCGGGCAATCGGTAATAACCATCCGGCCATTTGAATTTCTCCAAGCGCCCTTCAAGCCACATGCTGATGTCCGCGCTCATCGATTGCCAGTCCGGTTCACAGCCAATCACGGCTATCGGACGGGCCCCATAAGTAGCATCGGCAACCGGTACTACCACCGCAATATCGATCTGTGGATGTCGCACTAAAACCGCTTCAATTTCTTCACAATGAATATTTTCCCCACCGGAGATAAACAGATTATCCGCCCGGCCGGTGACATGAAGTTCCTGCTCGTGCCAATAGCCCATGTCCTTGCTGTCAAACCATCCGGAATCGTCACACAAGGGGGTCAGTTCTCCCTGACGATAATAACCACAAGCCAACGTATCACCGCTGATATAAATTCGTTCGTCAGCAATTTTCACCTGGCGAAAAGGCAGCAGCCGGCCACAACTCTCAAGACCACCGACCCGCTTGGCAGTGACCGTTGACGCAGCTTCTGTCATGCCATACCCGAGCCATGTTTCGATACCGAGCGCAGCCGCTCGCCGGGCAAGTTCCGCCGGAATATAACTGCCTCCGAGCAACACATGTGTCAGCGTGTGGGGGATTTGCTGATCCAGCAAACGCTGTAGCTGGGTCGGCACCAACGAAGCATGGGTCACATCCGCCATGTCACTGGCTTCAGTATGCCCAATCCGCAGGCAGGCACCTGCTTGTAACCAGCGGTAAATAATCGACAATCCGGATACATGATAGACAGGCAGGCTCAGTAACCACGTGTCACTGGCCGTGAAATGAAACTGAGATAACAACCCCTGCGCCGAGGCGAAATGCTGGTGAGAGGTATGGGCAACCGCTTTCGCGTTACCGGTTGAGCCGGACGTAAAAATTAATGTGCTCAACTGTTCGGGATGATAATGCGTGGGCTGAATAGCATCGGTGGCGTGCTGACAGTCAACCATGCGACAGTCCGGCAACTGCGCCTGCAATGCGGTGACATCACTTGGGTCAGCACAAAACAACCACATGGTTTGATGCGGACGGTAGATAGTCTCCAGTTTACGCTGCAACATAGCAATCGGCTGTGGCGGCAGAAAGGCCGTCAACGCACCGGCAGATAATCTCGCCAGAAACAACCAGACCGCATCGGGATGGTTCTTACCAATCAATGTCACCACATCACGGTCACCGACCCCCTGCTGCTGTAGCGCCGCAGCAATAGCAGCAACCTTCCCGGCCACCGCTTGCCAGGTATAGCTTTGCTGCGCCACTTTCAGTGCAATGGCCGTCGGCCGTTGCTCCGCCCAGTGCAACCACGGGGCGTTCCGGTCAGAGTCAGGATGCGTCATCAGGACGTCCAGATCAGATCCTGACTTTCCAGCGCAACAACGGGTAAATCACACCCCGGCCACGCAACGGCCAACTGTTGCTGAAACAGGCCGACGGTATCCAGTCCCGGCACTTCATCCGGTATCAGCCAGCGGGAAAGTCGTGCCAATTGACACAAACCGAAGCTCGACTCAATGCTGGAACTAATCACCGGTTGCATTCCCAGTGTTCTGGCTTTTTCGATCAGGTAACGACACCGTTCAATTGAACCAATCAGGGTCGGCTTAATGATCAGCGCTTTCACGCCGGTCAGATTCTCCAGACCGAACGCCGGGTCATGTAATGACTCTTGTAGGGTTTCATCCCACGCAATCGCAATACCGGTATTGATCGCAAACGCAATACTGTCGCTCGGTGCCGCACAGGGTTCTTCGATATAGGCGATGCGCTGCCGGTAGGAATGTGAAATTTTACTGGCAAACTTCGCCGCCTGTTCCGGTGTCCAGCCGCGATTAACATCCAACCGCAGTGATAAATCAGGAATGCTTTCCAGCAACAGATTGACGATCAGCCCGTCCCGGACCGGTTCATACCAGCCGACTTTCACTTTGGCGACTTTTTTCGGTAACACTTGAAGACGCTCGATCAATTCATCCGGGTCACCGATACATAAGGGAGCCGCAAAATAATGACCGGCTTGTGGCAGTTCACCGGATAACTCGGCCTCTGCGGCAGACAAACCAAACGCCACGGATGGATATAATGACGAATAGTCAATCACCTCACCGCGACACCAGCGTGCCAGTTGTTCCTGAAGCTGGATACCGGCTTCCGTCACAGATTCCGAGCTGAAACCAACTAATGGCGCAATTTCACCTCGCCCCATCTGATTCTGCTCATGTATTTCTACGATGAAGCCTTCACGTTCCAATAGCTTCTCGTTGCGAAGAATCACACCGCTATCCATCGGTAATCGATAGCGGTACAGTTTTGCACTACGCATGGTAACTGTTCCTCTTGACCCGATGCCCGAGGGTTAAACCACCAGACACCTTATTTCAATCATTCTGTTTCAATCGCTGCCGAAACCTACGGGTTACGAGGAAACTTGTGAAAATCAGGACGACGTTTTTCGTTAAACGCATTGCGGCCTTCCTGGCCTTCTTCCGTCATATAAAACATCATCGTCGCATTTCCAGCCAGCTCTTGTAACCCGGCCTGACCATCACAGTCGGCATTCAGGGCCGCTTTCAAACAACGCAGCGCCATCGGACTGTGTTGTAACACTTCCCGACACCAGCGTACGGTTTCTTTCTCCAGATCCGCCAAAGGTACAACGGTATTGACCAACCCCATATCAACGGCTTCCTGCGCATCATAAAAGCGGCATAAGAACCAGATTTCGCGCGCTTTTTTCTGGCCGACAATCCGTGACATATAAGACGCACCCCAACCACCGTCAAACGATCCGACTTTCGGACCGGTCTGACCGAACTTGGCATTGTCAGCCGCAATGGTTAAATCACACATCATATGTAATACATGACCACCGCCAACGGCCCAACCCGCCACGGCCGCAATCACCGGCTTCGGACAAGTTCGGATTTGACGCTGAAAGTCTAGTACATTGAGATGGTGAGTGCCTTCGTCATCACGATAACCGCCATAGTCGCCGCGAATCTTCTGGTCACCACCGGAACAGAAGGCATCTTCTCCCAGTCCGGTCAGAACAATGACGCCCACACCAGAATCATAACGGGCATCGGCCAGCGCCTGAATCATCTCTTTCACCGTCTGCGGGCGAAAAGCATTGCGCACCTGCGGCCGTGCAATGGTAATTCTGGCAATACCATCATCCGATTTATGATAGTGAATATCTTGATACTCACCGCTACAATCGTTCCAATTGACCGGTGCATAAAGTTCTTCTTCACTGATACCTACAGTAATTGTCATAATCTACCTATCTTGTTTGAGCTGTCATCTCTGATGAGCGAGTTGTGTTCGAAGACACTGGGCAAAGGCCGCGGGTCGCTCCTGATGGACATTATGTCCTGCCTGCAAAACAATCTGTATTGGCAACCCGCTTGGTTCAGCGAGTTGGCGGAATTTTTGATCGCGCTCCCCACAGATATACTGAACGGGGATCGGCTGTGTTTTCAATGCCGACAGCAAATCCGGCTGCAAGGCCAACGATGTCGCACGCATCATCGCCGCAATGTTGACGCCAAGATTATCACTACGTCGGGCGATCAAATCTTGTCTTTGCTCATGGTTGAGCGAGGAAAATACCGGCTGCTGATACCAACTGACTAAAACATCAGCAATCTGCTCAGATGCAAAGCGATCGGCCCATGCCTGATCCTGTTGCCAGCGAGCCTGACGGGCTGACTCATCCTGCAGTCCGAAGTTGCCCCCTTCAATCACCAACATGGTCACATTCAAGGCCGACCAAACCCCGTGAACGGCACCATACATGGCTAACCGGCCACCCAGCGAATAGCCAATCAGTACCAGCGGCTGCGCCGGTGGCAAACGACTCGCAATCGTCTGAGCAATCTGAGCACAACAGTCATCAAAATCGGTACAGCTTTGCGTGCGACTATTCCCATGCCCGCACAGATCGATGGTCAAACAGGGGAAATCACGCAGTTGCACCAGCGTTTCCGACCAGTCTTCACTGCTGCCCAGTAAACCATGTAACAACACCAGCACCGGTCGGACCTGCTTTGCACCCGACTCCGCCGGGATGTAATTGCTATAAAGTACAGACATGCTGAATAACCTGCTGAATGTGCTGTGCCGCCTGTCCGGCCGGGACGCTGACTTCAACCACCAAACCATGCTGCCCGCGCTCGATATGCTGTGTGACACAATCCGTCAATGCGCTGACACTTTCAGGCTTGGCATACTGCAAACCAAACTGGGCTGCGGCATGTCGGAAATCATAGCCATGTGGCATCTGATACAAGTCAGTTTTCTGTTGTTTTGGGACGGGCAGTAAGTCAAAAATTGCACCGCCGTCGTTATTGGTCACCACAACCACAAACGGCTGCGAAGTGTTGGTCAACAACGCGAGCGAGTTGAGGTCATACAACAGGGACGTATCGCCCAGCAGTAATAACATCGGATGCTGCCGTTCGCGCTGAACACCGACAGCCGTCGCCACCAGACCATCAATGCCCGACGCACCGCGGTTGGAATACACGTTCTGATGATTAACGGTACCAAACATATCGACTAAACGAACAATCAGACTGTTGCCGAGAAATAAATCCGCAGTGGGGGCCAGCGTCGCCACTGACCGGGCGACATCCAACTCAGAAAGGGCCGTCGTTGTTGCTGCTACTTGCTGTATCACTGCCGGGATACGGCCAATCATCGCCAACAATGGATCCGCCCAATTCGCTGATGAGCGATCCGTTGATGAGCGATCCGTTAATGGGCAACCGGCTGATAAATTGTCTGCCTGAGCCGATTCGAGTTGCGCATCAACCCAACTTGCAATCGGGGCCACGATCTGCTGTTGGGGCAGATGAGACGGATTGTTGCGTTTCTCATCCGCAGCAACCAGCACATAATGGCTCCCATGCTGGGTGACTTGCTGTTGCAGCCATTGATTGAGCCGTTTGGATACCAGCAGCCCCCCGAACTGAACGATCACGTCGCATTCGGACAGGATCTGCCGAAAGGATGGATGATGAAGCCAGAGATCGAAATATGCCCAGTCACTTGATACGCCCGATTGGGGGTCGCAGAGCACAGGCCAGCCCAACCGCTGTGCAAACACTTTAGCTTTTTCTGCCTCGGCCAACGGCAGAGAGCCGATAATCACGATCCCACGCTGACGGAACAATGCCGGCTCAAGCCGGATGGGCGATGGTGGTGGTTGGTCACACCACTGAATACCGTAAGGTGAACGTTCTGCCAGCCATGGCTGAATGCCTGCCAGATAAACCGCATCATCAACGACTTCATCGTTAATATACAGCGGCTCAGGAAACGGGCAGTTGATATGTACCGCACCACCGCGACGCCTTTGCACCGCAAGTGCCTGATCAAGTGTCGTGAGCAGCCAGTTGGGCGCAATCGCGGTGGTCGGGCTGGGTAAGTTGATCGCCTGAACCACATGCGCGGCAAAAATTCCCGGCTGTTCAATCGCCTGATTCGCACCGCAACCAATCAGCTCTACCGGGCGGTCGGCGGTTAACAAAACCAGTTTTTCGCCCGTCAAATTAGCTTCAACTACACACGGGAGTAAATTCGCCACCGCAGTCCCCGATGTCACAATCACGGCGACCGGCTGATGGCTGGCTTTTGCCAGCCCCAGCGCCAGATAACCCAGCCCTCTTTCATCAAAATGGCGATGGAGCTGCAACGCCGGATGCGCATCGGCTTCGAGTGTCAATGGTGTAGAACGCGAGCCCGGAGCAACACACACATCACGAACGCCCAGACGCGACAATTCCTCCAGAATCAAGCGACTCCAGATACGATTCAACACCGCTTGTTGAGATTTCACGATACTACTTCCTCCGGAGATATCTCCGTGATCAGGCTGAGTAAAGTTGACATCTTACGATCCAACTCTAACCATTCATGTTCAGCAACCGAACCGCTCACAATCCCAGCTCCGGCAAAGAGTTTAATCTGTTTATCCATCACCAGCGCGCTGCGAATCGCCACACAGAATTCAGCGCGTTGATGGCTGATATATCCGATCGAACCGGCATACCATCCTCTGGAAAACGGTTCATAACGTTCAATGAACGTTTTAGCGGCTTGTCTCGGTAACCCCGCGACCGCTGCAGTCGGTTGTAATGCGCCCAATAACTGGACACCGTTAACCGTCGGATTAAGTTCAGCCGCAATGTGACGCTTCAGATGTTGTACACGCCGGAGTTTCACCAATTGTGTTTCGGCTCCGACGTCAACGGAACGCGCCAAAGGGATTAAACGGCCCACAATGTCATCGACGACATACTGGTTCTCGGTCATATTCTTATCATCATGGATCAACCAATCGGATAACGCCTGATCCTGCCGGGGATCATCGCTTCTGCCGATAGTGCCAGCGAGCGCTTCGGTGAGTAAGGTCACGCCGTGACGTTGATACAAGCGCTCCGGGGTCGAACCGACAAAACTATGCCGCTGGTCGATAGCCAGCAAAAAATGAAAACTCTGATCATTCTGACGACGACTTTCTTTCAATAACTGTGCCGCCTGAATCGACTGCGTCAGTTCAAATGTGGACTGCCGTGCTAACACGACTTTATCAAACTGCTGCTGCGTCATCGCAGACAACGCCTGCTCAACCAGTTGACACCACTGGGCTTGCTGAGGCGCATGATCAACGCAAAGCACTTCAGTTGCAATCGGGGGTAAGACCGGAATCTCATGCTGAAGTTGCTGTAATGCCTGAATCGTTGCGTCACGCGCTGTAAAATTGGCACATAAGAACCATGAATCCTCTTCACGAATCAGCTCGATTTGTGGCAGAAAGAAAAACGCTTCCTTACAGTACGGATTTTTAGCCGTCCCGCCATCAAAAGAGCGCCCGCCCCAAATACGCTGAGATGCAGAGATCGCTTGATAGGCCGGTGCCGGATCCGTAAACGTGAGACACGCTCCCAACGCGACCACTTCTTCCCGGCCTTCCCGGTCTTGCCAATAAAACTTGGGGAACAAGGTTTGTGCGGCAAGCCAGTCAGGCAGAGAAAAATGGGGAGGAAAATCAAGCGCCTGTCGGCATCGGCTTACCTGTGGTGAAGCCTGATGAATCTGGTGAATGAGTTGGTTTACTGCTTGGTAAAAATAAGACAAAGCGACCTCAACTGGGAGAGTCATGCCGACTCTATTGATTGATTTATCTGTTCCTGTCAAAGGATGTAGAGCATTTTATGTCAGATGCTCCCGAAGCTCTAGCCCAGAAATAAGATAATTTTAGATTTTTATTCTTTTAAAACATGATTTAGTGTAACTTAATAAAAAAATTTAATTATTTTCGGGGGAGCTGCCATGCAAAATATTGGGATGTCATCAAAACTTGATAATGTCTGCTACGACATTCGGGGTCCGGTACTCAAACATGCTAAACGCATGGAGGAAGAGGGCCATAAAATCCTAAAGCTGAATATCGGCAATCCGGCACCTTTTGGCTTTGATGCCCCTGATGAAATCCTGGTCGATGTAATTCGTAATCTGCCGACATCGCAAGGCTATTGTGATTCCAAAGGGATCTACTCTGCCCGTAAGGCAGTGGTTCAGCATTATCAGAAAAAAGGATTACGCGCCCTTGATGTCGAAGATGTGTATATCGGTAACGGCGCTTCCGAGCTGATCGTGATGTCGATGCAGGCGCTGTTGAACAATGGCGATGAAATGTTGGTGCCGGCACCAGATTACCCATTGTGGACCGCCTCAATTTCTCTCTCCGGCGGGAAAGCCGTGCATTATCTGTGTGATGAATCATCAGACTGGTATCCCGATCTGGAAGACATTAGAAAGAAAATCACCCCGAACACCCGCGGTATTGTGTTGATCAATCCGAATAATCCGACCGGGGCCGTTTACAGTCGTGACTTTCTGCTGGAATTTATTGAAATCGCCCGGCAGCACAACCTGATCATTTTTGCCGATGAGATCTACGATAAGATCTTATACGACGGTGCAACCCATACCCCGATCTCAACCTTGGCCGATGATGTCCTGATGGCCACATTCAATGGTCTGTCAAAAGCGTATCGTGTCTGTGGGTTCCGAGGTGGCTGGATGTTCCTGACCGGCCCGAAACATCTCGCGACGGGTTACGTCTCCGGGCTGGATATACTGGCATCGATGCGTTTGTGTGCCAATGTGCCGATGCAACATGCGATTCAGACCGCTCTGGGCGGTTATCAGAGTATCAATGAACTGATTTTGCCCGGTGGCCGATTACTGGAACAGCGTGACCGCGCGTGGGAAATGATTAATCAGATTCCGGGCGTCTCTTGCGTAAAACCCAAAGGTGCAATGTATTTGTTCCCGAAAATTGATACCAAGATGTACAACATTCATGACGACCAGAGAATGGTGCTCGATTTTCTGATTCAGGAAAAAGTGCTGCTGGTTCAGGGCAGCGGCTTCAACTGGCCGAAACCCGACCATTTCCGCATTGTTACCCTGCCGCATGTTGAAGATCTGGAAATTGCGATCAGCCGTTTCGAGCGCTTCCTCTCGACCTACCGGCAGTAGCAAAACAAGGTGGCAAGTCTATCTCGATAAACACGCATGTGAGAGATGAAACAAACAGCAAGGCCCGGGTCAGACTCGGGCCTTTTTGATCTTGATGCTCTCAGTGAACGCTTCACCCGAGATTAACCAGCAACCATCACCGGCTGAGCGGCTAGCGGGTCATCTTCATCACTGACCGTCGGCTCCGGTGCTAATTCGATCACCCGATGACACACTTTCTCGAGCAAGTTGTGTTCATGACTGACCAGTAACAGCGCACAATTTATCTCCCGGACTGCCTCTAAGATCAACGCCAGCGTTTCCTGAGCGGTGGACGGATCTAACCGTGTGGTCGGCTCATCCGCGATAAGTAACTTCGGTTTCAGCAACAAGACCCGCAAAATAGCAAACCGCTGTAATTCACCACCAGAGACCTGACTGGCTGACTGTTGTAATAACTTCGCATCCAAATGGAGCCGCTTCATCAGCGTCCGCGGTACCGCATCGGCAATCTGATAATGACGGCAAATATCATTAATCAGCGTGCCTAAACTGACATGCGAGGCAAATGCACCGGGCGGATCCTGATAGAGTTTGAGTTTCTGTCCGACACCCAGCGGTTGCAGATATTCAATCTCCCCTGAAAGCGGTGCCCGTAAGCCAAGCACCGCCTGACACAAGGTCGATTTGCCGCACCCGCTCGGCCCGCGGATGCCCAGCACTTCCCCGGCCCGGAGTTCAAAAGACAGATCCTCAAACAGCACCCGGTTCTCAACCGCCATTGTTAACTGATCAACGCGCAATAACACCGCCCCCGTCTGATGGCGGTTCATTACCGGCCAGTGACGCGGATGTGCGGTGATCAACTGACGGGTGTAAGCATGTTGCGGGTCACAAAGTACCGTGCTTGCCTGCCCCTGCTCAACCACATCACCCTGCTGAATGACAATGATGGTGCCACCGAGCTGTTGCGCGACTTCGATATCATGCGTGACCGTCAGTAACGCCCCTTGCTGACGGTACTGTTGTAACATTTCAATCAGACGTTCACGGTTGTGATCATCCAGCCCTTTAGTCGGCTCATCGGCGATCAGAATTTCGCCACCACCGCTGACGGCACACACATAAGCCCCACGCTGTGCCATCCCGCCCGAAAGCTGAACCGGAAACTTCTGCTCATGGCCGGAAAGCCCGACGGCATCAAAGTGTTGCACCGCCTGAGTGCGACATGTAGCCGCATCCTGATTGCGTAACAACGCGGGCACTTCTTCTGCTTGCCGGGACAGTCGCATTAACGGGTCAAGGGCTAACGAGGGCTCCTGAGGCAAAATAGAAAATACCCGTCCCCATAAGTTTTCCCGTTCATCGGCAGACATCGTGTGCAAAGCCTGCCCTGACCACCACACTTCCCCCTGACTGGAAAAAGATGCCGGCAACGCACCGATAATCGCCTTCAACAACAAACTCTTGCCCGCACCGGTTTCCCCGAGAATGGTCAGGGATTCTGCATGAGCCAGTGTCAATGAGACCGGCCCGACGACACAGTGCTCCCCCAGCCAGACCGACAGTTGCCGCACTTCAAGTAATGGTGTCATGTCCGTGAACCTCCCTGTGCCAGCAGGTGAAAAGAGAAAATCAGCAACGAAACCACCACAATCGGCTGAAGCAATACCCAAAAACCCTGATCATAATAACGAAACAGTTCCACCATCATCATGCCTAACTCGGCATGGGGCGGACGCAGCCCGACATACAAAAAGCCGAGTGCTGCCAGCGATAAAATCGCATGACCGGCTCCGAAACAGGACAAGGTGTACACATCACTGCGTATCTCCGGCCAGATGTGACGATAAAACAGATACCAGCGGCTGAATCCGAACAGACGAGAAGACTCAAACGCATCGGAGAGCACAACGGCCTGTGTCTGGCTGCGGATGACCCGGAAGTAATCAGCCCACATCGTGATTGAGATAGCAATGAAGAGAAAGAAAAACGAGCCCGGGAAAATCGCGCCGAATAGCAAAACCAGAATCAACCCCGGCAGTGCCATTACAATATTGACCCACAGCGAAAAAATGCGGTCAACCCAGCCTTTGTGCCATCCGGCCCAGACACCGGAAAGCGTGCCGAGCAATGATGCAGTCGTGACACATAAGCCAGCCATCAGCAACGAGTTCATAATTGCATCGGCAAGCCGTGCCGCGTTACTGCGCCCGTAATGATCGGTGCCAAGAATCTCTTGCCAGTTTGGTCCGGCAAAAGCAAGCTCAAGCTGCTGACGGGCAATATCCCCGTTGAGCCAGAGCTTTTCAATCAAAACAAAAACCAACAACATCGTCAGGATCGACAGGCCGATCCACTGCGTCCGATAAAGTTTCATACGAGCCCTCCGGCAACCGAGCGACGATAACGCGGATCAAAGTGGTACTGAACCAGATCAACCCCGGTATTAATCACCACAAACAGTAACCCCATGACCAATGCAGCCCCTTGAATTACCGGAATATCGCGGCCGAATATCGCATGAGACAATGCATGGCCGATGCCCGGCCAGGAAAACAGTGATTCAATCATCACAATCCCTTCCACCAGCCCCACGGCTTGTACGCCAATAAATGCCAGTAGCGGTAACGTAATATTGCGCTGACCGTGATGCGCATAAGCCTGTGTTTCACTCAGGCCTTTCAGTCGCGCAAATTGATAAAACGGTGCCTCAAAAATACGCTTGGCAGTATTGCGAATCATGCGGTTCGATAAGGCTGCCAGAGACAAAGCCAGCGCCAAAGCCGGGAGCAGTACATGTTCAAACCGGCCGAAACCTGCCACAGGTAATAAATCAAGTTTCAACGCAAAGCATAAGATCAGCACCAGCCCGATCAAAAACACCGGCTGTGCCCGCATAAAACTAGAGATCAGTAACATGACCCTGTCATGCCACTGCCCGGCATGGCGCGCACAGTAGAGACCAACAGGAAACGCGATCAATAGCGATAATCCCAGCGCAACGGCTGCCAGCCATAATGAATAGCCCAAGTGGTGCATAATTTTCTCAGTCACCGACTCACCGCTGATCATCGACTGCCCCAGATTAAAGTGGGCTAAGTCCCACATCCAGCTCAGATACTGTTCCCACACCGGACGATTCAGGCCGAGATCAGCCGCCACGCGCTGCGCGGCTTGTAAATTGACATAGTCATAACCATACCGGGCAGCGGCAATGCGAAATGCCATATCCCCCGGCAGGCATTTCATCATCACAAACGTCACCGTGCCGACCGACCAACCGACAAAGATCAGCTGGCAAAAACGGCGCAATAATAAATTAATCATGAAGTTGCATTTCCTTGAGACGATAATCAATTTCATACGGGTCAAACGAGAATCCGGACACCCGGTGATTCACCGCGATGAGTTGCTGGCTGTACGCAATCGGGATCACCGGCAGCTCATCAGCCATAATTCGGGCGACCTGCTGAGACAACTGCCGGGCGACATGTGGATCAGACTCACTCAGAAGTTGAGTCAGAATGGCGCGAATTTGCGGAGAATCCCAGTTCATATGGCCCCAGTCACTGCCCTGCGGTGAAGAGAAATCATCATAAAGAATCGGCAGCGGAGTGCCCATCATACCGAAGTTGCGCGCAATCAGCGCCATATCGAGGGTATTGTCATGATGCTTGGCCGGAATCGCACTGGCATTATCGATACTGACATTGACCTGAATCCCCAGCAGTGCCAGCTGGTTCTGAATACTGGTTGCCAAAACGGGTAATTCAGGGCGATTGGCATAGGTCGTTAACATCAGCGTGAACCGTTGACCGTCTCGCACCAACCAGCCCTCGTCGTCATAAGACCACCCCTGCTGCATCATCAAAGTCTTGGCTTGCTGAAGATTCCGTTCGAGTTTGAGATTGTCGAGATACCAGTCAGATTGCGACGGAGAAAAAAGCTGGTAAGCAGCGGACCCCGGTAAACGTAGCACCGTAGATGCCATACCTTCGCGATCCAACGCCAGACTAATCGCCTGTCGAACGGCCTGATAACGTAACTGTGGATGGCCGAGATTCAGTTTCAGCAATACGGTACGGGGCAACGCAAGTGACTGAACACTCACCTGCTCCGATTGCTTCAGTCCTTCACGACTGATCGGATCAACTGAATAAGCAATATCTGCCTGACCACTACGCACCAACAGCGCCCTGCTTTCACTCCGGTGCCCCGCCAGATAACTGACCGACTGAATATGCGCCGGCTCGCCCCAATAGTCCGGGTTTTGCGTGACTTCGATCTTATGTGGCGGATGAGCCATTGAGACTTGAAACGCCCCGGTACCAATCACGGCTGACGGTGCCTGTCCTTTATCTTTGTCTGTTGCATTCCTCTGCCCTGCATGAACCAGCGTGACCGGGGAAACCATCCCCAGACTATAATGCGCCAGTACACTCAAAAGCGGACTGTAAGGCCGGGATAGCTCAATCACCAATGCTTCATTTTTAACAGTAATCGCCTCAATCGGCACCTGCCGGATCACCCCCGGTTGCGTACGCGCATATTCTAAATTCTGCCGCACCACTTCGGCATTCAGCAGTGCACCATCATGAAACCAGACACCGGAGCGAACACGAAAATGCCACGTCATCCCATCTGCTGACAGGGTCCAGTCGGTCGCTAACAGCGGCTCTATCGTCCCATCAGGCAAAAGACGGGTTAAAGACTCGGTGACACCGAGACGGCTGTAGAGAAATCCGTCCCGTGACAAGTCCGTGCCGTTAAATTCAAACGGGCCGGAAATCGTAAGTTGGGTATTATTTTGAGACTGACGATGTTGATATATCGCAATAGCAATGATGCCAACCACGATGATGAGCAATATTTTTTTCATATTAAAATGAGTAAATTATCATTAATTGGTATGTTATAACATATCAATGCCTATATGTTATTGCAATAGTTTCTCATTTAACTATTGATGCGAAGCGTTAGTTTTTTTGAAGTGATGTGAACTTGGTTCAGTGAGGACCCGCGTGATTTTCGTTTGTTGCAGTAGGTGTTATTTCTGGGACTCGATATTCCTGAAACCAAAATATAATTTTACGTTATTCCATAACTCATCATAAGATTCCTCACTGAAACCAATCTCAATATATACCCCAAACGAGGCTATTTAATCGGATGATTCGAACATATCTTTGAGCCAAGATTGCATCTTCTGAGCAGCAAAATGGTGACGATTCCACTGTGGCACAATACAGTAATGATCCAACCCTGAAATCAGAGGAAATTTAGCATGACCACGCAACCAGCCCTGTTCTACAGCATTCTTTGCCAGCATCTGGCTGACAACTGCAATACCCTGCCCGGATAAAGCCGCTTGGATGGTCTGATTTTCATCATCAAACGTTCGGATATCAAATTCACTTGCTTCAGGGTAGATTGCTTTCAGAATCGGAAACAGCTCCGGATTATCAAATCTCGAATTCTTCCAATGCGTATAATAAAAGACGCGTTGATGAGTATTTTGCTGTTGTTGCCAATAAGCTGGTGTCGCATAAAAGCCTAATGATTCCTGACACAATAAAACCGCATGTTCCAGTTTTGTATCAAATTTTCCGGAACGGATCACCAAATCAACCCGACGATCGTATTCAATATCTATCAACGTATCTTCAGCACGAATAGCCACTTCAATATCCGGATACCTGCGTTGAAAATCAGCTAAGTTCGGAACCAACCACATTGCAGCGAAAGCGTTTGTCGTACCAATCGTGATTCGATCTGGTGATGACGTGAGTTCATTCACAGTATGTAGCAGAGCTTTCATCAGTTGATGGGAAGTAACCGATAATTTTTCCCCTTCCTGAGTTAACACAACAGCACGGGTTTTCCGCTCAAATAACTTTACTTTCAAATTATGCTCCAATCCCCGGATTTGATGAGAAACCGCTGTTGGAGAGACATTCAACTCATCGGCCGCAGCTTTAAAACTCAGTAAACGGGCAGCCGCTTCAAAAGTGCGAATGCTGGTAAGTGAAGGAAGCTTATTGAACATAGGAACAGCCTAATGGATGAAATTAATTCATTCATAAGCAAAAAAAGACCTTTTGTCAAAATATACTCATCCCATGAGAATTACACCCTTGATAACAACAGACAGAGGTAAATACATGCATACACTATTAAGAATTGATGCCAGTGCCCGTAGCCAGAGTGACAATATGAGCACTCACCATTCACTCTCAAAACAGCTTGGCCATGAACTTTCGGAACAATGGATGAAAAAAAATCATCACAGAAAAATCATTCATCGAGATCTGGCACTCACTCCACCCCCTTTTATTTCTCAAGACTGGATTGGTGCAGTTTTCACCCCCGAGGAACAAAGAACACCGGCACAGCAGCGAGTATTAACATTATCAGACCAATTATTTGATGAAGTGCAACAGGCCGATCTCATCGTTATCACCAGCCCAATGTATAACTACGGCATGCCTGCGGTACTAAAAGCTTGGTTTGATCAGATTTTACGTCTGAATAAAACCTTTACCTTTGACCTCAGCCGCGGAGACAACCCGATCAGACCGATACTATCAGGTAAAACTGTCGTATTGATAAGTGCCTGTGGTGAATTTGGCTTTGGTCCCGGTGAGGAGCGAGAAGCAATGAATCATTTATCCCCCCATATCAAATTACTCAGCCAATATCTGGGCGCAGAACATTTCTATGAAATCCGGACCGAGTATCAAGAATTTGCAGATCATCGCCATCAGCAATCAATAGTCCAAGCCAGACAATCGATCACCAGACTGATAGACAACATTTAGATCGTATCAACCCGACCCGAGGTGTGAAAATTCACATCTGTTTATCTTCATGTCACTGTTGGGAGTCAACCATACACAACAGTGATCATGATTCGAAAAATGAAACGCTGTTTCTTAATTGATCGATTTTATTGATCAATCCATATATTTTAGATATGAAATCTATAACATATGGGTCAATTATGAAATTCAAAATCATTTCTTTATCGATGCTAATCGCTGTCAGCAATTTAGGGTTTGCCAAAAACCTCTATATTGCGCCTTATGGTTCAGACAGCAATTCAGGCACACTCTCATCACCATTAAAAACCATTATGGCGGCACAATCGGCGGCTTCAGCAGGTGATACTGTCTATATCCGCGGGGGGACTTACTATCTAAATGATTCGAATATTACTCAGCATCAGGATATTCGTGCCATCGTCAACAATATCACCAAAGACAACATCAGCTATATTAACTATGGCTCCGAGCGTCCGGTGTTTGATTTTTCGAATGTTAAACCGGCCAACTATCGCAACACGGCATTCATGGTACGGGCGGATAACTGCGTGTTTAAAGGCTTCGATGTGGTTGGCGTACAAGTCACTATCGCTGATCACCGTACGCAGTCTGAAGCGTTTATGATCAACAAAGGCAATGGTAACCGTTTCGAAAACTTAGCGATTCATGATGGCATGGCAATTGGCTGGTACTTGGTTGCCGGCGGTAACAACTATGTCCTCAATGTTGATGCTTACAACAACCGAGGATTAAACCATTACTCGGACGGTAACGTCGATGGCTTTGGGGCTCATCCAACCTCAGCGTCCTATACCGGTAATGTCATCAGCCATTCACGCGCTTGGTTTAACAGTGACGACGGTTTTGACTTAATCAATGCGGATGCTGCCGTCACCATTGAATATAGCTGGGCTTTTTACAACGGTTACGGTCAGGATTTCACGAAACTGGGCGATGGCAATGGTTTTAAAGCCGGTGGTTATGGGCGCAACGGCAGTGCAACGCCCAGTGTGATTCCGCGTCACACTATCCGCTACAACTTAGCGGTACGCAACCGCTCTGCGGGTTTTTACGCCAATCATCATATTGGTGGCCAGAACTGGATCAATAACACCTCAATCCGTAACCAAAGTGCGAACTACAACATGTTATCAACGCTTGATGACAACCAAACCGATGTCCAAGGCTACGGCCATTACATGCGCAATAACTTAGGCTTCGACGGTCACAACGAAGTGATCAATCTGGGGAACAGCACTGAGAATGACCTCATTTATAACTACTTCAACCTGCCCGTCACCATCACCTCAAAAGACTTTGTCCGTCTGGATGAACGTGAGTTGATGTATCCCCGTCAAGCCGACGGCTCTCTGCCGAGGATCAAATATGCGCTGCTGAAAAAAGGCAGCGATTTAATTGATGCCGGTATCTATGCCGGTGACGGTTATAAAGGCGCCGCACCTGATTTAGGCGCCTTTGAGTCTGATTATTAATTATTTGCTTACCACGAAAAATGCAGCCTGAGTGCTGCATTTTTTTTGGTTCCTGCCAGCATATCCTTACGAGGACACACGCCCTGCCATCCCTTTCGGCGCCGGTGGCTGGGAAGGTAAAATGTTGAATTAAGGTTTGGGACGCTCCGGCTTGATTCGCATCCTGCTCAGGCAATCCTGAAAATTCGTCCTGAATTTTCCCCCTGAGATCATCGATCAATTTGGCTTCATTAATTCAGTGTTTCACCCCATTCAAATCAACCACCCAACCAAGAAAACCATTCCGGGAGAATGGTTAGGCAGCGAGTGACCCTTACGATACTTCGGCGGCAGCGACCACGCTGTCCATCCTGCGCAATACATCAGCTCCGCTCAATATCAAAAACCTCGATCCGAATAAACCCAACGAATAGTCGGTCGCTATTTTAAGGAATAGTTAAAAAATGGTTACAAAATCATAAAAAGAGTATGTTATTTGATGAATTCAGTTTATAAGACAAAAGACTCTCTCTTGATTGGAGCGCTATATGCCCAGTGATCATTTTATCGACCTGCTTAAACTGCTGATTCGTGCCCCGAGCGTTGTGGGTGCAGAGCATTCTTTTTTTCGTGTCCTGCAACGTGAGCTGGAAGAGCGCGGCGCAAAAGTGACTTGGTATGAGGGCTTATTGGTCGCTCAGGGCAGTGACCCGTTCAGCACTATGTTTTCCGCCCATATTGACCGGCATGGTTTGGTCTGTACCGGCCCCAATGAGTTCCAGTACGCAGCGTTTGTATCAGCGAACCGCACAGATTTGCTGAACAACTCAGTGTCGGAAGAACTCATGACAAAGGTGACCGAGCGCTTCAACCATGAAGAAGTCTACGCCTATGAGCCTTGGTCAGGAATGTACTGTGGCAAAGGCATCATCAACAGCGCTTATGTGTGTGAATTCCGTAACAACTTAATTTTTGAGACCAAAGGGTTAGAGAGCGTCGTGGCCGGTACCCCGATTGCATTCAATGACCAATTACATCAAGTCGATAATCGCTTAGAAGGCCAGCTTGATAATGTTATTTCAGCCGCTGCGCTGGTCCACCTTTTCGATCATGGCTTTAAAGGTACCGCCTTCTTCACCGCCCAAGAGGAATCCGGTAAAAGCTGGCGCTACTTACTGGAGTGGTTCCGTCGCTTTGGCGGCTCCACGAACCGCTTATTTGTGGTCGATACCAGCCCATTCCCGAATGTAGAAGCCGCCAATGAACAACTTATCGTTTTAAGAGAAAAAGACGCCAACGCGACATTCAATCAAGAAAGTACCCAGCTACTTGAAAACCTATGTGTGAAAAACAAGATTAGTTACCAGTATAAAAACCGTTATGTGGAAGAAGAAAATGCCAAGCGCGCCGAACAAGGCTTGCCACCGACATCATTAGGCAGTACCGAGCTTGGCCGTATCATTGCCGCATCGAATGGCTTGGTGGACGGCACCACCATCCAGATACCGACCATTGGCTATCACACCATGCATGAGTCTGCATCAGTGGCATCCGTGGACGCTTTTATCCGCATGCTAAAAGTAGTCGCCAATATTGAAGCAACGACGACATGAAACAATAAGAAATTGATTCGCGTCCTGTTCAAGCTTTTTTGTTAGGGAATAGCTGATTGTGCGGCATATTTGGGAGCCGGTGGCTGGAAAGGTAAAACTTGTGATGCCGGTGTTTGGGGGAAGAAATGGTGGCTCTGTGGTTTGGTGCGCAATTACTTCTCCGATCTCATTGCCACCTCCGACTGCGCCCCAGGTACTTTTTCAAGGCCGAAAAAGTACCCCAAAAGGCCTAAAGTTTAAGTTCAGCGCACATAATCAGGGACGCTTTTATTCGCTCCTGCTCACGAAAAGCTTAAAATTCATCCATGAATTTTACCCTGAGATCATCGATCAATTGAGCTTCGTTGATTTAATGTTTCTCTCAACTCAAATTAACCACTCAACCAAGAAAATCATTCACGGATGAATGATTAGGCTTTCCCGGGCAGGACGCCCGTAAAAGCCGGTTCTGGAAAGCACACGCCCAAGCCAACAAAAAAGATTTTCTGGTTCGTCTTTCATCTTTGAAAGATGAACTGGCGCACTGGGCACCGATGTCACTGAAATTGAAAAACGCAATTGTGCGTCAAATCTGGGAGCCGGAGGTTAAGGAGATAAAACTTGTAATGCAGGTGTTTGGTGCGCAATTACTTCTCCGATCTCATTGCCATCTCCGAATGCGCCCCAGATACTTTTTCAAGGCCGAAAAAGTACCCCAAAAGGCCTAAAGTTTAAGTTCAGCGCACTGAATCAGGGTCGGATTGATTCGCATCCTGCTCAAGCAATCCTGAAAATTCGTCCTGAATTTTCCCCCTGAGAGCATCGATCAATTTGGCTTCGCTTTTAAAATGTTTCACCCCATTCAAATCAACCGTCAAACGAGGAAAACCATTCCGGGAGAATGGTTAGGCTTTTCCGGGCAGGACGCCCGTAAAAGCCGGTTCTGGACAACATGCACCCAAGCCAAACAAAAAAGATTTTCTGGTTCGTCTTTCATCTTTGAAAGATGAACTGGCGCACGGAGCACTGATGCCTCTGAAACCGAAAAACGTAATTGTGCGTCAAATCTGGGAGCCAGAGGCTAGAACAAGACAAACCAATAAAACCGAACCCCGTCGCATTTCCCTAGGCAACCCAACTAAAACCATGACAAACAGTGTTTTTTGCCGCTCGCTTCTTTTATCCTATGAACCATTCAATCCACACCGACCGAATATCGCTTTATGAAAACATCTCTCGACCATTTGCCTGAATCCAAACAGCAGGAGCTTGCCACCATATCGGCCATTCTGCGCGATACGCTGGAAGACTATCTTCAGGGCAAAACAGCGAGTAAAAGCGAGTTTCGCATCCTGAAAATCATCCTGTTCGGCAGCCATGCCAAAGGCACTTGGGTCAACGATCCGGTCAATGGCTATATCAGCGATTACGATATTCTGGTGATTGTAAATAAAGCTGCGCTGGTTGAAGAAGATGTCGTCTGGCAACGGGCCAAAGAGCAGATCGACCGTAAAGTTACTTCGGCACCGCTGGGATTGATTGTCCATGATTTGCAGGAAGTCAACGATCGACTACAACAGGGGCATTATTTCTTCAAAGATATCCGCGAAGAAGGGATTGAACTGTTTGCCGCCACACCAAAACCGCTGGCAGAGCCGGGGGATCTAACCGAAGCAGAAAAGCAGGAAATTGCCCGTAAGCATTATGAACAGTGGTTTGAAAGTGCAGAACAGCTCTTTGTATTCTTTCAAGATGGAATGAAGCGGCAATGGTTGAAGCAATCAGCTTTTCTCCTACATCAATCGACGGAACGTTTTTTCGCCTGCACCCTACTCACCTGCACCAATTATTTACCTAAATCCCATAATATCGAAAAACTGGGGAAACTATGCGCCCAAATCGATGCTGAATTTGCAACGATTTTCCCGCTCGATAACAAATTCCACCGCCGCTGCTTCCGTCGCCTGCAACGGGCATATATCGAAGCCCGTTATTCGGAGCATTATGAAATTACGGTTGAGGAGTTGGCATATTTGGAAAGTGAGGTGCAGCGGTTGAAAGGATTAGTGGAACAGGTTTGTTTAGAGAGGGTTGGGTGAAGGGGCTGGAACCGAGTGGTTCCAACTTGGGGGCGCTTGCCTCTATCTGGGGTTGTGGAAATGGGCGTGACATAGGATAGTGAACAGTCTCCATTATCCCCAGAAAATTAGTAAATTTTTAAGAAGATTGCGTTCACTTTCTGAAAACGGAGTGTAAATATCATATGCTTTTCTGTAAGCCATAATACGACGATGAATCTCTCGCATTGGTATAGTCTTTCTAGCCCTAGAATCTCCTAGTATCTTTAATAGCTCAGTTTTTTCATCGTCGTGTAATACAACCCTACTTATGAGCTCCTCTAGTTGATCTAGTGCATCACTAACAGGAATATCACATTTACCAGTCAATTTATTACTCCTCTGGTAAGATTTCAGAACTATTATACTTCAGCACTTTACCATCTGCATGCAGCTGTTGAGTCCCACCTTTACCAAATTCATCATAAGCTTCAGTAATAGGTTCAGGTATATCGGAAGTATCTCCCAAGCGCCCAGGAACTCTGACTTGAGCTTCTCCATCTTTATATAATTGTAGAAAATTACGAGGACACACCATAAGTAAATCCATTCCTTGAGGTGCGTGTCCTGATTACTGAGATCATCGATCAATTGAGCTTCGTTGATTTAATGTTTCTCTCAACTCAAATTAACCACTCAACAAAGAAAACCATTCCGGGAGAATGGTTAGGCTTTTCCGGGCAGGACGCCCGTAAAAGCCGGTTCTGGAAAGCACACGCCCAAGCCAACAAAAAAGATTTTCTGGTTCGTCTTTCATCTTTGAAAGATGAACTGGCGCACGGAGCACTGATGCCTCTGAAACCGAAAAACGTAATTGTGCGTCAAATCTGGGAGCCAGAGGCTAGAACAAGACAAACCAATAAAACCGAACCCCGTCGCATTTCCCTAGGCAACCCAACTAAAACCATGACAAACAGTGTTTTTTGCCGCTCGCTTCTTTTATCCTATGAGCTATTCAATCCACACCGACCGAATATCGCTTTATGAAAACATCTCTCGACCATTTGCCCGAATCCAAACAGCAAGAGCTTGCCACCATATCGACCATTCTGCGCGATACGCTGGAAGACTATCTTCAGGGCAAAACAGCGAGTAAAAGCGAGTTTCGCATCCTGAAAATCATCCTGTTCGGCAGCCATGCCAAAGGCACTTGGGTCAACGATCCGGTCAATGGCTATATCAGCGATTACGATATTCTGGTGATTGTAAATAAAGCTGCGCTGGTTGAAGAAGATGTCGTCTGGCAACGGGCCAAAGAGCAGATCGACCGTAAAGTTACTTCGGCACCGCTGGGATTGATTGTCCATGATTTGCAGGAAGTCAACGATCGACTACAACAGGGGCATTATTTCTTCAAAGATATCCGCGAAGAAGGGATTGAACTGTTTGCCGCCACACCAAAACCGCTGGCAGAGCCGGGGGATTTAACCGAAGCAGAGCAACGGGAGATCGCTCGTAAGCATTATGAGCAGTGGTTCAAAAGTGCCAATGGTTTCTTTGACCATTTCCAGTTCAGTTTAGAAAAAGGGGATGAGAAAATTTCTGCATTCATGCTTCATCAAGTCACAGAAAGACTCTTTGCCTGTACCCTACTCACCTGCACCAACTACTTACCCAAATCCCACAATATCGAAAAACTGGGGAAACTATGCGCCCAAATCGATGCTGAATTTGCAACCATTTTCCCGCTCGACAGCAAATTCCACCGCCGCTGCTTCCGTCGCCTGCAACGGGCATATATCGAAGCCCGTTATTCGGAGCATTATGAGATCACCGAAGAAGAATTGGCATATCTGGAAACAGAAGTGCGGCGGTTGAAAGGATTGGTGGAACGGGTTTGTTTGGGGCGGACGCAGAGCTGAAACCTGACGTGGTCTCAGCTCAACTTCCACTATGAAGGCTGGCTCACTCCATATTTGGATTTATAAACATGGGCGTGACACAGAATAATGAACAGTCTCGAACAGTATCAAAATAACATCTCATATCTGATGATCAATACGAAATCGAACCGTCTCTATCTATAGATACTTATTAGAAACCAACTGCATATCTGACTTCAAAAACAATCTTTCCTCTGTACTTATATTAAGGTCGTCAAAGATGCACTCATCGAATTGCTGGTACGACTCTTTTAACTCAAGCAACATATCATTCGTATAGTCGTCGGATTTAGATAACTCAACATTGTTAACCAACGCCAACTTATAAATTGCAGTTAGTACAATAATGTTTCCTTTAGGATCAGTTTTATTCTTAACTGAATCCAGTTCATCTAAAGTAAATGCCCAAGCTTGCCCTGTGCTAAATTGAAACTCATTTAAAGCAGAAGAGAACAAACCTTCTGCAATAGTCAAAGCGTCTCTATAGGTTAATCTTTTATTTCTGTTATTCATTCAACCACCGTAAAATATTTAACTGAATATTTGGATATTTTTCTCTAAATTGACTGTTTTCTGCTTATTTTCTCTCACTGGTATAAACAAGCTCATTTAAAGCTACTGTTGCGTTTCAAATAACGATATTATTGCCAATAAAATAGTCATAAGCGAAGCCTAAACCATGTTAACTATCTCTAATACGGTCATTCTTGCGGAATGGGAAATTGAAATGACTGCTATCCGGGCCATGGGGAACGGTGGGCAAAATGTGCAGAAGGTATCCTCAGCCATTCATTTACGTTTTGATATTCAACATTCGAGTTTACCCTTAGTATACAAAGAAAGATTACTCGCTCTCAATGATTCTAGAATTGACTTCTTATGAGGACACACACCATTAGCGAATCCATTCCTTGAAGTGCGTGTCCTGCTTATTTTTCTTGACGAACAGTCTCTTATCAAATCATTGAAACATTATCATCAAATTGGGTAATAATTTACAATCTTAATTGAGGAGTTCTTCCAAAGCTAAAAAATAACATTCCACTAACCGATAGTAAATTTTTAATTCATTCTGCTCACTTTTATTCTCATCCATATACAACCGACTTCTTTCAATAAATATCGATATAGGTTTGTAGTTTTCTGAAACATAACAACCAGTTATATTATTTACATAACAGATTAATGAATGAATTTTAGCATCCCTCCGATATGCCATATAGGGAACATAATCAGGGTGATTCAATTTTTTTTGGATCTCTAATATCTTCTTATCCATAACATTTTCAACTCAAGATTACTCGGGTGTAATATCTTTAATAATTAAATCAGGATTCAATAACTTCAATTCATCCATATATTGTTTTACTGGAACTGGCTGTTTGGAAAACCGTGGATCAAACACGAAGTTACCATCTGTGTAAACTCGATGATCAACAAAATTCTCAATGTTATCTAGCTCCCTAACCTTTATTTCACCATTAGGTACTGTCAAATCTAATATCTGTCCATTCTCTCCAGATGCTTTGTAAAAATCTCTTGCAAGATCATCACAGTCAATACACCTAACATCTGCGATTCGATCCAAAAATCTTGGAGTAGGATTAGTTAATAACTCGTTTGCGGCAGGGTTTGGGATACTAACATCATTAACACTGCGCAAAGGTGTATTAGCGACATTATCAGGTTTATCTCCAACTGTCTTCCCATTTTCCCCCTGCACACTTGACTGGCTATCACCATTAGCATTCTCCGAAGTCATAACCAACGGTACATCCACACCATGATCTGCCGGGGTTTCCGTCGTCCACATTCCCTGATCTTTGCCTGCTACTGTCACCGATGATGCGTCAATGCTTTCTCCGACAGGATTGGTCAAAACTGTTGCTGTCCCTTCCACAATTTCACTACCGCCCGGCATCGGAATCGTTTCCGCAATCTCTTTATTCTGGGCGCTCATCGTGTGTGCTCGCGCAACAACTTCCGGACTAACCTGTTGCATCAGGTTATCCATTTCTACCCAGTCGCCCGTATCAGTACTCGAATCTCTGTATTCCTGCATCTGAAGATAAGCATTTGCCGCAATATCAAGCTCTTCATCTGTGTACTGAGCATCCGGCTCAAAGAAATTTAAAATACCGTTGCCGACTTCTTTAGCTCCCGCCATTGCATCCGTTAACGCTTGTTTGGTAACCTGCTGCACCTTAGGATCTGCTATTGCAGCTGCAGTAATAGAAGTGATTGCTACCGCTGCGGGTATGACTAAAGGTATTAAGTTATCACCTTGACGCTTATCTAATCCGCTATACACCTGATTGTTACCAGCCACTGTACTTCCTGTATTACCCACATGACTATTACGACTCGCCATGCTGCCGTTCCCAGTCACACCCAGTGCTGTATCTGTATAGTCCGTGAAGTCTTCTCCGATATTGTTTGCATAGATTTCCCGATCCTGCTCAGAATATCGATTCACATCTCCTGTTTTATCATCAACCGCATGACTCATCTCATGTCCGGCAATGAGGACTAACTCTTCGGTATTATTGGCATTCTGATCATTGATATAAGATTTTTGGGTCTCTTCTGAGTAGAAACCTTTGCGAGCATCATTGTCTTTCGCAATAATCTTGTTCTCATATCCTTCTGGGTTATAGCCCAATGACTGCATTGCGGCATGAGTCAGTTGATCAAGTATGACTTGCTTCGTATCAGCACTTAACTTCGGATCTCTCAGCCTCGCAGCTAATTGCGGATCATCGATAATTGCCTGTTTCACACTTTTATATATATCAAGCTGTTTTCCCGTCTCACTCAAGATATCTGTCAGCTCGACTCGATCAGTCGTGATGGCTCTTTCCAGACTTTCACGCATCATGTCAGTAATGAGAGCGTCCTCAGCAATCTCCTTCCACCCGGTCTCACTCAGCAACCGGTGGTCCACCGTGACATCAAAGTTGCCCTGCTGACGATCCACTGAGTACAGGTCTTTGGTCGTGCTGGTGATATCCCGGTTCAGACGCTCGGTATCATCACTGTTGTGTGTGTCCTCGATACGCAGCACGCCCTGTCCGACCGTCGCCAGCGTTTTACTCTTGTGATAACCACTTTGGTTGGTGTACTGATATCTCGATGAATTACGGGACGCGTCTATTTGAGTCGCACCATCCTTATCCGGGCCGATACTGACACTCGAGCTGACACCTGCATTGCGGCTGCTGGTATCACGCGTGTTACTCAGGTCGGTATAACTCAGCGTGCCAGTTTCGAGGTGAAGCCGACCGGCGTCGCTGCCGTCTTCGTTAACCGTCGCAATCGTCGCGCCTTTGATATCGGTATTGCCACCCACGGTGATATTGGCATCACCACCGGAAGTGATACGGGTCAGCATGGTTTCCCGGCTATGTGAACGCCCGTTTGAGAGGTTCACACCGCTATTCACGCCCTGTAAGTTCCCGGCATGATCAAAACCGCTCACAGCACCACCTTTGCCGACATCCCCACCGGAGAGACCCACCCCGCCACTGACAGAGCCGCCGTGATTGGTGCTGCTGTAACGGTTCTGTACCGAAGCCACATTCAGGTCACCGCCAACGGATATATCCAGTTGCTCATTCGCCGCAACGTCGGCACCGTTCACATCGGTATCCCCGTCTGAGGTGATTCGGATATGATCGGCACTCAGCACACTGTTGGTATGAGTCTGGCTTTGGGAGACGCTTTCATTACGGCTATAGCTGGCATCGAGATTGACCCCGCTGTTCGCCCCGAATAGCGTCACCGAAGCACCGACATGCGCGGACTCGCTGCCATTGGTGTTGCTGCTTTGCTCATCCGACGCCAGCAGGTTCACCTGATTGCCACTCACAGCAAGGGTGTCATCCGCATGAATGACTGAGCCCTGAACCGTCGCTGACTGGCCGGTTTGATGGCCCGCCTCAATGGTGACGTTCTGCCCCGACAATTGAGAGCCGACCGACGTCACCCGCTGTGACTGACTGTTTTGTTTGTCGGCATCAATATCCAGATGCAACCCGGCATCAAAACCAAACGCACCGGAAGTGATACTGTTTACCGCAGCACGATTTTGTTTGTACAAGAGCGTGGTTTTTGAAGTGACATTCTCCGCAGCCAGCGCAATGCCAGCGGCATACCACGCTTCATCCCCCTTGAGGTCTGAGACGAGGTCTTGTAGTTCCTCGATATCCTCAAACGTGACACCCGGCTTTTTCGCTGCATAATCTGCTTGCAGCGTTTCCAGCGTACCCTTCAGTGACGCCAGTTGTTTTTTGTACTGTTGATAATCCTGCTTGGCCTGTTTCAGGGCCTGGGTTGCCTGTTGCAACCCTTTCACGGCTTTTTCCACTTCCACGGCTTGGTGCTGAACCACCAGACTCGCTTCAGCTTTACCGTGAACTTCCTGACTCTGCGTCTGCTCGGTCTCTTTGGCTTCCTGAATCAGGATATTCTCTGCCGCCAGACTCAAATCGCCCGTACCGCTGCCATCTTGGTCTGCCGCGATCCGGCTGCCCGTCACCGTCAGATCGCCGGCGGCACTGAGTGAAACATCATTGTTGGCGAGAACCGTCGAACCGGTCTGCGTCGTGGCAGTCGTCTGATTCTCCACCTGATCATACGTCGCTTTACCAATGCGGAAGCGTACTTGACCATCGGTAATTTGCAGTGCTGATTCAGGGTGGCTTAACAGCTCAAACGTCGGAAAATCCACGCTCACTTGCTTGTGCTGTGATGTTTTGCGGAGGCTGTTTTGTGCCGAGCGGATATCCAGATGACCGGTATCGGCTTTGAGCACTGTGTTTTCACCGGCCACCACATCGGAGCCGACCAGTGCCACACTGCCGCCCTGAATGTTGACATTGCCGTGTGAGGCAATTTGGCTGCCCTGCGCGGTACTGCTTTGCATTCCTTCGCGGTCTGATGACATCTCCATCAGATGTCCGCCACTGAGGAAGCTGCTCTTTTCATCCCACTGCTGAGTTTGGCGCAGGATGTTATCTGCGGTTACCAGCACTTCATCCAGCGCCTGCATATTGACATCACCACCGGCACTGACAGTACTGGCAATCACCCCAATATTTTTGCCGGAGTTGATATTGATATGGCTGGCAGCGATGGTATTGGCACCTTCGAGCAATGTCGCGTCGTCCAGATTGCCGCGGTTACTGCCACTCAGGCCGCCAAAGCCTTTTTTGATGGTCTGGTTGTATTGATACTCGCGGTACTGCTGCGCTGACAGAATCACATCCCCGTCGGCACTGAGGTTGATTGCATCACCGGCATTGAGGTTTGAGCCGACCACCTGAATATCGCTATGCCCATTGGCTAACTTGGCGTTGCTATACTTTTGCGCCTTGATGGTGATGTCACCACCGGCTGCAATCGAGCTACCACGGACGGTTTCTTTCAGGCTTTCATGAATGGTAGTTTTCGAACGGCCGAACGATTTTTTGTGGGTTGATTTACTGTATTCATAGCGGCTGTCGTTAGCGGCCAGAATATTGACATCGCCTTTGGCATTCAGGGCAACATTGCCGGATGCCTGAATCCCAGCATTAACCAGTGTGGTATCGTTGCCGGATTGCAGCAAGACATCACGACCCGACAGGTTGCTGCCTTGGTTGGTCGTGGTGCTCAGTTGACGCGTATGCCCGCCGCCGTCACTGTAACGGTAAGCCGTATCAACTGCGGTATCCAACGTAATATCATGACCTGCGGCCAATATCAGAGTGCCCTGCGCCGAGAGATCGGAAGCGGTGGCATGGAAGTTGTTACCAGCCTGAATGGTTAAATCTCCGCCGGAACTCACCGTTGAGCCTAAATGAACAATGTCTTTGATGACCTGACGAGTCCCTCCATCAAGAAATGACTGTTGGGTTTCACGCTCAACCGCGCCAAAAGTCACATCACCACCGACAAGCAGAACGGTACCTTCACCCGCCCGAATCGTTGCCCCTTGGCTGACAATATCTTTACCTGCGGAAATTCCTAATGTTGTCCGGGATTGAATTAAACTCTCCGGGTCCACCTCTGTATGGACAAAGCCATTACCATAATCCGTTTTATTGACGAGGGTCTCGTTGACCACACTACCGGAAGTCGTTTTGAGCTGGACATTCCCCCCTGAAATCACCCCACTCCGGTTGACAATATCACCGGTGGCGATCAGCGCCAGATCATCATTGGCACTGAGCGTGCCGTGGGTGTTGCTGATCCCATTGCGGCTGGCAATACTCAAATCTTCCCGGGCGGCCACCGCACCGCTATTGGCGAAGTCACCCGTTGTGACATTGACGTTGCGGCCGGCAAGTAATGCACCGTTTGAAATATTGTCTTGCGAGGCAGAAGACAGGTACAGTTTCGGTGCCATCACCGTCTGACCATTCACTTCAATCGGCTCATACCAGATAATGTCGTGACTCAAACGGGCAATTTGCTCATCGGTTAACGCCACGCCATTTTTCAGGTTTAAGGCGGTTTTTTCCTGTGCTGCCGAATCAATCAGCTGCTTCATCTGCGCGAGATCGCTGCCGATATCCTCATTCAGATAGCGTTTACCGGTCTGCTCAAAAATTTCCTGTGTGATCGTTCTGGTATCGTAATACGCATCGCCGAGGAACTTCTCCTTCCGCTCCGGATCGTAATTTAACTGGTCTTTGAAATAATCCGAACCGAGGAAATCATTCAGATTGGTCACCGCAGGATTGGTGGCTATCAGATAATCACTTTGCGGCCCGTCAGAGAAAACAAACAAGCCATGCGGACTGGTCGGCAACCGATAATCGGGGAACGGGATGCGATTCTGATTGGGTAAGTTGACCGTTGGTGCAGTAACGGTACTGCTGTTACTGAGCGTTACCGTCGTAGCCGATTTCCCTTGAGGAGTAGCCCGGGCGACCGAGGGTAGATTCGGTGCCGACTGCGCGGCCAAACCTGAACCGGCCGACGTTTGTCCGGCCTGAACTGCCGCGCCCGAACCACTGCCCTGAGAGGTCAGTTGGATGCCGTGTGTTGTCGCTGACTGCGCTTGTACTGTGCCCGATGTCTCAGACGGTTCCTGAGTCGCCAGTACCCCCTGAGCGGTTCCGCCCCCTTGTGCTGTTTGGAGTGACGGTGATTGGATGGTGCCAGATGTATCTGATGGCCCTTGAGTCACCTGTACGCCCTCAGCGGTTCCGCCCCCTTGTGTGGTTTGCAGTGACGGTGATTGGATGGTGCCAGATGTATCTGCTGACCCTTGGGTCACCTGAGCACCCTGAGCAGTGCCTGCTCCTTGTGCGGTTTGGAGTGACTGCGCGGAATCTGATACATCTTGCGTTGACACTACCCCCTGACCTGTGCCCGGGGTATATTGCGTGGTCTGTACCTCGGCTTGTGTCCCTGACGCCCCCTGCGTAGCACGGGTTGTATGCGCTGATTTCGTCGGCTGAGTGCCCACAGCATTAATCCCAATGACTGAATTATTGGTGCGGTTTTGAACTTTTAAATTCAGGGTGTTCGTGGCAGTAATCGCGGACAGCAAAATACTTGTGGTACCTGCTTCAACTTTACGGGTGTTAACCAGATTATAGTGAAAAGTGAAACCACTCTTACATCTACTCCCTTCACTCATATGACAAGATGTTATCTTTTGAGTCTCTTCATCAGGGAGAGCATAATCAAAATATACTTCTGTTGTATTGAATTTGTAACCTACATTACTTAAGGATTGGGAAAATATAGATATATTTCTTCCCAACAAAGAGCTGGATAAATTTTGAACATCATTCGCATTAATAATTAGACCATTAGTAGCTTTAATAATTGATGCTTGGCTTGAATCTTTTAAAACCAATCCTTCCTGATACGCTTTAAAAGATATAGTTTTTCCACTATCAAATGCTCTGACAACTAATTCAACACCGTACGCAGGTGAAACAGTCCATACACCAATTACAGGTGAGTATGGTTCAGATTCAAGAGTTACTGTAGACCTCAAATTGCCCCACAAGTAATTTATTCTTCTTGTAAAAGATGAGCTTCCTCCTCCAGGAATGCTCCCTCTCAAATCCTGAGTCTGACTAGTAACATCCAGCACCGTCCGCTTATTCAGTACGGTATCTGCGTAAATACCAATATTCCCGCCCAGTGACTCGATACTTCCTGAACTATTCGTCAGGTTACGGCTGCGGGTTTTATTGCTATCTCTGGCAATCAGCAGATCGTTACCCACCACAATATCGCTGTAGTTGGTCAAGCTATCAGAGAACAGATTGCTGTCATGCCCAGCATAGAGCAGGCTCTGGTTATCAACATGCCCCGTCGCATTGAGCGTCATATCATGCAGCGCAACCACAGAGCCGCTGTTGGTCAGAGAGCCGGTGGTCAGGTTCAAATCATTGAGTGCCTGCAACTGCCCCTGATTGGTGGTCGCTCCGGCACGCAGCACGGTATTCTGACCGGAAATAATCCCGGAGGAATGATTGGTGAGTGTCCCGTCAACGCCGATAGTGGTTATGCCTTGTGAAGACAGTTCGCCGTCATTGGTCAGTGCGTCTGCCACAAGAGTCAGGTCTTTCCCGGCAGAGATATGCTGCCCGGCACTAACCGTGAAATCACCGTGAGTCGCAATCGAAATACTGCCGTGTTTGGCATCAATCTGACCGCTGTTGGTCAGTGAGCTGCTTCGGGTTTGCGCGCTGTCTTTGGCGATCAGCACACTGTTTCTGGCATAAATTTTATTCTGGTTATTCACCTGATCGGCCAACAGACTGGCATTATTACCAGCCGAAATATTGCCGTTACTGGTCAGCGTGTGAATGATATTGAACACTGCATTGTTCCCGGCAACCAGAGTCCCTGAGTTTGCCAACACATCAGCGTTCAATCCCAAATCAGTGAGCGCCTGCATCTGACCGGTATTGTTCACAGACTGCGCTGTCATCGTCGTCCCCTGACCGGAGACTAACCCGTGGTTGGTCAGGGTGTTGTCCAGTGCCAGCGAGGTATTGCCTTGCGCAGCCACTTCCCCGTCATTGGTCAGGCTGTTGGCTTGCAGGATCAGATCCTGTCCGGCAGTCAGATGCTGCCCGCGACTGACAACCACATCACCATGGGTCGCAATGGTGAGCTGCCCGGCTTTCGCCGTGAGGCTGCCGTCGGTATTGTTGAACGTAGCGGTGCGAGTCAGACCGGTATCTTTGGCGACCAGCAGATTATTCCCAGCAAATACCTTCCCAGAATTGGTCAGGTTGTCGGTCAACAGGCTGACATCATGGTTGGCTGACACAGTACCGCTGTTGCTCAGCTGGTGTGCTACATTCAGCGTCATATCGCTGAGTGCCGCCAGTGTGCCACTGTTCGCCAATGTATCAGCGTTTAAGCCGAGATCAGTCAGGGACTGAAGTTGGCCGGTGTTGGTGACTGACTGCGCTACGAGTGTCGTCTGCTGACCGGAGACTAAACCGTGGTTGGTCAGGGCATTGTCCAGTGCCAGCGCGGTCTTGCCTTGCGCAGCCACTTCTCCGTTATTGGTCAGGCTGTTGGCTTGCAGGATCAGATCCTGTCCGGCAGTCAGATGCTGCCCGCGACTGACAACCACATCACCATACGTCGCAATGGTGAGCTGCCCGGCTTTCGCCGTGAGGCTGCCGTCGGTATTGTTGAACGTAGCAGTGCGAGTCAGACCGGTATCTTTGGCGACCAGCAGATTATTGCCGGCAAACACCTCCCCGGTGTTGGTCAGGTTGTCGGTCAACAGGCTGACATCATGCTTGGCTGAAACAGCACCGCTGTTGCTCAGCTGGTGCGCCACATTCAGCGTCATATCGCTGAGTGCCGCCAGTGTGCCGCTATTATCCAGTGCATCCGCGGTTAAGCCGAGATCGCTCAAGGACTGAAGCTGATCGGTATTGGTCACGGACTGCGCTGTAATCATCGTCCTCTGACCGGAGACTAAACCGTGGTTGATTAGGGCATTGTCCAGTGTCAGCGAGGTATTGCCTTGCGCAGCCACTTCTCCGTTATTGGTCAGGCTGTTGGCTTGCAGGATCATATCCTGTCCGGCAGTCAGATGCTGCCCGCTACTGATCATCACATCACCATGGGTCGCAATGGTAAGCTGCCCGGCTTTTGCCGTGAGGCTGCCGTCGGTATTGTTGAACGTGGCGGTGCGAGTCTGCTCGCTATCTTTAGCGATCAGCAGATTATTCCCAGCAAACACCTTGCCTGTGTTGGTCAGATTATCGCTCAGCAGACTGACATCATGGTTGGCTGACACCGCACCGCTGTTGCTCAGTTGGTGCGCCACATTCAGCGTCATATCGCTGAGTGCGGCCAGTGTGCCGCTGTTATCCAGTGCATCGGTCGTCAAGCCGAGGTCGGTCAGGGACTGAAGCTGTCCGGCATTGGTCACCGCAGGGGCATTGACGGTGGTGGTTTGACCGGAAATCAAGCCACCCGTTAGGTTGGTCAGCTGCGCGTTGATCGTCAGTTGATTGCTGCCTTGAGCCAACAGTTCACCGCTGTTGGTCAGCGTATCTGCGGTCACGCTCAGGCTGGCATCGGTCTGCCCGGCGGCTCGCTGCTCCGGTGTCATCATGGCCTGTTCACCTGCCGAAACACGGCCTTGGTTCTCCATCCTCGCGGCATTCAGCTGGATGTTGTTCCCTGCGAGAACTGCCCCACGGTTGAGCAATCTATCCGCAACCGTCAGATCAGCATGATTGAATGCTGCGAGTGTGCCGCTGTTATCCAGTACATCGGTCGTCAAGCCGAGATCGGTCAGGGACTGAAGCTGACCGGTATTAGTCACAGACTGCGCTGTAATCGTTGTCTTCTGACCGGAGACTAAATTGTGGTTAGTCAGGGCGTTGTCCAGTGTCAGCGCGGTATTGCCTTGCGCAGCCACTTCCCCGTCATTGGTCAGACTATTGGCTTGCAGGATCACATCCTGTCCGGCGCTCAGATGTTGCCCGCTACTGACCATCACATCACCATGGGTCGCAATGGTGAGCTGCCCGGCTTTCGCCGTGAGGCTGCCGCCGGTATTGTTGAACGTGGTGGTGCGAGTCTGCTCGGTATCTTTGGCGATCAGCAGATTATTCCCGGCAAACATCTTGCCGGTGTTGGTCAGATTGTCGGTCAACAGGCTGACATCATGATTGGCGGAAACAGCACCACTGTTGCTCAGCTGGTGCGCCACATTCAGCGTCATATCGCTGAGAGCGGCCAGTGTGCCGCTGTTTATCAGTGCATCTGCCGTTAAACCGAGAGCGCTCAAGGACTGAAGCTGACCACGATTGGTGACTGACTGAGCGCTGACGGTGGTGGTTTGACCGGAAATCAAGCCATCCGTTTGGTTGGTCAACTGCGTATTCAGCGTCAGCTGGTTGCGACCTCGTGCCAGCAGTTCACCGCTATTGGTCAACGTATCTGCGGTCACGATCAGACTGTCATCTTGTCCGGTTGCCGGTTGATTCGTTGTTGCAATCGCAGCATCTCCGGCCGAGACACGTCCCCGGTTATCAAGCTGCTCAGCATTTAATACGATCTGATGACCCGCGAGAATCGAACCGCTGCTGGTCAGATCGTGGCTAATATGAAGCGAAGTATTATCCAGCGCGGCCAGTACCCCGCTGTTGCCGAAAGACTCAGCGGTTAACCCGAGATCGCTCAGAGACTGAAGCTGTCCTTGGTTATTCACCGACTGAGCCGTAATGGCCGTCACCTGACCGGAAATGAGACCGGACTGTTGATTCAACAGCTGCTGATGCAGCGTGAGAGCGGTCTTACCGGTCGCAGCCAGTTCTCCGGCATTCTCCAGTTGATTGCCGTCCAGCCGGAGATCATGTCCGGCAATGATATGACCGCTTGATTGTTGGGTCACAGTGTCGGTAACAATCTCAATATCGCCATCGCGGGTTTCAAACCGACCGGCATTATTCAGGCTGTCACTGCGCTTTTTGTCCTGATCGGCTGCGATCAACAGATGCGCACCGGCAGAGACCCGGCCCTGATTGTCTACCTGATCGGCCAGCAAGCTGACATTCTCGACAGCGGAGACGGTTCCCGTATTCAAGAGATGATCGTGGACGGCCAACGTGGTATTCAGCGCGGTCAACGTGCCGCTGTTCGCCAGCGATGTTGCCGTCAGTCCTAAATCTTCCAGTGCCTGAAGTTGCCCGTGGTTAGCAACCGACTGTGCGTCAATACTTGTAGTCTGACCGGTAATCAGCCCATCCGTTTGATTGGTCAGGACAGACTGAGCGGTTGTGACGCCGTCCAGTGTCAGACGGGTCTTGTTCTGAGCAGCGATTTCACCGCTGTTGTTCAGCGTCGCGGCAGTGATGGTGAGGTTTTTTCCGGCAAAGAGGTGCTGACCGGCACTGACCTGTAGATCGCCTTGGGTTGCGATGGTGAGATGACCGGATCCGGCATCCAGACTGCCACCGGTATTATTCAATGACGTGTTCCGGGTCTGGTTGAGATCTTTGGCAATCAACAGATTATCGCTGGCAATCACTTGACCGCTGTTGGTCAGGTTATCCGTCAGTAAACGGACATCATGTGCTGCCGAAACCGTGCCGCGATTGGTTAAATAATTGGTAACATTCAGCGTTGCATCACTGAGTGCCGCGAGTGTCCCGCTATTATTCAGCGCATCTGCGGTCAGCCCTAAATCTGTCAGCGACTGTAACTGCCCGGCATTATTCACCGAGCCTGCCTGTACGGTGGTCACCTGTCCGGAGATCAGACCGTTGGTTTGATTATCCAGTTGACCGGCAACGGTCACGGCTACATCCTGCTGAGCCGACAACTCACCGCTGTTGACCATCGCACCGGCATTGATGGCGAGCTGCAGCCCGGATGTCACGGTGCCACGGTTAGTCAATTGTGCCTGTGCCGTCAGATGAGTATTGCCGACTGCTGAAACGAGCCCTTCGTTCTTGAGCGTGTGTCCCGTTAACGTGACATCCTCACCGGACTGCATCTTGCCACGCTGAGTCAACGTCCCGACTGTCGCCTGTAATGAACCTTGCGTGACCAACTGACTTTGATCACCGGTCTGCATTTTGCCGCCGACGGTCAGACGGGCATCGCCGCCTGACTGGAGTGTCCCGTTCAGGGTCAATTGCCCGGCATCAATCCCGACACTGGTTTTACCGGCACTGGCACCCGACAGCGTCACCGTATCACCGGTGATATTCAGCGTCTGTCCCGCTTGTAAAGTGCCGCTTTCCTGAGTCAGACGTTGTGCTTTCACTCGTAAATTTTGCGCTGCAACATGTCCCTTTAAGATCGCATCCGCAGCATCGATCTCCATGTCACCGGAAGTCGTCAGCTGACCTTGCTGGTTGAGCGTCCCGGCCGTCACCGTCAGTTTATCGGTGGCACTCACCTCACTCTGCTCACCGGTGGTCAGATTCTGACGGGCCTGCACAGCCAGTGTTTGAGCCGTAATGTGGGTATCTAAGGTCAGACGGTCACTATCCATCGTAATATCTGAGGCGGTTATATTGCCATGACCGACCAGACTCGCGTCTGTCCCCTTCACGCTCAGTTGATCTGTGGCTGCAACCGTACCGCTGTTATCGAGCTTGCTGAGTTGATTAAGTGTCATCTCCTGACCGTAGATCAGACTGTCATGGTCTACGGTGATATTATTCACCGCTGTCGTCAGTTGCTGACCGGCAATCAGATTGCTGGCGTTCAGAGTCAGGTCATTCGCCTGCACATCGACAACCCCACCCGCCTGTTGCTTACCGTCGGCATCCACCCCGGCTTCAACCAGACTCTGGTTGAGTGTCACCGTATCGGTGGCAGTCAGCGAGACATTTTGACCGGCAGCAAGTGTATCGCTATCAACATGGATATTCTGTCCTGATAGCGAAGCCGTCTGCCCCGCATACTGACTTCCCTTGAGAGTCACATCGGACTGACTGCTGACCGTCAGGTTGTTCTGCGCACTGGATTTACCCAGTGTTATCTGTCCGTCTGCGCTGATGCGGATGTCACCCTGACTCGCCGACAGGTTACCGACATTGACTCCCACTCCGGCATCGGTTGCCACCAAGGCAATCCGCCCGGCATACATGCCCCCCAGATTGGAAGAATCGATCGCCAGCTCCGGGGGATTTTCTTTATCATCAGCGGTAGTGGCAGTGACTTGATTACTCTGATAACTGACCCGATTCTTTCCCGTCACGATGCTGAGGTCATTGGCATGAATGTCGGCATTGAGCTGCGCGGTGCGGGTGATGATGTCAAAATAGCTCTGATGCGTGGCATCAAGCCCGAGCCCTTCAATGCTGACACTGCCCTGAGACACATCAAACCCGGTGACATTGCCATTTTCAATCAATGGGTTACCGGTCGATAAGGTCACTCGCGGCGTGTTGATAAAACCACAGCCATTACAGGTAATCCCGTACGGGTTGGTCAGGATCACCGGAGCGCCCTGACCGAAGACTTCGGTATAACCCTGTAACTGACTGCGGCTCGCTCCCGTTACTTCGTTGAGGATCACCGTTGCGGCCTGACCATGCAGGTTGGGGTTATTTTGTAAGTAACCGCCCAGTTGTGACTGAGCCACCTGCGCGGTCGAGTTATTGAGAATTAAGCCTGACGGGTCAACATTAAACTGTTGGTATTGGTTATGGGATAAACCACTGGCGTTGGGCGTGGCGATATTGACCACTTCGACCCCGTTACCAGCACGGTTCACCGAGGTATTGTGCTGACTGTTGTCCACAATCACATTAGCCAGCAACGGCTGAATATTGAATGTCCAGCAGATAAAGTAGACCAACGCTCGCTGCCAGAAAGTCACAGGTTTTATCATGTTCTTGATCCCTTTACTGCTTAAATTGCGATATTCAGACGGTAATTGACGATATAGTGATCCGCATCCAGCACACCGGGAGAGTCCAGTGGCGTGGCGATGGCAATACTGCTGCTGACCCGGCTGCTCCGGGTCTGGATCGCGAGACTGGTGCCCATCAGCGAGCCTCGCTCCAGCTCATCATTTTTATCCCGGACAATTGACCCGGTATCAACGGCCCACTGAGCGCTGATCTGACCGATATACGGCAGTGTGCCCAGTGAATAACTGAGATCATTGCGCCAGTAGTAACCTTCATCACCGCTGATCGAGACATCTTTAAACCCGCGCACCGAATACTCACCACCGATACTCACGCGCTGGCTGGTATAAAGCGTGTCGTTACTCCACTGGGCAAACAGGGTACTGGTGAACACCGGGCCGGACTGAAACGGCTGGGTATAACTGGCGGTGAGTGTCCCTTTACGAAACTGTGCTTTGGGAAAACTCGCTTGATTGCGCTCACCACCGAACAGGTCTGAGCCCATGGTCAGCCGCGGTGATACGGTCAGAAAGCCCGAGCCGAGCCGGGCGCTGTAATCAAGCCCCACATAAGCCGATGACAAATTGCGTGAGCTGGCAATGATGAGGCTGTCCATCAGATAGTTTTTTTCGCGACGGTGACTCAGTCCGACCGTCACAAAAGACTTACTTTCAGCATCGCGCGCCAGCAGCCGTTTCAGCGTCACATCATGGCTGTTGGTTTTACCCGAAGTACCGAACACATAGTCATTGCTGACAAAACCACTTTCATAATGGCTGTAGGTGGTGCGGTAATTGGTATTCCAGCGCCCGTAAGGAATATCCAGACTCAAGCTCATACTTTCCGAGGCATGCCCGGTCGGCGGATCAAGACTCCGGCTGCCGGATAAAGACCACTGATCGAGTGCATCGATAATATTTTCAGCATTGAGGGCGTAACGAAATTGGGTTTCACCCGTTGATTTCTGACCGGAGTTTTCAACACCGACAGAGGTATTCCCCCAAAATCGCGTGTCACTCTGAATATCAACAATACTGTATCCCTGTCTGGTGCCCGGTCTGATTTTAATTTGGGCATTATAACGGGACAGGCGGTTTATTTGGTCGAGACCTTGCTCGATTTCACGCAGGTTAAATAGATGATCAATTAACCCCGGAAAAGCATTATTCAGAAATCCTTCCACCCGACCATTCAATTTCAGCGCTTCCAGTTTACCTTCGAGAATAACAATTTTTAATTGACCGCTGCTGAGATCCTGAGGGACTAAATAAGCCCGCGACGTGACATATCCGGCCCCGATATATCCATTGGTAATCACGCACAGATATTCATTAATTTGTGGCAGTCCCTGACAACCCGGTTTGAAATCAATCAAAGCCAATAATTGCTGACTAGAAAATACAGTATTGCCTGAAAAAACAATCTGTTGTACAGGAAAACACTGCTGTGTCTGCGTGGTCTCAGGTGCCGGTAACGTCGGCAACGCATTGAGTTGCTGCACGGATCGTTTGGCCTGTTCAATCTCTTGCAGGCGCTCTCGCTGCTCCTGCTCAATACTCGCCTGCGTCGCAGGAGAAAAAATAGGAACAGTGCCATTATTGCTATAGGCAGCAAAAGAAACAAAATAAATACAACAGGCAAGGAATAAAGATTGAGACAACATCAACCACTGAAAATGACGTCTTTTCATTCAGGGAACAACCTAGCATTAATATAATCCCAATAAGTGGGATTTATTGTTTTTTTTATTGGGGACGGATTTTAGGTTATAAAAAAATCAATAGCAATATTGTTCTCAAATTTGACACACCATTTTTAACAAAAAACATTGATTATTTATTCGAAGTCAATATTTAAAATATAACAACATAGCAATTAATTTCATATTTAAAGTTGTTCAAGACGATGAGAACGATGCTGATCTGTGTATTTCACCATGATGGACAGAATAAGCCCCAATAGGCTTTTCTCTTTTTTGTTAAACACATTTTATTAAACACCGTGAGACGTACGTCACTCAAATCATGTACCATAGCCAACATATGATGCTCTCATCAGTATGTATAACCGGGCAGTAAAGGGGTAATTCTGTGAAGAAAAAACAAAGTACGTTCATGGCGTGGGTGACGCGCATGCCGCTGATCAAACGCTGGGCACTAATGCATTGCTTTCAGGAAGAGAACGTTTCTGAACATTCACATCAGGTTGCCGTGATCGCGCATTTGCTGGCCGTGATTAAAAATAAACGTTTTGGCGGTAACCTGAATCCGGAAAGAGCGGCGGTGATTGCGATTTATCATGAGATATCAGAAACCAAGCTGCAGGATATCAATTCCAAAACCAAGTACCATAGCCCGGAATTTACCGCGGCCTTTAAAAAACTGGAAGATATTGCCGAGCAGGAATGTCTGGATACCCTGCCGGAAGATCTGCGTGACGAGTTCACCGGTTTACTGGTGCAGAAACATGTGGATGCCGAGTATAAAACGATTGTCAAAGCCGCCGATATTCTGGCTGCTTATATCAAGACATTGAATGAGTTACGCTTTCACAATGATGAGTTTGTGCATGTTAAAGAAGGGCTCGACGGGACAATTGAGAAACTGACCGCCACCATGCCCGAAGTCGCGGTGTTTATGGATGTGTTCTGCGAAAGCTGTACCACCACTTTCGATAAAATTTCAGGGTGAATCCTCGCTTATTGCACCAGTTGGGTCACTGCAGTCAACAAGCGCCGCAATTGCGGCGCTTGTGATTAGATCTAAAATTCGTGGCTCTCAATATTACGATCTCAGCGGCTGGGTGCCCTGCTGTTATTTCACGACTATGATTTCACCACGGCATTCAACAGCGCGTCATCGGCTTGCTCCGGAATGGTCACTTTAAGCCGCGGTTCAAGCGCCATTGCCCGTTGAATGGCAAACATCGCCCCTTCATTTCTGGCCCAGCTGCGCCGCGAAATCCCATTGTTGACATCCCAGTGGAGCATTGATTTCAGCCGGGTATCACACGCCTCGGAGCCATCTAAAACCATGCCGAAACCACCATTGATAACTTCCCCCCAGCCGACACCGCCGCCATTATGGATGCTGACCCACGTAGCTCCGCGAAACGCATCGCCGATAACATTGTGAATCGCCATATCTGCGGTAAAGCGCGAACCGTCATAAATATTGGACGTTTCCCGATACGGTGAGTCGGTACCGGACACATCATGATGATCGCGTCCGAGAATCACCGGGGCAGAAATTTTACCGCTGTTGACCGCCTGATTGAAGGCAGCCGCAATACGCATCCGCCCTTCGGCATCGGCATATAAAATCCGCGCTTGTGAGCCGACAACGAGATTGTTCTGTTCAGCCTGCCGAATCCATGACAGATTATCGGCAATCTGCTGACGAATCTCTGCCGGCGCCTGTTGATGCATGTCTTCCAGAACCTCTGCGGCAATCTGGTCGGTGACCGCCAAGTCGTGCGGATCCGATGATGAACACACCCAGCGGAAAGGCCCGAAGCCGTAATCAAAGCACATCGGCCCCATAATATCTTCTACATAAGACGGGTACTTAAATGAACCATCGGCCTTGAGAATATCAGCCCCTGCCCGGCTCGCCTCCAACAGAAACGCATTACCGTAATCAAAGAAATACATTCCTTTAGCGGTCAATTGATTAATCGCCGCCACATGGCGCTTCAAGGTTGCCTGTACCGCGGCACGGAACTGTTCCGGCTCGTTGGCCATCATGGCATTGGATTGTTCAAAACTATAACCGACCGGATAATAGCCCCCCGCCCATGGATTGTGCAGTGAGGTCTGGTCTGAACCTAAATCGATGTGGATATCTTCTGCGGCCAGTCGTTCCCACAGGTCAACAATATTGCCCAGATAGGCCAGAGAAACCGGCTGATTATCGATTTGCGCCTGCTTGATCCGTGCGATCAGTGCGTCGAGCTCAGGGTGAACTTCATCGACCCATCCCTGTTCGTGGCGTTTATAAGCGGCTTTGGGATTGATTTCAGCCACAACCCCGATGGTTTGCGCAATCACCGCTGCCTTGGGCTGTGCGCCACTCATCCCGCCTAGCCCTGAAGTCACAAACAGTGGTAGCTGATTCGGATCCCGGTCACGTTTCATCCGCACCGCATTCATCACCGTAATCGTCGTGCCATGGACAATACCTTGCGGACCGATATACATAAACGAGCCTGCCGTCATCTGACCGTATTGCGTCACCCCTAATGCATTAAATTTTTCCCAGTCATCCGGTTTTGAATAGTTGGGAATCATCATGCCGTTGGTCACCACCACCCGCGGTGCATCGGGATGTGACGGATACAGCCCCATCGGATGACCGGAATAGAGCACCAGTGTCTGTTCATCGGTCATTTCTGCCAGATATTTCATGGTGAGACGATACTGTGCCCAGTTGGAAAACACCGCGCCATTACCACCATAGGTAATCAGTTCCTGCGGGTGCTGCGCCACCGCTTCGTCAAGGTTATTACTGAGCATCAGCATAATTGCGGCAGCCTGCTTTGACTGATGCGGAAACGCATCAATCGAGCGCGCGGTGATGGGATAATCCGGCATCAGACGATACATATAAATCCGGCCATAGGTCTCCAGCTCTTCGTAAAATTCCGGTGCTAATTCCGCATGATGCCGTTGATCGAAATAGCGCAGCGCATTTCTGACCGCGAGGATTTTCTCTTCCCGGCTCAGAATCGCTTTTCTTTTCGGTGCATGACTGAGGTTCTCATTGCGTTCGCGCTTGGGCGGCAGGATATCCGGAATCCCGGCTAAGATTTTGGCTTTAAATGTCATATCATTGTCCTTCATGTGTTCCCTGCTTCAATCTTTATTGTGCTTCATCCGAGGGATGACCATGCGCCAACAGTGATTGAATCAACTGTTGCAGAACGGGCCGAACCCGTTGCAGTTTCGCCGGATCCAGTTGATAGTCTGATGCAGTTGTCTGAGTCTCATCGGCGAGGTAGGTGGCTTGAGAAAGCTCCAGTTGCAGCGCATGAATCTGCGCCGAGGGCTGCCCGTATTGACGGGTGATGTATCCCCCTTTGAACCGCCCGTTGCATACATGGCTATACGGACTTTGCTCAACCAGTTTAGCCACCTGATTCAGTAAGACCGGAGAACAGGCAAGCCCGGCATTGTTCCCAAGGTTAAAATCCGGCAGCGTACCGTCAAACAACATCGGCACCCGGGCAGCAATACTGTGCGCATCAAACAGGATCGCGTAACCATGTCGCTCCCGAATCTGTGCGAGTGTTGCCGTGATTTGTTGATGATAAGGCTGCCAGACTTCTGCTTTAATCCGGGCTTGAGTCACTTCATCAAAGCCAGCCCCCTCGACAAACACCGAGTTACCAGAGAATAAGATGTCAGGAAACAGGCCTGTGGTTTTACTGGTATATAGTGGCTGGTCATCAATCGGACGATTGAGATCGACCACATAACGAGAATAGTGAGCTTGAATGATACTGACATCCATCTCTGCCAGAAAATCATACAATTCAGGTAAGTACCAGTCGGTATCCGGCAGCGCCTGAGCCTCAGGGGTCAGTTGATTTGCCATCCCCGGCAGCAGCGCAGTCCCACAGTGGGGCATACTGACCAACAGCGGGCTCTGCCCCTGACGAAAATGAAATGGTTGCTCAATGGGTATCGACATGACTGTTCTCTCCCTTTTTAACGCGTGTTTTCAACAGGTCGCCGCCCAACCAGTAACTGAGTTCTCCGGGACTTTCCACATCCCAGCAGACAAAATCGGCGACCTTGCCGACACTCAGTTGTCCGTGAGTTTCAGTTAATCCCAAAGCACGTGCGGCATGGATGGTGGTTGCGGCCAAAGCTTCTTCCGGAGTCAGGCCAAACAGCGTACAAGCCATATTCATCATCAGGCGCAGTGAAAGTACCGGAGATGTGCCGGGATTAATATCGGTGGCAACCGCCATCGGCACCTGATAGCGACGCAGCAAATCCACGGGAGGACGCTGAGTTTCTTTCAAGGTGAAATAGGCCCCCGGCAACAGCACCGCAACAGTACCGGACTCACGCATCGCAGCGACATCCCCTTCCGTCATAAACTCCAAATGATCCGCAGACAGTGCCTGAAAACGCGCCGCAAGAGTTGCTCCCCCCTGCGACGACAACTGCTCTGCATGGAGTTTCACCGGCATCCCGAAAGCGTGAGCGGTTTGAAAATAGCGTTCCACCTGCTCAGGACTGAATGCAATGGTTTCACAAAACGCATCCACTGCATCTGCCAGACCACGTTGCGCAATTTCCGGCAATAATTCATCACACAGATAATCGATATAAGCATCGGTACGCCCCTGATATTCGGGTGGCACAGCATGAGCGGCCAGACAGGTGGTACGAATATCAACCGGATAGTGTTCCGCCAGTCGCCGTGCGACTTCCAGCATCTTCACTTCGTGTTCGGTCGAGAGGCCGTAACCGGATTTAATTTCCAGCGTCGTTACCCCATCGCGCATCAGAGATTTCAGCCGTCGAGATGCAGAAATAAACAACTGTTCCGGGGTCGCTTGACGAGTGGCGTGCACCGACGCTGCAATGCCGCCGCCACTCTGAGCAATCGCCTGATAACTGACCCCGTTGAGCCGCTGTTCAAACTCATGGGCGCGATTACCACCGAAAACCAAATGGGTGTGACAATCAACTAAGCCGGGCGTAACCCATCCGCCATGAAGGTGGTGTTCTTGCGCAGTATGATAGGCAGGTAAATCACCTTGAGGGCCAATCCATGCAATTCGCCCGTCCCGGACGCCAATCGCAGCATTTTCGATAGCACTATATTGACCATTCACCATGGTCGCGGCATGAAAACCGTACCATAGTGAATCAAAATTCAGTTGTTCATTCATGATAATCACTTGTGACACTTGGGAGTAAACCGGCGGGCATCAATTCATTATGTGCCGCTTCTGCTAACAGACCGTTAGCTTTCTCGATATCTGCCGCGAAATAGCGATCTTTATCGTAGAACGGTACGCGGGCACGAAGATCAGCGCGGGCTTGCTCCAGTCGTTCCGTTGATTTCAACGGGGCGCGGAAGTCCAGCCCCTGCACCGCTGCCAGTATTTCAACAGCAAGAATACCGCGGGTATTTTCCGCCATATCTTTGAGCCGTCGTGCAGCAAAGGTTGCCATAGAAACATGATCTTCCTGATTGGCCGAGGTTGGCAGGCTATCGACCGATGCCGGATGAGCAAAGGTTTTATTTTCGCTGGCAAGTGCTGCCGAAGTGACCTGCGCAATCATAAAGCCGGAGTTAACACCACCGTTTTCGACCAAAAATGGCGGTAGCTTACTCAGATGACTATCGATGAGCAGCGCCATCCGTCGTTCTGACAGGCTGCCGATTTCAGCAATGGCAAGTGCCAGATTATCCGCCGCAAATGCCACCGGTTCGGCATGAAAATTCCCTCCCGAGACAATATCCCCCTGCTCAGCAAATACCAGTGGGTTATCCGATACCGCGTTTGCCTCAACCAGCAACGTACTTGCGGCGTGGCGGATCTGCGTTAAGCAGGCCCCCATCACCTGAGGCTGACAGCGCAGTGAGTATGGGTCTTGCACTTTTTCACAATTGGCATGTGATTCACCCAGTTCACTTTGCTCCGTCAGCAGGTGTCGGTAGGCCGCAGCCGCATCCATCTGACCTTGATGGCCGCGCACGGCATGAATCCGCTCATCGAACGGACGCCGGCTACCCAGTGCAGCTTCCACTGACAACGCACCACAAACCATGGCCGAGGCATAGAGATCTTCCGCCGCAAACAGCCCCTCAAGCGCAAATGCCGTGGATGCTTGTGTCCCGTTCAGTAACGCAAGCCCTTCTTTGGGCGCTAATTTGATCGGTTCCATTCCCGCAATCGCCAATGCAGCCTGACCGGAAATGACCTCCCCTTTATAACGCGCCTGTCCTTCACCGAGCAGCACCGCACTCATATGGGCAAGCGGGGCTAAATCACCCGATGCACCGACCGAGCCCTTTTGCGGGACACACGGATAAATTTCTTTGTTAATAAGGGTGATCATCGCTTCAATCACACTCAGGCGAATACCGGAATAGCCGCGAGCAAGGCTGTTGACTTTGAGTACCATCATCAGGCGAACGGTGGCGTCCTGCATGAACTCCCCGATCCCGGCGGCATGAGACAACACAATGCTGCGCTGCAATTCATCTAAATCTTCAGCGGCAATCCGCGTATTGGCCAATAAACCAAATCCGGTATTAATTCCGTAAACCGCTTGGTCTTCGACGATCACTCGATTCACCACCTCGGTACTGGCATCAATCGCGGCAATAGCCTGTCCGTCGAGTGAGATTTTGACCGGCTCCCGGCTGATTTGTCGTAACTCACTGAGCGTAAGCTTTCCGGGGTGTAAGGTTAATTCGGGCATGAGCTGCTGTTCTCCATCACGTACGCTTTTAGTCTGACGCCTATACGGCTTATCATGACATTACATGTCTATACAAGTTAACCAAACAATAAAAGTAAACCGTCATCTGCGCAAGTTTTTCTTTATAAGAGTTATCACAAAAAGCACATAAAAAAAGCAAGGGGGCTCCCTTGCTCAGATCAATAAACCAATCACCAACAGACAGTTAAATCCTACACACCTGTCAAAAACTGTTCAGTTTTACTATTGCTCGAAGTGACCGAATAACTGGAACCTCGACCCCGGAGAAATCAGACGGGCATTGGTGACCAGTTGTTCCCGGCACCATGTGCGACGCTTGATCTGTAAGCATGGTTCTGAGGGGTCAATTTGCAGTAAGGCACATTCTGCCGGAGAAGCAAGCACCGCCTCAACCAAGTGTTCACCTTCGGTCATCGGGGCCACTTTCATCAAATAATGGTAAGCGCCATTGTGCTGAAAATCCTGCTGATCATAATCCGGGGCAAGCTCCGCATTGACCACGCGATACTCGATTTGAATCGGCAGATCATTCTCGAAGTGAAGAATCGTGGCACGAAAAATCCGATGATTGGTGCGCACACCAAGATTCATCGCTTCTTCCATGGTCGCCTTTGCCAGTGTGATTTCAATCAGCTCGGCATGATGACGGTGACCGCGACTGGCGATCTCATCAGCAATATTGTGTACCTCAAACAGCGCTGAATGGGATTTTTTCCTTGCGACAAAGGTACCGACCCCCTGCTGACGAAGCAAAACCCCTTCATCGGTCAGTTCCCGCAGCGCACGATTGACAGTCATGCGACTGACATTCAAAGCTTTGACCATCTCTGACTCAGACGGGACTCGCTGATCCGGTTGCCATTCTCCGGTATCAATCTGACGACAAATTGCTTGTTTCACTTTGGCATAGATAGGGCCGGGTGCGTCATCAATCAGTTGCGACAAGTGGTACATCATCTGGGTGGTTGAGTTTTCCATCGATTTACAGCTATCCACTGGCAGTATAAAGACCGGATTATAGCGGAAAAATGAACCACTTAACAGGACAGGCATAGACAATAACATGACTTGTATAGACAAGATAAACTCTGCTAGACTCCCGAACATCGGTAACGAGGACACACGCGCACAGTAGCGAGCGATCAGTAACAAGGACAGACGCGATGACAAGCCAGCAAGGAACTCAGCAAGACACTCCACAAAGAAGCCAATCAAACAGCATTTTTCTGTTTGCTGAGCTGGCATGGCTCCCGACCGGCTGGCAGCACAATGTGCTGTTTGAGATTGTTGAGGGTCACTTTGCTCAGGTCACGGCTAATACCACCCCAGTAGATGGCGCGCAGCATCTGCAAGGCCCGGTGCTGCCGACTCTTGCCAATGTGCATTCCCACGCCTTTCAGCGTGTCATGGCAGGCATGGCAGAAGTCAGCCTCAACCCAGATGACAGCTTCTGGAGCTGGCGTGATTTAATGTACAAAATCGTCGGACGACTCTCCCCGCAACAAGTTCACGTCATCGCAACCCAGTTATATATTGATATGCTCAAAGCCGGTTATACTCAGGTCGGTGAATTCCACTATCTCCACCATGACCCGGCCGGTAAACCTTACCGCGATCCTGCTGAAATGGCCCACCAACTTCTGCATGCTGCTGACCGCACGGGGATCGGCATGACCCTGCTGCCGGCCCTGTACAGTTATGCCGGTTTTGGGGGACAGGCACCCAATCAAGGACAGGCGCGCTTCATCCATTCATCAGACAGTTACCTGCAACTGCAACAGCAGCTTGCCAGTGAGCTGGAAGGAGCAGCGCTTACGGGGACACACGCCCATAGCCGCCATCGGCTGGGGATCTGCTTTCATTCTTTACGAGCCGTGAATCAACAGCAGATCCAAGAGGTACTGGCAGCCCTTGACCACGGACAGCCCATCCACATTCACATCGCGGAGCAGCAAAAGGAAGTCACCGATTGCCTGAACTGGAGCCAACAACGGCCAGTCGAGTGGCTGCACAATCATATCGGTTTCAATGAACACTGGTGCCTGATTCATGCCACCCATCTCAGCCATAACGAGATTCAGATGATCGCTGACAGTGGTGCCGTGGTTGGTTTATGTCCGACCACTGAAGCCAATCTGGGTGATGGTATTTTCCCCGGGGTAGAATTTACTCAGGCTGGCGGTCAGTGGAGTATCGGTTCAGATAGTCATGTCTGTTTGTCTGCTACAGAGGAATTACGCCTGCTGGAATATAGCCAGCGGCTGCGTGACCAACAGCGGAACCGTCTCTACAGCCAGTCACAAAATCATGTTGGCGATCACCTCTATACCCAAGCATTAAACGGTGGTAATCAAGCTTGCGGCATTCAATTAGGGCTCTCTGTCGGATGCCGGGCTGACTTAATGGTATTGGGTGACACACATCCCCTGTTAATGGCAAGTCAGACACCAGACCTCATCAACCGCTGGCTATTTGCCTGTCATGACAACCTGATTAAAGACGTGTTTGTCGCGGGAAAACAGTGCATTGCAGACGGCCACCACGTATTGGAAGACCACAGCCGCCGCGAAATTGCCGAGGTCATTAAACAGGTGATTGGTTAAAAATTACGGGAACAAGAAATTACGGGGACAGACACCGTCCTTCACCGTCAATCGTTGGCGCTTCCTTACGAGGACACACGCGCGAAATTATGCTTGCGGGGACACTCTTCCTTACAAGGACAAGAAATTAGCGGGACAGGCACCTTCATTGATTGAATGACTATGAGAGAGATTAAGGAGGACACACGAAAAATCGTAGCACTAACACGTTATCTTGGCGTGGGATTGAATCCATCACTCATGTAATTTTCCGAAGCAAGGTTACTTTGCAAAAAACAGTGTAATACGTCCGACTTCCAAGCCGAACTTGCGAATACTGGTGACATTAAACAGGTGTTTTTCGTCCTGACGGAACAGCCAATCATCGAAGGACACTTTGATTTCACTGTCGTCCATTTTGAGCAAAAAGTCGTATTGCCACTGTAACGCATTCCCCATTTCCTGCCCTGTCGCGACGCCAATGATATCGTCAGCTCGTCCTTCATAATGTCCGTCGGCACTGCGGGTAATCGTCCAGATGCGCTGATTTTTTTCACCGTCGTGAAAGACAAAATCTTCCACTAAGGTCAGCGTCTCACCGGTGACTGTCCCTTTAATTTTGACCTCAAAGCGGCGAGTTTGCTTGCCGCTATAATCCTGTACCATCCCCCATGCATGGGTCTCTCCCTGAAAATAACCAAACAGATCAAAAGCGGGTTGGCTGGCCTGATACTCTTTTAGGTCGGCTGAACAACCGACAATAAGCACTAACATCACCAGCGACAAAACTTTCAGTATACGTCTCATGGTTTTATACCTATTAATTGATTGCGAAGTTTCGGATACTCAGCTTGCGGTGACAGCCAAATCGACAAAAATGCATCATTCAGCTGTTTATTCTCGACTTTGCCGAGCAGACGTTGCTGCCCTTGCAGGGGAAAGTAATACAGCTGCCCTGAACGACCATCGGAGACATATGCCAGACGCTCTCCCGTTTTAACACTGGGCATCATTTCAGCCAACACCGTTAGCCACGCGTCCGATTGCGCCGGGTCATAACCCAACCTGTCCCACTGCGCTTGGGTTTCCTCAAGCAATTCTTTGCTACTGATATCACGTAAATACCGAAGCTCTAATGCCAAGGGATGCGGTGCGACATCCCGCTGTACTTGTTCGTAGTGACCATCCGGTGTACGCAGCTGTGATGAATAAATATCAAACCACAGCCAAGACAACATTGCCTGACCGACAATCGGCCAGTCGGTCCACGGTTTGGATGACTTCCCCTGAATGTCTGTCCCGTTAGCGGTGGCGGTCCAGAGGATCGCGATCAGAGAGAGTGTCGCGGTTAAATGTGGCGTTTGCATTCCTAAATACCTTCATCAGTAACAGAGACAATCCGAACCATTCCCAAAACAGGACACACACCGCTCCTAAAACAGGCCATTCAAAGTGTACGGCACCAAACCGATAGCCCGCCCAGTAACTCAGTGCCCCACCGAGTGCCGTTGCGCTAAAAATAAGTAAAGGCGGTAAGTGGCTGACGGCCGGTATGGCAAAGCTGGCGAACCAAGCAAAGGCAAACCACAACCCGATCAGCCAGATCGGCAGATAGGGTGTGGGAAAGGCAAATAATCCGCTATATAGATTGATGTAATCTAATGTGATACCGATAGCTGCCACAGCAATGATGCGGCTGAGAACCAACGGATAGCGTAATGCAGTATACGCCATCGTGACGGTCACCAACCCAACGGTGACCCACTGCAAACGCGCCTGTCCCAATACGGCGAGTAGCCAAATCGCTTCAAACCATAGTGAAACCAGCAGAAAACTGCGCATCATTGTCCCCGTTGTAATGTCATATGGATGGTGCTGATAGTACGCGCTTTGAAACCGCCTTCGCAGTAACACAGATAGTAACGCCACATGCGGACAAAACGTTCGTCATATCCCAGTGACTTCACTTTATCTAGTGATGATTCAAAACGGCGACGCCAGTCAGCCAGCGTCCGTGCGTAGTCGAGCCCCAGATCAAACACATCGCGAACAACAAAATCGGTGTGACGCGTCGCCATTTGGGTCAGCACGGTGATGGAAGGTAAAAAGCCACCGGGAAAGATATATTTCTGAATAAAATCAACGTTATTACTGTAATCATCGAAGCGTTGATCGGCAATGGTAATCGCCTGAATCGCCATCAAACCACCGGGTTTAAGCAGCGACTGACACTTTGCGATGTAAGACGGCAGATAGGATTTCCCCACCGCTTCAATCATCTCAATCGATACCAGTTTATCAAACTGTCCGTTAAGCAAGCGGTAGTCTTGTTTGAGTAAGGTAATCTGCGCACCGAGTCCCAAGCGCTCAATTTCTGCCTGCGCATACGTGTACTGCTGTTCGGAAATCGTGGTGGTCGTAACATGGCATCCATACTGCTGCGCCATATAAATCGCCATTGCGCCCCACCCGGTGCCAATTTCAATCACATGATCATTGGCAGTCAGTTGTAATTGCTGACACAACCGATCCATTTTCTGGATTTGTGCCTGCTCCAATGAATCATTGGTATTGAGATAAAGCGCGCTCGAATATAGCATCCGTTGGTCGAGAAACGTCTGATACAGGTCATTGCCTAAATCGTAGTGCGCTTCAATGTTCTGCTTGGCACGTCCAATCGAGTTTCGTTTCAGCCAATGGCCGATTTTGTGCATCGTCCGGACGAAAATGCTGCTTTGCGCTTCCAATTGATCCAGTGCGTTTAAATTCCGCGCCATCAGTTCAGTCACAGCGGTCAGGTTCGGACTGTCCCACCAACCGTCCATATACGCTTCTGCTGCGGCAATACTGCCGCCTTTCAGAACACAGGCATAAAACTCGGGATGGTTCACTCGAATATGAGCCTGTGGCTGATCGTCATGTGCAAACCCAAACTGTTCCACACTGTTCTGTTGTGGTACAGCATCAGAAATACGCGCCTGTCCTGCAAAATTTTCTTCTAATGTCAGGCTGCCGATTTTTATCAGACGTAGGGATTTCAGCACCATGGTCCGAGCACCTTGCTGCCACAATTTAAGTGATTTAGGCATCTCTAATGAAGGCGAATTGAACATTGCGCGTTCTCCTAACTATTTTTATGGGTCTCATGTCAGCGGGACTTGGGATGAGAGTAAAACGGTGCACCTTTGAGCCATAGCTTCAACGCGTGCCAATAAATCCCAGTCAATACCTTGACCGTCATGATCGGTGTCCGAATCAACAATTTGAGCAAGCTTTTTGAGGTAAAAGGCTGTGCTTTTAACGCCAGTGTGGCATCAAATTCCTTGGTTTCCCGATAGCATGCCAAGTGCACCATCAGGGCATCCGATAATGGTTTCAGTTTCCATTGATACTGCTGTTCAACAGGATTAAATGGTGAAACATGGAAAGCTTTGTCGTGTGTCCAGTTCTCGCCCTGCGCACCACGTTCTGCCGGAACTGCGTAATAGTGACGCTCATTCCAAGGTGTATTACTGACCTCTGCAAGTAAGTAACGCCAAGTCCCTTGCTGATCATAAAGATAGTAAAAGTTCACCGGGCTGAAATAGAGACCGAAATAACGCAGGTGTACCACCGCGAATACTTTGCCGCGCACTTGCTCGCCTGTGAGCTGTAACACTTTATCCTGCACGGCTGTTTTCAAGTCTCCTTCCCCCAGATAATCAGCCCGGTGAAAACGTGCCCAGTGCCACCAACGCTCCCCCAGCCCCCACACTTGTTGCCGGAGTATCGGCCACTCATCCAGATCGATACATGGCATAAATAACGAAGCACGAATCGAATGGGTAACCGGCGTGAAACGACGGTGACGGACATGGCCGACCATTAATGCACTACGTGTAACATCCATTTGGCTGGTCATCATGCGACACCCTTGTCTCTGTTGACCACTTGGGATTGCAATTGTGTGATGACATCAAGTGCACTCCTTACCCCGTCTTCATGGAAACCGTTGTGCCAGTAAGCACCACAAAACCAAGTATGATTAACACCACTGATTTCTGATTTACGCTGCTGCGCGCGAACCGAAGATTCGGTAAAAACCGGATGATGATAAACAAACCGTCGGAGAATCTTGTCCGGGTTAATATACTCAGTGCTGTTGAGCGTGACACAAAACGTTATGTCACTCTTAATGTGTTGCAAAATATTCATGTTGTAGGTCAGCGACGGGAGTTTCATCTCTTCACCCTCGTGACCATGCAACCAGTAATTCCAGGATGCCCAGGCGGATTGACGCTTAGGAAGCAAACTTGTATCCGTATGCAGCACCACTTCGTTGGCCTGATAAGTCATTGCAGACAAGACTGAGGTTTCGCTCTGACTGGCATCGCCAAGCATGGCAAGCGCCTGATCGCTGTGACAGGCAAAAATAACCTCATCAAATGTTTCGACACCTTGTTCGGTCTCGACCTCGACGCCGAGCGGACTGCGTCTTACTTGCTTGACCGGTGTACTAAGGCGAATCCGATCCGCATAGCCTTGAGTCAGCGGTTCAATATACGCCCGCGATCCGCCTTCAATCACATACCACTGTGGTCTGTCTGTGACATCCAACAATCCGTGATTGAGGAAAAAACGCAGAAAAAACATCAGCGGAAATGCGCGCATGTCCGCCAAAGTCGATGACCAAATGGCAGCACCCATCGGTAAGATGTAATTCTGACAAAAATAATCAGAAAAACGGTGATGGGCCAGAAACTGTCCGAGGGTTTGCAACTGCTGATTGGGATTGTCTGCTGCCGCTTTAGCCAGCTTGTTGAAACGTAGAATTTCGCCGATGAAGCGGTAAAAACTGGGCTTCAATAAATTTCGTTTCTGCGCAAATAAGGTCGTTAAGGTGTGACCATTATACTCAAGTCCGTTGGCGTCATTACGCACACTGAAACTCATCTGAGTCGGAAGTCCTTTCACCCCGATTTCGTTCATTATGCGCATAAAATGAGGATAAGTCCGGTCATTATAAACAATAAATCCGGTATCGACGGCATAGTGCTGACCAGCCACATTGACATCCACAGTCGCGGTATGCCCACCGATATAATCGTTCGCCTCAAACAACGTGATATCATGTTGCTCATGCAGGTAATAACCACACGTCAGCCCTGAAACCCCGGTGCCTATAATCGCAATCTTCATTGTTTGATCCTTTTCGGCGCAAAAAACCGACTGACGAGCTGATATTGCCAACCATAGGGCAACATGCCCAACAAGCGGATGATCCAAGTAAAGCGAGCCGGGAAGTAAAGATTCGCAACACCTTTCTCTAACCCTTGGCGAATCGACTGAGAGGCATTTTCTACCGAAATCATCATCGGCATCTCAAAGGTATTTTTCTCGGTCAGCGGCGTGGCAACAAATCCCGGAAAAATACAAGTCACATCAATGCCTTTGCTGGCCCAGTCGAGCCGTAATGCTCTCGCTAGATATCCGACCGCAGCTTTAGATGCCCCGTAAGCTTCTGCGCGAGGGAGTGCTAACTCACTGGCAATAGAGCCAACCAAAGCGACTCGATGGCCCGATTTGAGATGCGGCTGAATAGCCTCAATGGCATTGGTCATCCCGAGCACGTTAATCTGCATCACCCGCGCCATAAGTTTCGCATCCATGACACCATCATCGATGTATTCACAGCCCCCGGCATTGAGGATCCACAATATTGGTGTAAACGGCAGTTCACTCAGTATCGCAAGTGTTTGCTCAATATCAGTCAAATCAAACTGCAACGGGGTAATCGAAGCATGCTTATCACGCAGTTCATTCAGTACATTTTCATTTCTGCCGCAAGCGATCACTTGCCATCCCTGCCGCGCATAGTCTTGCGCTAACTGTTTGCCGATACCGGACGTTGCCCCCGTGATCAAGACACCACTCATTGTCCTAACCTCCGCTTGATCCAACGAATAATACGACCGAGGAGTGGCAACTGTTCATACAACATTTCACCTAAATCAAAGTAATCGCGATGGTAAATGACTTTGTTATCCTGAAAGCGGAGATGTGTCGTCCCCTGTACATTCACCAATTGACCATGACGCAGCTTCGGATGTTGCAAATGCATGGTCCAAATCAGGAATCCACCGTTGTCAGTCGGATACTGCTCATGAATCGTAAAATTGCAGCGTTCAACGTTTTGATAGAGCTTGATGAAATAGTCAGACAGAGCGGTCACCCCCTCAATACGATGGGCCGCATCTTCAAACACAACTGCATCATGATAAATATCGTGAAGTGTATCGAGATTGTGTTTGTTGAGCTGAGCATAGAACAGCGCAACGGTTTGGACATCCATGAGTTGGCCTCATTTTTGTTGTACAAGAAAAATTTCCGTATAACTTATTAGTTAAGATAGTGCAATTTAAAAAGTTGTACAATTTTTTTTTTGTACAACTTTTGTAAGAAAGGTTTACAAATGTGTGGAATTTACGGGAGGAATTTACGGGGACACACGCCTATAGCTTACGGACTACGGAGACGAGCTTGCGAGGACACACATGTTGAGAGGGTCAGCGGACACACACCCAAATACACTCATGTTGAGAGGGTCAGCGGACACACACCCAAATACACTTCTCTATTTCCGTGAAATATTTCATGGCCAATCAGGTATAAATTTGCATTCACTCGAAATAGTCCGAGTCACGACTTCTCTTTACTCTCTCATTCCTTCACGATTGGCTTATGTTTCATCATCTAAATTCAACCCATGACAACCGCCCGTTCACAACTCATCTGCCCTGAAGTGACTCCGTATTATCACTGCGTTTCTCGTTGTGTCCGTCGCTCATTTCTATGTGGATACGACAGCTATAGCGGTCAATCGTATGAACATCGCCGTGAATGGGTTGAATCTCGAATTCTGTCACTATCTTCTATTTATTGTATTCGTATCTGTGCCTACGCTGTGATGAGTAATCACTATCATCTGGTCGCTTTTATTGATAAACAAGCAGCACTGTCTCTTTCTCAACGTGAAGTCGTTGAACGATGGTGTACAGAGCATCAGATGCCATCTTTGATCCAACGTTTTCTGTCCGGTCACTTGACTTCTAAAGCAGAATACGAGGCTTGTGATCAAGTCATAGAGGCTTGGCGTCAACGCCTCTATTCCCTCAGTTGGCTGATGAAAGAAATCAATTACGAAATTGCACTGCTCGCGAATCAAGAAGACCAATGCACCGGGCGATTCTGGGAGGGGAGATTCAAATCTCAGGCTTTACTTGATGACAAAGCATTACTGGCAGCCATGGCTTATGTTGATCTCAACCCGGTTCGGGCCGGCATCTCTGAAACGCCGGAACAATCGGAACATACATCGCTGAAAAAACGGCTGATTGCACTCGAACAAGGAAGAATAAAAATCCCAGAATTAGCTGATTTTATGGGATATGGACATCCGGATAAGAAACACACAATTCCTTTCCGGCTAACAGATTATATTGAATTCGTAGACTGGGTCGGGCGGCAAATCAGAACAGATAAGCATGGTTATATCTCACCTCAGTTGCCAAATATTTTAACGCGGCTATCGTTGTCCCAACAAGAATCTCTCACCCTTTGTACAGCGTTGGAAAAGAAGCCAAGGCTCTGGATTGGTTCATCAGAACGTCTGAACTTCGCCAAACATCACCTCAAACGGAAACGCATGATCGGCATTCATATTTCTTAATCGATACAAAGCGTTCAACCTCAGTCTCTTCCTTATGATCAGGTTTTCTTCATACTCCAACACCTGCGATTAACAGATTATTCCCCTGCCCCTTATCTGGGCGGCATTCTGTTAAAAAATCTATTTAAAAAACTTAAATAATGCTGAAAAACACAACACACTCATCAGTTGGTTGGAGCGGTGTGTGTCCTCTATCTAAATCTCTTCTCAAAGAAGATAGGCGTGTGTCCCACAAAAAATCAATACCGCTGTCTGACTTCAGGGGGCATCTGTGCGAGCTGAAACTGGATCATCTGTTCGAAGCTCTGTAGTAGCGGGCTGAAGTCCTGCTGTGGTTGCCAGTTTGACAGCAGATGATATCCGGCCTCAACGGTTGAGAGGCAGTTATTTCGTGGGGCTTTACGAATCCGATAACGACTCTGAAGAAATTCAGGTAAATGCAGTCTGGAAAGGCCATGTAGAGTCGTCGACAATTGCCACATTTTATAAGCTTTTTTCCACGTCCCATCGAGCAGAATGACTCGATAGCGCTGTGATGATAACGGTGGCGGGATATCACTGACACAAGCAGAGCCGTCACCGGGGAACAGTACAAAATGGGTAACATGCGCTTCACTCAATAAATCATTCAATGTTTCATGTTGGGTGAAGTTTTCTCCGACCAAACACATGGCATTTTCTAATGATAAAGTCAGAATACTTGCCGTCCCAGTCGGTTTCCGGACTTCTGTCGGATGCTGAAGGATGATAAGCTCAATCGCTGATGACAACGGGACAATCGTGGAGCAAAGACAAGCCTTATGCGCTTTTTGACATTGAATACAATAACGCGATCCCATTTCTATCTCACCCTCAGTCTGATCAGTTTCATGTGTATCCTCGCTCAAATTTCTCCGCTCACGGATATTCTGCTCTGGGACAGACAGGCCATCACGCAAGGTCAATGGTGGCGGATCGTAACAGGAAACTTCACCCATACCAATATAGCCCACTTGGCGATGAACCTGATTGCACTCTGGCTAATCGTCTTGATTTTTCGGCCCGCTGCCCGAGTTCTCTGGCAACAACTACTACTATTGAGTGTATTCATCGGCCTTGGGCTTTTTTGGACTAATCTTTATTTTTATGTCGGACTGTCCGGTATATTACATGGTCTGTTTGCCAGCTTTGCGCTGAGTGAGGTTTTGCAAGGCAGGAAAAGTAGCTGGCTGTTGGTTGCGGGCGTGTGTGGCAAAGTGCTCTGGGAGCAGTATTTCGGCGCTTCAGAGGCAACCCGGACACTCATTGAAGCACCGGTCGCCATTCAAGCGCACCTGCTCGGTCTGGCGGGGGGATTGCTCCTCGGGTTCAGTGCTCGAGTCAAGACCTATTTGGGTTCAGTCGACTTATTCAAAACAAACAAGAATTAATTTTATTCTTACTGAATCATGAGAGACCGCCATCATAGTAAGGGATGAACGGATCCCACAACTTTGTAGTGACTATAGTATGGAAAGCTGAGAATCATACCGATAGATTCTCAGCTTTTAATGACGGTGCATTTTTAGTAATTCATATTCCGTGGCTTAGCATGAGCTTGCCTTTCTGACCAACACGCCTGTGCTGATGAGTACTTTAGTCGTACTTCGAGTACATATAACTGTTGGATTAAAATGGGTTAATGATTCAGACCGTCTGTGTTTTAAATTATTAGCAAATGAAACAAATCAAAGTTATGTATGTGAAGTGGGTTGCTGCCTTTTTTCTGGATTAAACGCCGTAACGCTTTCTTCCAAAAAGTCGATAAAACACCGGGTGAATGACTTCTCTCTGGCTCGGGCGGGATACACTAAGTAACAACTATTTGCTTCTGTTATCCATTCTGGCAGAACCTTTACTAAATTACCCTTTTTTAGGTCTTCATGAATAGCCATTATGGGCATAGACACAATTCCCATGCCATCTAAGGCTAATTGGTGTAATGCGGTTACACTGTTTACTGAAATTCTGTTTTTTGTTTCTACAGAAACATTTTTTTTCGATACATGTTTAAGGGTGAATTCTTTTCTGTTTGGAATCCCAATCCAATCGGCATTTTTTAACTGTTCTATTGTTTCAATTGGGCCATGGTGAGCAAGGTATTCGGGGGATGCAAATAAGCAAAAATATTCAGAAAATAGTGTCCGGCATATTAGAGATGAATTTGCAGGTTGCTGGAACGTTATCGCGACATCAATTCCATTTTGAATCAAATCTTTTTGTGTATCATCAAATTCAACAGATAGAATAATTTCAGGGTAAGAGCGGATAAATCTCGCAATATCATGCATAAATGGTCCGACAGAGAAGGGCGTTGGCGCCAATATTTTAAAATTACCACTGGGCTTTTCTTTAGTTACACTGCTTAATGCATTTTCTGCTGACTCTACCATTAATTGGCAAGATTCATAGAAACGCTTTCCGTCTGATGTCAGCACAACACTTCTCGTTGAACGATATAGAAGTTGTATATCGAGCTCATTCTCTAATTGACTAATGTGGTGACTGACAACGGATGGAGATAATGCCAGCCGTTTAGCTGCTTGACGGAAAGACCCACATTCTGCAACTGCAGTGAAAACTGCCATACTGCGTAATTTATCCAGCATTGTTCGATTATATGAAATAGTCTGTTTGATTTGAGCCATATTATAACACAATCATAATTATGATACTGTCCTTTCATTCATGAAAGGGCGATTAAATGATTTTAAAAAACGTTTCAATTCATATTTTTTCAAAAAGTTATGCTAAGTGGATTTCTCGATCTGACTGTCCCATATTGAATCAAGGTAACCTTACTCATAACACCGCAAACCGGAGTAAAGAGTTATGGAACTAAGAGGCTCGTTACATACATCTGCTATTAGTTTGTTAATTGCTGGACTGCTGGGGTGTGCCACGCATACTCAGGAAGATTATCAGGAGCGCGTATCACAATCGCTCGAACAGCTTAACACCTGGTCAGTGAATAATGCGCCACAGGCAGTTCAGACGACTAAAATAACTGACCTGATTACCATACCAGAACTGGACAAACTGATAGGACAAGCCCTGGCTGAAAGTCCAAGTTTGCAGCAGACTGCCTTGGCACTAAAAATTGCCTATGCCCAGAAACGCGAGGCGGGAGCAGATCAATTGCCTAGCGCAGAGCTTGATTTGAGCGGCAGTAAGGATGAAGGCTCTGATACTCAGTACAGTACGGAACTGAGTATCAGCTGGGAGCTGGATGTATGGCAGAAAATTGCAGACAACAAAGCAGCGGCAAGTGCTAGTTTGCGCAGCAGTCTTGCTGATTACCAGGCGGCGAAAGATACGTTAGCGGCAGATATGATGCGGCAGTGGCTGAAAATTAATCTCTACCAGCAGTTGGTTGCTATTGAGCAGAGGAGACTTGCTACTCAGCAAAATAATGAAATTTTTATTACTGAACGTTATCGCAAAGGTTTGGGGGAATTGGAAGATCTTGATAGTGCCCATACAAGCAGTGAATCAACTCAGGCCACGATAGCTGAGTACCAGGAAACACTGGCTTCCACACGTCGTGACCTTAAGGTTTTACTTGGGCAGTTAGGTAAAAATAATTTACCTGACATCCCAGCGACATTTCCGGAAGTCGTCCTGCCGTTGGCTGATATGCCGCAACAAGATTTAGCCCACCGTCCCGATTTAATTGCTGCGTATGCTGATATTGAGGCTCAGCAATACAATACTCAGGTTGCTTATAAAGCGATGCTGCCAAGTCTGAGTTTGAGTGCCACTTTAAGCGATAGTGCAAGTAATTTGAGTGACAGTCTGCTGACCAGTCCGCTATGGAACATTCTTGGTCAGTTGTCCGCACCTTTGTTTAAGGGAGGAAAACTTAAAGCAGAAGCTGAGATTGAAGCTTTGACAACGGAAAAAACCTTTTGGGCTTATCAGGAAACGCTACTGAATGCAGTAAATGAAGTGGAAGATGCACTCAGTCAGGAGCAAGCACTGGAACGTCAGCAAATCCATCTGAGATCTGCGCTTGATAGTGCGCGTCGCAGCGAAACTAATTATCAGAATAAATACCGTAAAGGTTTAGTGGATATGCTCGAATTATTGACGGTACAACAGCAAACTTATGATACCGAAATTCAACTTGTTCAAATTACCTATGATCGTCTAAGTAATCGTATTGATCTCGGACTGGCACTTGGCTTAGGAGTCACAAATGAAGTTAAATAAAACCACCATTGCGGTCACTCTGCTGTCATGTGTTGTGTTTGCTGGCGTGTTTACCTATACCACCGCGCATTTACCTCAACCGGAGACACCCAAAGTTGCTGAAACAATCGCAGCCCCAGCAGCAGATACCGTTAATTCTGGCCAAGTGTTAGCGGTTTCTGTCATTGAAGCTACGGCAGGTCAGTATGCCACTCATATCGAAGGATATGGTGAAGTCAAATCACGCTATGAGCTGAGTTTGACGGCAGAAGTTTCCGGTCGGATTCTATCATTAGGTGACGGGCTGGAAAGCGGGAAACTGGTTAAAAAAGGAGAAGTTCTTGCCAGACTCGATCAGACAAAATATCTGCAGTCTGTAAGCGAAGCAAGATCTGATCAGGCCAGTGCACAATTAGATCTATTGGAAGAAGAGCGTCAGGGTGAACAGGCACGTATGGAGTGGGAACATTCTGGTATGACTGGCAAACCCGACTCACCACTTGTTTTGCGTGAGCCTCAATTAGTTCAGGCAAAAACAGAGTTACAGAATGCTGAACAGGCTCTGATAAAAGCTCAGCACGATTTGAACAATACGATTATTAAAGCTCCTTTTAATGCATTAGTGGTTAGTCGTAATGTGCAACCGGGCAGTTATCTTCAGGAAGGCTCTGAGGTTGCGACTTTATATAGTACCGACATGGTAGAAATTGCTATTCCGTTATCTCAGGCACAATGGCTTAATCTGCCACAATGGGATAATGTTGAATTAGCCAAAAATCCCAAAAAATGGCCAGTAAAATTGAGTAACCATCAGGCAAGCTGGGACGGTTATGTTACACGGGTTGAACAACATCTTGATTCCAGCTCTCGTCAACGCTCTTTAATTGTTGCGGTTTCACAACCATTGAATTTGGTTCATCCATTATATCCAGGCACATTTGTTACCGCTTCAATTCAGGGTGCTCCTCTGAAAAACAGTTGGAGACTTCCACAGTCAGCAATTTCTCAGCAAGGGGAGCTCTGGTATGTAGACGAACAGGGGGAACTGGCAAAAACTAAGGTAGAAGAACAGTTTCAGCAAGGCGATGTTGTCTATGTAAAACCTTTTACAGATAACGTAACAAAAATCGTGAAACGTCCGCTTAGCAGTTACAAGGTCGGCACCAGAGTTCAGGTGATTGAGGAAACGAAATAATGAGTGAAGTATCTACCTCAAAGGGAATCATTGCCTGGTTTGCCCGAAACACTGTCGCAGCCAATCTGTTGTTATTGTCAATTATCATCATGGGAGTGATGTCGCTAAGCTATCTGCGTAAAGAAGCATTTCCGAGTATGGAGCCGGATCGAGTAACGGTTTCCGTGACTTATGACAGCGGTGATCCGAAGCAGGCGGAAGAAGGCATCGCGATAAAAATCGAAGATGCTTTGGAAAGCGTACCGGGTATCAAACGTATCACTTCTACATCCAATGCTAGCGGAGTTGAAGTTACGATTGAAAAGACCAGCGATTACGACCTTGAAACACTACTTTCTGATGTAAAAACAAAAGTAGATGCGATTAACAACTTTCCAAGTGATGCGGAAAAGCCGGTAATTGAAAAAGATCGTATGCAGGATCATGCCATCTGGGTGCAATTATATGGCAATGCAGATCGGAAGACTATGCAATCTCTGGCCCAACAGTTGAAAACCGATTTGTTACAACAGCCGGCAATTCGAGATTTAAGCATTGAAGCAACCGCGGATCCGGTTGTATCAATTGAAATTGATGATGCGACGTTGCAAGCATATGGTTTGAGTTTATCCGATATTGAAGATGCAATTAATGCTGAGTCTTCCACACCTCTCACTACCAGTCTGCGTAATAGTGATAAAACGGTGCGCCTGAAAGTTGCAGATCAGGTTTATGATGTGGCCAATTTTTCTCGTATTCCTGTATTGGCGACCGCTTCAGGGGCTACTATCCTTTTGGGTGATATTGCGACAGTACAAGACGCATTTGACGAAGATACCTACACATTATCCCGATATAATCAAAAGAAAGGTATGTCCATTGAAATCCTGATGGATGAATATGGTGATGTGACTAAAATTGCTGAACAGGCTAATCGTGTGGCCGAAACTTGGAAGGAGCGCAATCTACTGCCTGAAGGGGTCTATATCGAAACCTGGTATGATCAGAGTTTGATGATTAAAGACCGTTTACGGCTTTTGGAAAAAAACGCAATATCAGGTATTGCGCTAGTGTTTTTGGTGCTAGCTTTATTTCTTAATATTCGTGTCGCGTTCTGGGTTGCTGCAGGTTTGCCATTCGTATTTTTTGGTACCATATTCTTTATGACGGGCTCATTTGCCAATTTGACCATAAACGAGATGACCACCTTTGGCTTTATCATGGCTCTGGGGATTGTGGTAGATGATGCGGTTGTGATCGGCGAAAGTATTTATGACACGAGGCGTAAGTATGGTGATACGTTGGAGAATACGATTAAGGGGACAATGAAAGTTGCCGTTCCAACCGTATTTGGCGTATTAACTACTGTGGCGGCATTTATGTCTCTATCCAATGTAACCGGTGGTTTGGGGCAAATTTTCGCTCAGTTTGCTACGGTAGTGACCATTTGTTTGGTTCTTTCCATGATTGAATCGAAATTGATTCTGCCTTCACATCTAGCACATCTGAATACGCACCGGGAAGTGGGAAAAGGTTACTGGAGCCGGATTCAGCATGGTGCCGATACTATGTTACAGCGTTTTAACTATCAGGTTTACACTCCTGCAGTTAAAGTATGCCTGCGGTTTCGTTATGCCGTTGTGATCCTCTTTTTATGTATGTTGATGTTAACGGCAACACTTCCTATGAGCGGAGTGGTTAAAACAGCATTTTTCCCGGATATTCCTCGCGATATTGCAACGACAGAAATCACTATGCTCGAAGATGCCAGTTTTGGGCAAACTCGGACGGATTTGCTGGCAATTGAACAGGCTGCGTATCAAACGGATAAAACTTTACGTTCACAATTGGGACAGAAAACAACAGAAAGTAGTATTTCCAGCTTGCAGGTTCTGGCTTCAGAAGACTCTTCCGGTAAAGTTACGGTGGCGTTTACTGATGATACCCGCTATGACACTAATCAATTCACTAAAATGTGGCGTGAGAAAATTGGTGAGCTGGAAGGTGTGAAAAAACTTAAAGTGCTGGCTAATATGGATATGGTTGATAACTTTAAGATTGAACTCAAGGCGGCAGATGCGGATGCAGTCACGACGACGGGCCATGCTGTCAAAGCGTACCTGCAGACCTTACCCGGTATCAGTGGTATCGATGATAATCTCAGTATGGGTGTTCCCCAATATCGTTTTGAACTAACAGAGCAAGGACGGGCTCTTGGCATGACTACCGCGTTATTAGCCGATCAGGTATTACATTCGTTCGGCGGTGGAGAAGTACAGAAATTTCAACGTAGTCAGGATGAAGTGACTGTAAGTGTTCGCTATCCGAAACAAAAGCGCCAAACTCTTTCGGATATTCTTAACGCTAATATTCGTACCAACGATAATACCGTGGTTCCTCTAAGTACCGTTGCTCGTGTTAAATCAGAGTATCAGGCATCGGATATTACCCGTATTAACAATCTGCGCGCTGTGTATGTCAGTGCGGTTGTGGACAAAAAACAGTTGTCACCCAATCAGGTGGTCACCCAAGTGAAGCAACAGGTGTTACCTGCGCTTCAGGCTCAGTACCCTCATTTACATGCTGATTTCGCAGGTGAAGCCGAGCAACAGGCAGAAACAATGCAGTCTATGGAGCTGATGTTTATGGCTGCGTTGATTGCGATTTATACCTTATTGGCGGTACCTTTGAGTTCTTATATTCAACCTATTATCATCATGATGGCGATTCCATTTGGTATCGTTGGTGCAATCCTTGGTCATTGGCTGAATGGTTTGACTCTCAGTATATTATCGATGTTTGGTATTTTGGCGCTGAGTGGTGTAGTAGTGAATGACAGTCTTTTACTTGTCAGCCGTTTTAATAGCTTAAGGGAAGAGGGCAAGACTGTGACGGATTCTATTGTTGAAGCATGTAACAGTCGTTTACGGGCAATTCTACTTACTTCATTTACAACCTTCGCTGGGCTGGTTCCATTGCTGAGTGAAACTTCGATGCAGGCGCAGTTCTTAAAACCTGCAGCGGCCTCTCTGGGTTACGGCATCATGTTCGCGACCGTTATTACATTATTTTTGATTCCGATATTGCTATATATCCAGTATGAAATACAGCAATTATTTTCGAAGTTTATAACGTTCGTTAAAAAATCATAAATACGGGTTATTAAGTAAAGAATGAGACCAAATAGATTATTGAGATAATATACATGAAATAGAATTACTGATAAGAGATGGCGATGCTAGTTAGAAACAACCTATAAATATATACTTTTATTTTTTTGAGAATGTTTCACTTGTTATAACGCTAAAACACCAAAGACTTAGATTGCTAAGCATACAAAAATAAGTACAACTTAGACAATCTAAGCCTTTGAAAAATTTAACATAAAAAATCATCCGCGTAAGGCAACCCAATACCTGTTACGGCTTAAACGGGCTCGTAAATATGCTGGCATTAATCAGAAAAGTTTGAGGATTATGAATCAACTACCGCAATTTCAACGCTAACTAAAGAACAAAAAATCAAGTGATTGAATTTATTCATGGCTTATCAAAATAGGAAAAATAAAATTTAAAGTTGAGTTGTATAATACTGTACGATGGGTTGTATAAATAAATTACAGCACCTCATGTGGTTATGGTCTTCCACACATAGTCGTATTCACACAAAATTGGGCAGCCTTCAGGTTCTATTTTCCTTATGAATACTATCCATACTCACCTCACACTGAGTTTATCATAGACACAATTCTCATCTTTTAAAGTTATTTGTGAAATTTTAGTCTATCAGGTAAGTTTTGGATGTGCTCTTCCCAGTCAACCACATCAATCTCATAAACCACTTTGTTGCGGACACTCTCTCCGGCAGCGTGCATAGCTGATTTAGAGCCCGTAATTAACGGGTGCCATTCGGGCAGCGGTTGATGCTGAGCTAACAAGCGATAAGCGCAGGTTTCCGGTAACCAGTGAAACTCGTCAATATTTTCCCGGGTCAATTTCAGACATTCCTCACCGGACTGAAAACGGTTAGGGTAATCTTTGCAGGCACACGTATTACTGTTCAGCCAACTACAGGCCACATTGGTGTAGTAAACTTCTTCGGTATCTTCATCCATCAGCTTATGTAAGCAACATTTGCCACAGCCGTCACACAGCGATTCCCACTCGCTTTCGCTCATCTCATCTAATGATTTGGTTTGCCAGAATGGAATAGTCATATTTGTACTTTTGTGGTTATGGATCCGGATACGGGTTATACCTGCCCTCAACAAAGAGTTCAAGCATAAACGTATGCCAATTGGGATTCAGTCTGCTATGATCCGCTGTTTTGAATCATGATGACTCTAGAGGATTTATGGAATGTCGCTTAGGCTGTGGCGCCTGCTGTATCGCACCGAGTATTTCTTCCCCGATTCCGGGCATGCCGGACGGCAAACCAGCCGGTGTTCGCTGTGTCCAATTAGATGAAAATAATCTCTGTAAACTGTTCGGGTCCGATGATCGTCCTCAGGTGTGTAGCGATTTCAAAAGCGATGAGGCAATCTGTGGTACCAGCAATCAAGAGGCACTGACGATTATCAGTGAGCTGGAAAACACCACGTTTTCGCCATCGCAGCAGTCACGCTGAATCACGCGATAAGGATAAGATTGTATTTATCTCTGCATCATCCGAATACAACATGCGAGAGATTCGATATGACGAATGTCTCGCATGACTTAAAACATGAGATAAAATCAGGAGAGGCGCTGGCGTCCCATGATCGAGTGAGACAGCGTCGTCCCGTCAACCAGTTCCAGCTCACCACCGACCGGTACACCATGCGCGATACGACTCGCTGAAACCTGATGAGCCTGACACAAATCGGCAATATAGTGTGCCGTTGCTTCTCCTTCGACGGTCGGATTGGTCGCCAGAATCACTTCGGTAATATCACCCTGTTGTAAGCGAAAATCGAGCAGATCCAGACCGATATCTGCAGGACCAATGCCATCCAGTGGTGATAAATGGCCCATCAGAACAAAGTAACGGCCCGAGAACTGTCCTGTCGCTTCAACAGCGGCAATATCCGCTGGGCTTTCCACCACACAGAGCTGGCCATTTTCCTGCCGTTTGGGATTTTTGCAAATATGACAAACATCCTCTTCGGTAAAAGTTCGGCACGTCTGACAATGACCAATTTCTGTCATTGCCTGAATCAGCGCATCCGCCAGACGGAGCCCCCCCTGACGATCACGTTGTAACAAATGAAAAGCCATGCGTTGTGCTGATTTAGGGCCGACCCCTGGCAGACAACGCAAAGCTTCCATCAGATGTTCCAGCATTTGACTGGTACGCATAAATTTACTGAACCATTAAAATGGCATCTTCATACCGGGAGGAAGTTGCATTCCACCCGTCACAGATGACATTTTCTCTTTTTGGGTTTCTTCAATACGACGGGCAGCATCATTAAAGGCAGCAGCAACCAAATCTTCAACCATTTCTTTATCGTCTTCCATCAGACTTTCATCGATTTCGACACGGCGAACGCTATGACTACCGGTCATAGTCACTTTCACCAGACCGGCACCAGCTTCACCAGTGACTTCCATATTTGCAATTTCTTCTTGAAGCTTCTGCATACGCTCTTGCATTTGCTGGGCTTGCTTCATCAGGTTGCCCATTCCGCCTTTACCAAACATGTTTATCTCTCTGTCATTGATATATTACACATACTGTGGGGGTTCCCTGCCGGGAATTCAACCCCCTTCTTAGGCCTACGTTTTACACCCGATTCTGACGCTCATTTTTAACGTCGACACCGGATAAACATTAAGCGAATTAAACCGGACGGACACTCTCTTGATCTAACTGTGCCTGAAAACGTTGCTGGATAAATTGAACATTGGGGTCATCGTTCAAACTCACGAACGCCTGTTCCAGTTTTGCTTGATAATGCAGCTCCCGACGTTCCAACGGTGTCACTCCGTCATCCGCCACTCGAATCTCTAATGCACAAGCCATTCCCAGCACATGTTCAAATGCTTCTTTCAAAATAGCTTGCGCTTTATCGGTATTCAAATGCGCCTGATGGGCACGTAACGATAAGTGAACCGTATTACCTTCCAGTTGATAGGATGCATTCAGCGCTAACTGCTCGATAAGTTTCGGCAAATTCAACTGCGGTATGAGCGCGGCCCACTCATCTTCTTGAATGACTTCATCGGTCAGTCTGGCCGCCATTTCCGGAGTTTTTTCATGCGTCAATGCCTGTTTCAGTGCTGTCGGTGTGATGGACTTATCGACGGGTGTGTCCGGAACTTCTATTGTGGGACGCCATTGATAAGGCTCATCTGCATCCACTGCGGCCTCTGCATCCAATTGAGAATCAACGGCCGACGGCATCAGAAGATCATCATTCCGCTTTTGCATCAGCCGATCAAAAACCGAATCTGATTTTGTTGATGCCGTTTCAGACTTTTTTGTCGATGTACCTTTGGTCGATGACCCTGACGACTGGACAGACTGACGTTGAGAACGAAGCTGATGTCTCAGGCCAACGCGTGGTGAGGATGGGTTGTCATGCACTGTCGGTGCGGCTGACGCTTCACTATCAGCCGGAGCCGGTGACTCGGTTTCAGCGGCAGGCTGAGAAACATAATTGGTTTTGGTCGTAGGCTGTAGCGCTGTATGAGCTATCTCAGACGTTTCGCGTTGATATTCCGGCTGAATCTGAGACGGCATTGATGTAGCAGGCGCTATCGCTGATGCAGTCGGACCATTCACCATTGGTGCCGATTTTTGCGTTGCAACATCAGAACTAACCTCGGTACTGATACCATGGACAGGTGACACGGCAACCGGACGAAAAGCCAGCATACGCAGTAATACCATCTCCAGACCAATACGCGGTGTCGGGGAGAGCGGTAAATCTTCCCGCCCTTTCAGCGCAATCTGATAAAACAGTTGGACATCTTCAGCACTCAGGTCTTGCGCCAGTTGCTTCACTTTTTCTGCATCCGGCTGCAATTTATCCAACGTCGAAGGCAGCATTTGATACATCGCGATCCGATGGATTTGAGTGGCAAGTGATTGCAACAATGCATCCCACGCGATGCCATTCGCTGCAATCTGTTCGACGTAGGCCATCACGGTTTGCGGCTGCTTGTGACTTAATGCCAGCAAGAGATGAAGCGCTTGATCGGTATCAATGGTTCCTAACATGTGGGACACAAGGTTGGCCTGAATCGACCCATCTCCGAGTGCAATGGCCTGATCCGTCAGACTCAACGCATCTCGCATACTGCCATCGGCTGCATGAGCGATCATGGCCAAAGCGCGAGCCTCAGCAGTGACTTGTTCCTCATTGAGAATGAACGCGAGCTGCTGCTCAATGTGATCGATGCCAATCGGTTTTAAGTGAAACTGCAAACAACGGGACAGAATGGTCACCGGTAATTTCTGAGGATCCGTCGTTGCCAGTAAAAATTTGACATATTCTGGTGGTTCTTCCAGCGTTTTGAGCAGTGCATTGAAACTGTGACGGGACAGCATATGGACTTCATCGATCAGATAGACCTTAAACCGCCCCCGGGCAGGCTTATACTGCACATTATCCAGCAATTCGCGGGTATCTTCGACTTTCGTGCGCGATGCTGCATCAATTTCAAGTAAATCGACAAACCGGCCCTGTTCGATTTCCTGACAAGCAGCACACTGCCCGCAAGGATGGGCAGTAATGCCGGTTTCACAGTTCAGCCCCTTAGCAAACAACCGTCCAATTGTGGTTTTCCCTACCCCTCTCGTACCACTGAAAAGGTAGGCGTGGTGCAGTCGATTCTGTGCCAATGCATTTTCCAAAGCTGTCAGTACATGTGCCTGTCCGACAACTTCAGAAAACTGCCTTGGTCGCCACTTTCTTGCTAATGCTAGATAACTCATCGATTATTCCGTTTACACTTTCTGTTCATCATTCAAATCTGTGCTGATCATGAATGATCGTCAACCTCAGTGGCCTTCGAAATCACAAATACTGAAAATCTCTAAGCCCAAAGCTTCCAAACGCTTGTCGCCGCCTAACTCCGGCAAATTAATCACGAAACCGGCATGTTCGGCTTTTCCGCCTAATTGTCGAATCAGCTTGGTCGTCGCTTCAATCGTACCACCGGTCGCCAGCAAGTCATCAATGATCAAAACCTGATCATTGTCTTGAATCGCATCGACGTGAATTTCTAGCGTATCGATACCGTATTCCAGTTCATAAGACTCAGCAAGTGTCTTTCTCGGGAGTTTTCCCGGTTTACGAACGGGCACAAATCCGATTCCCAGCTCAATCGCGAGCGGTGCACCAAAGAGAAATCCTCGCGCTTCCGTTCCGACGACTTTGGTAAATCCCATATCTTTATATCGTTCGACCAGCAATTGGATTGTGGCCCGATATGCTTGCGCATCTTCCATCAGACTAGTGACATCACGAAACAGAATGCCTAGTTTCGGATAATCTGGGATACTCTTAATGCTGGATTTAATCAGTGAAATTGTGTCTGTAGTCATCATCTATGTCTATTTGTCTGGATACCCGCCTCAAACTGGCTTGTTGATTGAAGTTCGCGCGGTCTCAGTAAAAAAACAAGCATACCACCTCAAAATGGGTGGTGCCTAAAAAACAAACGCCCACTCGAAGGGTGGGCACACTTCCTGCTCATGCTAGTGATTTTCTTCGGACTTCGCAACAGGGTCTTCAACCGGAACCGTACGAAAAGTGCATAATGCAATGATGAGCAACAAAAGTAACGTCGTTTTATGATTCGGTTTTTTGGCTGATATTCAGTGAAAATGAACTAATCCCGAGACGACTGACGGAGATCTCGGTACTTTCCAGCAATGGTAAATCTTGTGTGATGAAATTTTTCCGGCAGTTGTCGCCCAGAGAAACACCACCAGCGATATGCTGACTGTTTTGACCGTTACTCCAGAAGCAATCCATGCCCGCAGGCAAAATCGACAACGTCCCATCGCTGAGATCTGCAATACCGATCATAGCTGAAATTGAACAGGCACATTCAGTACAGTTAATACCTTTCTCTAATATATCGGCCAGATCTTTCAAATCAGCACCCATTGATTTCAGGCTGCGCAGGTAATCATGGAACAGAGCACGGATCAATAGGGTTGTCGCGATGCCATCACACGACTGGGAACCTGATTCCACAATATAGAAAGCATATTGACCGTTCATGAGCCAAGCATAATCAAATACGAGAGGCATGGTTTCAGCAGACTGAAGCAAGCGATAACTACATCGCCATACGCCCTGACTGGTGTCATTTTCCGGCAACAGCGCATTAAGCAGCTCCCGGGCGGCACTCAAATTCTGCTGTAAATATTCCAGATGCCAATATAATTCCTGTTCTTCAGGAATATCCCCACCGTCTTCGACTTGAAACCACTGGCTGGAAAAGTCACGTTGATCCGAGACATGACTCTGTGTATCACTCAAGGTATTGGCAATCGCTTGTCCTAAATGAGAATAATCACTGATCGGTTTAGAAAGGAAATCTTTAATGCCGTGTTTCAACGCGCGTGCAACATCTGACATCTCATCAGTCGCTGAGATGACAATCATCGGTAAACAGGGATAAGCCAGACTCACTTCTTCAACAAATTCTAAGCCACTCAAAACTGGCATTGAAATGTCACAGATCACCAGATCAGGACGTTGCACCCTCAATTGTTTTAACCCCGCCAAACCGTCTTCAGCTTCATCAACGGTACATCCCTGAGACAGGAGATAGCCGCTGGTAATCCGCCGAAAAACCGGATCGTCATCAACAATGAGGATCGTTTTATTACTTAACGGTGCTTGCCCAGAAAATTTCTCTGAGTCAGGAAATTCGGGTTTAAACATACTAACTGCCTCACAAACGCAAAATGTGGAGAAAGTGAGTTCAAAAGCTTCGCTGGGTAAAACACCTCAGTCACGAATTTATTATTGAGAATTATAATAGCTTTTACTAAAGGTAGTCTCTTCGGGCCATTAGTACAAACGTTTCACTTTCGTTTTGCATCCTATACTATACATTAAAACACCGGTTCAAATAGTCTTACTCCACAACAAATATTATTTTTAAACGCAAAAATAAACTTCAAATTCGATATTCCACTGCCATTTTTACGGATATACACTATGTTTGGAAAATGAGTTTTCGATAAACATGTTGATATGCCTCAAACTTTGACAATTCAGTTCCGTGTATATAGGTGAAACCCGTTAATTAACCGTTATGTCAGGAAACTATGAAATTAGACGATTTAAATCTCTTCCGCTTGGTAGTCGAGAATGGCAGTTACACAGCGACATCACGGAGAACCCTGATACCGGTGGCGACCATCACCCGACGTATTCAAGCACTTGAAGATTCGCTGAATTTAAGATTACTCAACCGCCATGCCCGCAAATTATCGCTGACTGAAGCGGGTGAGCGTTTCTTCAAAGAGTGTTCTCCTCTTTTACAACGCTTATCGATGGCCGCTGAAGAAATCAGTGACGAGTGTCGGGGCGCGTCAGGCAAGATAAGAATATCGGCCCCCTCAAACCTGACGAAACGAATGATGATGCCGATGTTCACGGCTTTCATGCAAAACTATCCGGAGATCAATCTTGAGCTCACAACCAGTAACCATGCTGACCAGCTCGATCCCACTGAGTGGGATGTGATTTTTCGGGTCGGGCCTCAACGCGATTCTTCGCTTATTGCCCGAAAAATTAATGAAGTTAAAGATATTCTTGTCGCCAGTCCGATCTATCTGGCGAAACACCCGGCACCCCATCACGCAGAAGAACTCACTCATCATTCACTGCTTAAAGGGAATCCGCTGCTAAAATGGCAACTTACGAATACTAAGGGTGAACACGTTACCAACAATGAACGAGGACGGTTTCAGGCCAATACGCTGGATGTCATCCGCATGGCCTGTTCTGAGGGATTAGGCATTACGCTCATGCCGGACGTCATGATCAAAGAATATCTGGAAATCGGTGAATTGGTTCAGATTCTGGAAGACTGGAGTGCCAACTCCCGAGATATCTACATGCTTTACAATCACAAAGATCATCTGCCTGAGAAAGTCAGACTCTTTATTGATTTCATCATGTCATACCATATGGATTAACAACGTCATCTGGTCGGTTCAAGAAACCGATGAATCACCCCGACGCAAAATCATCAGGATGATTCAGATTCACGATCGTCAATACATGTTGTCAAGACTCTATACATTGACGACTGCACTTATCTTATAAGTATTCAACAAAGCGCGACAAATTTCGTTCAGGCACTTTCATCGGTTCAAGCAGTGGTGTACCTAAGTAGAGAAAGCCGACGATCTCATCATCACCTTCAAGACCAAAAGCCTGATGGACTAATGGATGGAACATCCATTTGCCGGAACGCCACACCCCCTGAAATCCCTGAGCCTGCGCTGCCATTTGCATCGCCTGAACGGCACATCCGGCCGATAAGTGCTGCTCCAATGCCGGAACTTTCTCATGCGGTGTAACTTTGGCGATCACAGTAATCACCATCGGGGCTCGAAAAGGCGCATTTTTAACTTTTTCAAGCTGTGCTTCATCACCATTGTCAGCAATCACCGCTTGCACCAAAATATCCGACAATTTCTTTAATCCGTGCTCTTGGGCAATTACAAAACGCCAAGGCATTAACCCGCCATGATCCGGTGCCCGAAGCCCCGCCCGGATAATATTTTCCAATACTTTTCCTTCTGGCGCCGGTGCGCCTAATTTCGCAACGGAGCGGCGATTCAATAGTAACTCTAGTGCATCCATTTTTCGTCCTTTTGGCCAACAGTTTGACAGTTCGAATTAGCATACACTAGCTTTATCGAGTCTCCAATGGTTCTCCGACCGAGCAGCATATTCACCCGACTCAAGCATCATTGCTCAACCAATCTGTGATGTTTCATCGGGATTTTTCTCTGAATAGCTTTCCTCTGAATAAAATGGCTGCTGATTTTCCAGACGTGCCATTAATGCCGGACACGGCTGACAAAGGTCACCGGACAGCCTCTGCATTTGTTCGACAATCTGCTGTAATCCGATCTGATCCATATACCGGAAAGGCCCGCCTAAAAACGGTGGGAAACCGATTCCGAAAATAGCACCGATATCTCCGTCACGGGCATGGCGAATCACCGACTGCTCAAGACACATGACCGCTTCATTTAACAGCGGCAGTACACAGCGCAATGCAATATCGTGATGACTGAGTGACACTTGTTCTCGAATTTTTAGCTGACGGTAAATCGAACGGTCCGGCTGTTTTTTCTTGCCTTTATAGCGATAGAATCCCAACCCGGACTTACGCCCTTTTCTCCCATCACTGATGAGCGGTTCCAATGCTGACGGGATGAGGAAGCGTTCACCCAACTCTTGAACGAGAATTGGCGAGATCTTAAAGGCCACATCAAACCCCACTTCATCCAGTAACGTCATCGGACCAACCGGAAAGCCGAAATCGACCAACGCCTGATCAATTTTCTCGATCGGCTCACCATCAAGCAAACACTGTACGGCGCCATTAATATAGAGGGCGAGAATACGATTGACATAAAATCCGGCACTGTCTTGAACAATGATCGGAGTTTTCCCTTGTTGATAGGCTAACCGGACAACCGTCGCAACCGTTTCAGGGGCCGTTCCCTGATGGGGAATCACTTCAACCAGCGGCATTTTCTCTACCGGGCTAAAATAGTGTAAACCGACGATATTTTCTGGTCGGGCGGCATTAGCCGCAATGTCGTGAATCGGAATCGACGAGGTATTTGACGCAAAGATCGTGTGCTCGCCGATATGCGATTCGACCGATGCCACCATCTCTTGTTTCAGTTTTAAATCTTCAAATACAGCTTCAATCACCACATCGGTTTCACCAAAACCGGAAAAATCAACACCGCCGGACACCATCGCCATGGTTGCCCGCACATCCGCTTCTGAGAGATACTTCCGCTGACATTTTTTATTCAAACGCTGATAAATATACTGAAATGCATGCAGCACGCCCTGATGACTGACATCCTTGATCCTGAGTCTCTTTTTCGCCTTATCAACCGTGACATAACCGATACCGGCGCCCATCAGTCCGCCGCCTAAAATCGAGACATGTTGAACCGCTTTCCCCCGCTCATCCGCTTTCATTTCCCGTTTGAGCGCAGTTGTGGCAAGAAAAATCGACCGTAGTGCCTGAGATTCGCTGGTCATCGCCAAGCGACCAAACGCCTGAGACTCTTTGCTTAGTCCGACACTGATGCCGCCATCGAGCCCTTGTTGAATCACGTCTAAGATAGTATCAAGCGCCGGATAATGATGCTTCGCCTTCGCCTGTGCTTTCTTACGCGCCTGTTCGATCACCCAATGACGGACCGTTTTCAACGCCAGCACACTTCTTGTCAGCCGCTTTTTCCAGCTTGAGCGGACCTTAAAGTCAGTCGGTTTTTCGATGATCATCCGCGCCGCATTCAATAGCCCATCCTTCGCGACACAAGCATTGACCAGACCCAGTTTCAATGCTTTTTTACTCCGGACTTTTTTACCCGTCAGAATCAGATCGAGTGCGGGCAGTAATCCAATCAAACGCGGGAGCCGTTGTGTGCCTCCTGAACCGGGTAACAAGCCCAGTTGAACTTCTGGTAAGCCCAAAGCCGTGGCCGGGTCATCACTACATATCCGATAATCACACGCTAATGCCAGTTCAAGCCCACCGCCCAGACATGCGCCATGAATCGCAGCAACCACCGGAAACGGCAACGCTTCTATTTTGTGAAAAATATCCTGTCCCATTTTTGCCAGACTCGCGGCATCTTCGGCCGATTGGCACTGCTCGAACATTGTGATGTCTGCACCGGCAATAAAATTATCTGGTTTGCGGGAATAAATCACCAAGCCTTTTACGCGCTGCTCCGCTTGCGACAAATCAGCAAGAATGGCGTCAATCTCATCGCTAAATGATGCTTTCAGCGTATTCATGCTTTCCTCTGGCACATCCAGCGCCAGCCAAGCAAGATCGTCTTCAATCGTCAGATGAAAACTTCCCTGCTCAGAATGATGCAATTCAGTCATGATCAACCTCCAGTACCAATGCAGACCCTAAACCACCCGCAGCACATGCCGTCACCAAACCGAAACCGCCATTTCTGCGCTTCAGCTCATGAAGTAATTGTGTGACCAGTCTGGCCCCCGTTGCCGCGAATGGATGGCCATACGCAATCGATCCGCCAGACACATTAAATCGTGTCATATCGACCTCTCCGATAGGATGACTGCGTCCAATCTGCTTGGCAAAACCGGGGCTGGCAAACATTTTCAGATTTGCCAGCACCTGAGATGCAAACGCTTCATGCATTTCGATCAGCGATATATCCGCTAATGTCAGTCCCGCCCTTTCTAAGGCAAGCGGTGTCGCATATGCCGGCCCCATCAGCATATCCTGTTTGACCGGGATGGCTTGATAAGCATAAGAGCGTAAATAACCTAAGACTGGCACTCCTAATTCTTTCGCGCGCTGCTCACGCATAATCAACATCGCTGCGGCACCGTCGGTTAAGGGGGTACTGTTGGCTGCGGTGACCGTCCCGAAACGACGATCGAACGCAGGCCGTAATTTACGGTATGCGTCACGGGAGGTATCCGCCCGTAAGTTATTATCCTGAGCCAGCACCTCGCGATAAGGTTTTGGATATGCGGTCATCACTTCAGCACTCAATTGACCAGACGCCCACGCTGCGGCGGCTTTTTGATGAGACTGAAAGGCCAGTTCATCCTGATCTTCCCGGCTGATTTGATAAGTTTTTGCCATTTGCTCAGCCGTATCGCCCATCGACAAACCGGTAGAATACTCGGCAATTGCAGGTGGAACCGGTAATAAATCACGAAATTTCATATATTTAAAGGCCTGAATCTTTTTCGTCAGGGTTTTCGCTTTCGAGCTGGCTAATAATGCAGACGCCAATGTTTTAGACACTCCGATTGGCAGGACAGACGAAGAATCCGCACCACCGACAATGGCAATATCAACGTTACCGCACAAAATACTTTCTGATGCTGCGGTCAATGCTTGTAAGCTCGTCGCACAGGCGCGTGTTACGCTGTAGGCATCCGTATGAACATCCAGTCCGGCATTCAACACGATCTCCCGGGCAATATTGGGGGCTTCCGGCATTTGGATCACCTGACCAAAAACCACTTGGTCGATTAATTGCTTATCAATACCGGTGCGTTGCAGTAATTCATTCACCACCATCGTGCCTAACTCAATCGCAGTGACTTGACGGAGTTCTGTCCACTGACGGGCAAAAGGGGTGCGAATACCACTCACAATCGCGACCCTCTCTCCAGCATGTGTCCGGCATAGTTTTGTCGCCATATGATGTCCTTATAGATTAGAGGTCTGACCTGTTAGGATTGTAGCTAAATTGTTAACAGGTGCCAAACGCCCCATTCATTTTCTGTTGCAAAAATACATTTTCTTTTGCAAAAAGAGTGACTAAGTACATTTTGATCACGGTTGGCTCAGATGAAAAATGATTGGGTAACAGCATGACATCACATCACGGAAGGAATCAAAGCAGATATAGCAGCAAAAAAAAACCACACAAAACTGTGTGGTTGGAATGTATAAAGCAATTAACTTACGCCAATTGAAAAATCAGTTTCCTGATTAGGAGAAAGTAAAGTCAGCCTTCAAAAGGAAGTGTCATCTTGCTCAACATGTTAACCTGACGGCTAACCAGATGACATGAGCTACTATAATGACTTTCTGTGAATAATTTTTGAAATAGATCAATTTTGTTTTGATTTACAGAAAAATAGCCTAAGTTCTTTCCGAAGCACGCAAAAACCCCTAAAAATGTATGGAAGTTTACCACATATACGGATAACTCAACGTCTTTGCTCTGGGTGATATATCCATCAGTATAACCTTATCATTCAACACTAGAAATATGACAAATTGATGATTAAATCACCTGAATTTGATAGAGCATACACTCTAAAAAGCAACTTTTTTACCCAAATTCATGCCATATAGCTACCAGTTCAGTAATTTTACATCATGAATTTAAACTGGTCGGATTTCTATGCCCTACACTAGTCACTAGTATCAGCCGCCAACTAAGTAAATGCTCTAATAAAAGGGATATTTACTGAACAAGGTCCATTTAGAGACCGTTAAAAAAGGAAATTTATCTTATGAACAACACGCGCCTGTTTCAGAAAACCCTGATCGCAGTGGCAATATCAGTGACCGCTCAGCAGTCCTTTGCCGCTGGTTTCCAACTTAATGCACAGTCAGCCACCGGACTTGGTCGTGCCTTTGCCGGTGATGCCGTGATTGCAGACAATGCCTCTGTCATCGCGAAAAACCCGGCAGCCATGGCTCTGTTTGATGATGTTTCCCTTTCACTTGGTGTTGAAAGCATCACCACGATGATTGATGTGGACGATGCGACCTATACCAATAACATCGCCAAAACGCAAACGAGCGCCAACTACTCAGGTGCCGGTGACACATCGCTTGCTCCGAATATCTACCTCGTCGTTCCGGTCAATGAAAAATTTGCCTGGGGACTCAACGCCTATTCTAACTTCGGGACCAAAACTGAATTTGATAACGGCTATGCCGGCTATGAATTCGGTGGTAAAACCGACGTGAAAAGTTTCAACTTCGGTGTCGTTGGCTCCTACCGAATTAATGAACAATGGAGTCTTGGTGCCGGTTTGGATCTGATCTACGGGCAAGGTAAGTTTAAACGCCCACTCAGTCCGCAGGCACAGGCTGTGGCTCAAGCAAGAAACTTGAGCTCAGGTGTCGGTACTGACCTTGATGCGGATGGCTGGGCTGTCGGCTATAACTTGGGTGCCGTATATGAATATAATGAGAACAACCGTTTCGGTGTCGATTATCACTACAGTCCGGATCTCAAAGCTGATGGCGATGTTGAGTATGTCGGTTATACCAAAGCCAGTGGCAGTATCTCCGATACAGTAGTGATGCCGTTGCCTGATTTTGCCGAATTCTCCGGTTATCACCGTTTGAATGGCGATTACGCTGTTCACTATAGTATTCAGTGGATTAAGTGGTCTGAATTCGATGTCCTCGCAGCCAATACCAGTGGCATCATTAACCAATACCAGTGGAAAGATGGCTGGCATTATTCGCTGGGTGGTACCTACTTCCTGAATCGAACTTGGACGCTACGCGCAGGTTATATGTACGACACTAGTGCACAAGATGATGTCCGCTCGATCTCTGTACCTGACTCAGATCGCCAGTGGCTTTCTGCCGGTTTCACTTATCACTTGGATGAAAAATCGAATATCGATTTTGGCTTCACTTACCTAATTGGTGAAGATGTATCCGTGACTGAAGACAAGACTTTCGGCAAGATCACAGGCACCACACACGCTGACGCGGTCCTCACGGGACTTCAATACAGTCGGAGCTTCTAAGCGCAGAAGTTGTTCGCTGTTGTAAATGCAAAAATCCGCCCAAGAGGCGGATTTTTTACCAATGACGGATTATAATTTTCTCAACACCGCTTCTGCCGACTCTTCCAACAAATCCAACACGCGTTCAAAGCCATCATCTCCCCCGTAATAAGGGTCTGGAATCTCATATTCAGTTGACTGACCATGACTCAGAAACAGCGATAACTTATGCTGATACTGAGCGGGGCATCGGGCCTGTAAATCAGCGAGGTTGTCACGATCTGCGGCGAGAATCATATCAAAACGCGCAAAATCATCGCTGGTCACGGGTCTGGCAGTCATCCCGGCAAAACTATAGCCACGTTTTTCACCGGCTATTCGGGCCCGGGTATCCGGTGGATTTCCCTGATGATAGGCAATGGTGCCGGCAGAATCGACATCAACGGCGATTCCCATTTGCGCTGCTTTTGCTTTGAGCACCGCTTCTCCGGTCGGGGAACGACAAATGTTGCCCATACAGACCACCAGAATGGACGGTTTACGTTGACTCATGGACTGTCCTTTGTGTGAATTACTTTTGACAAATAACTTTTATACATTCAATCATGCTTCGATCAACTTAGCAGGTTTCAACCTAATTCCCAAATTTGCCGATTGCTCAGCCTGTTCGCACTGACCATACTGAACCTATGGTTTTTGCTACCGCATCATTACGCTATGATACAGTTATTGCGCCCATGAAATAGGAATCTGACACCATGTCAAATGAAGATAACCCATCTGATCGTTATCAGGCTCGCCAGCAACGAATCAAAGAAAAAGTTGATGCTAAAATTGCATCAGCAACCGAAGAACGCGGTATTGTGATCGTGATTACCGGCAATGGCAAAGGCAAATCAACATCGGGGTTCGGAACAGTTGCCCGAGCCGTCGGACATGGGCTGAATTGCGGCGTTGCGCAGTTTATTAAAGGCACATGGGATAACGGAGAACGCAATCTACTGGAAAAATTGGGCGTCACATTCCATGTCATGGCAACCGGATTCACTTGGGAAACTCAGAATAAAGCCACAGATACTGCCGCCGCACAGGCCGTGTGGGAAAAATGCCAGCAGATGTTGCAAGATGAAACACTCAACGTGGTATTGTTAGATGAACTCACGTACATGGTCAGTTATGGCTACGTGGCGTTGGAAGAGGTTCTCACCGCATTACAGCAACGTCCGCCGATGCAAACCGTCATTATTACGGGTCGTGGCGCGCATCGGGAACTGCTTGATCTGGCAGATACCGTTTCGGAAGTTAAAAATGTTAAACACGCTTTTCAGGCTGGTGTGAAAGCGCAGCAAGGGATCGACTGGTAAACCGCCTGACATCCCGACATAAAGGAACAATACAGGGACAGGCTTGGCACCTGTCCCTGTATTTTCATCGCAGTTATGGAATAACCGGAATAACCGGAATAACCGGAATAACCAGTTCGAGCTGGCGCTAAAAAAGCCCTTTCAGCAACTTATTCAGCGCTTTTTTGGTGTTCTCATCTTTGATTTTATCGTCCAGTTTTTCCAAACCTCTATCGAGTTCTTTTTGTACTTTTTGCTTCGCGACATCATCAAACACCAACTTATATTTAGGCTGGGTCCAGCTTCCCTTCACCTGTATCGGAATGGTGACATCTTTTAACTCATTGATATCTTTTCCACCCTGACCTTTCAACGTCCCGACAATTGATGCACGGACGACCACATCCACTGTTTGCGCCACGTAATTCACATCGCCCTTGGTATGCACCCGTAATAACGGGGACTGCAACGTGCTCTCTTTGATGGTCGCCACACCTTGATTTAAATGGAGAGTCGCGCTGGCTGCACTAAAGTCCGTTTTCTGCACCCCTTCGGTGTCATCCAATGGTTTCCCTTTCAGTTTTGCGTAGCCCTGGCGGATGATCCGGGCAATATTGATACCGTTGACAGCACCATCCTGTAACTGAATTTTCACTGTCCCTTCAACGTTCTCTTTGAGGCGTTTTTCACTTAATCCTTGGCCGCGCAGATCTAGTTCAACTGACCCTTTCCCTTCGAGACGATCATTATCTGCCAGCGCTTGTAATACCGGTTGAATTTGAATCCCTTGCAGTGATTGCTGCATCTGATAAGTAGCAGGTACAACACTTGCGTTGAGCACCCCTTTACCTTGCAAATGGCCTTGATATAAATCAGCCTGTAACTCAGAAAGCGTCAGCACACCATGACGCAGATTCACTTTAATCCCCAAGTTATTTAACGTCAGTTTCTGCGCTTTAAGCCCGGCAATATTTAACGTTCCATCGAGATCAAATGCTTTGAGAACTGTCAGATCCGGCTCTTGAGCCGACGCTGTTTGCGGTGCTTGCGTAGTCGAATTCGCCGCGACTGAAGCTTGAGCGGATGGCGCATCCTGCGATGACGAAGCAGTTTCTGTCGCAGGCGGTAAAAACGGGCTGAGATCAATCTGATCCCCCTGAAGCAGGAAGCGAATAGCTGGTTTACTTCCCAAATGGAGCGACGTCTTACCTTGCAGTGCCACATCTGCCACTTGCAGTTTTAAATTGCTCATGTCCAGCTGGTTGTCAGGTAGATTTATCCGGAGATTCCCCTGTAAAACAACCGGTAGCGGGCTCACGGGTAGTTGTGTCCCGGCCAGCTTCAACTGAGTATCCAACCCGCTGACCCGGATTTGCTGATAGCGTTGATCCAGATTCAATGTGCCTTTACCGGTAAAATCAACGTCATTGGCGGCAAGTTTACCCACAACAGCCACCTCAAACGGTGCATCCTGACCGACTTCGAACATCGGTAAAGACAACGTCAGGGAACGCACATCGTTCGTTTCATCCTGATAACTGCCCTTCACAGCTATCTGGCGTAGCGCGTAGTGGCGATAATCATCGGATAAGCGAAATTCTCCCTCTCCTGCAATCGAGAACTGTTGCACGGCCCGTTTCCCCTGAATCGACCAAGAAAACGTTGTCCACTGGTTCGGCGCAAAAGCACTAATGGTCAGATTCACATCGTTCAGCACCAGTTGATTTTCAGGCTGAGCCTCATTGAGCACAGAGACGCGAGCCTCACGAATATCCACACCAGCGACACGAACTTTCCATGATTGCGCGGTTGTCGGAGCAGCATCAGTCTGCGCCTGTACATCGGAGGCGGCATCAGACTGTTGTGCAGCATCTGATGGCTGGTTTGCCTGTTGTTGACTCAACAGGCTATCTAAATTAGTGGTGCCGTCGCGTAATGTTTCAATCTGAATGTCAGCACCGTCCAGATTGACACTGCCGATGTCCAGCTCTTTATCCAGTAGCGGCATCACCGCCACATCAATGGAAAGGTGAGATACATGCAGTAAGTTTTGCCGCTGAAAGCCTGCCGGATTTTTGAGGGATACATCATCGATCTGAAAACCAATTGCAGGAAAAAACTGCCAGCGGATATCACCGCCAATCACAACATCCATCCCCGTTGCTTTTTTCGTTTGTTCGACAATCAGCGGTTTAAACTGATTCGGGTCAACTACCGTGACTAATGTGACGATGCCGGCAGCAATCACAACACAAATTATCACAATCACAAGGAACAATTTTTTCATTGGCATTTTCCTGAACACTTATTTTTCTAATCACTTAGAGAAAACTAAGACCATTGACAGATAAGAATGTTTCTTAACATAGGTATTTTATAATCAAATGACAACCATATGCACTTCGTCTCTTCCTCAACAACGTCAGCTTCATGTCAAGAAATGACAAACAATGAGGAAATAGCAGCCTCCCCCGTCAACCGTTGTACACCGCTGGGAATCATATTGCGGGAAGAATCATATGGTAGGAATAAAAAATGGCACGCTGTCTGGTGCCATTTCCGATATCAACAAAAAGTCAGTGACGATGCGCAAGCTTAGGATTTGAGCAACTTAGCGATGTGTGCTTTCAACACATCGATGGCAATCCGGTTTTTCCCGCCACGCGGGACAATGATGTCAGCATACTGTTTAGACGGCTCGATAAACTGCAAAAACATCGGTCTGACCGTTTCCTGATACTGTTTCAACACCGAATCCAGTGTCCGCCCCCGCTCTTCAACATCACGTTTCACACGACGCAGCAGGCAAATATCTAACGGGGTGTCCATAAAAATAGTCGCGTGCATCAATTCTCTCAGACGCGGCTCAGTCAACAACAAAATACCTTCCAGAATAATCACCTTTTTCGGATTCATATGATGGGTATTTTCTGTCCGGGTATGCTCTGTGTAGCTATATTCGGGAACATCGACCGACTCCCCCCGCACCAATTGCTGTAAGTGTTCGCATAACAGATCATGATCCAGCGCACTCGGATGGTCATAATTGGTTTTGACCCGCTGCTCCATACTCAGATGACTTTGATCCTTATAGTAGCGATCTTCGGTAATCACACCGATTTGGTGATCGCCGACTTTGGCTCGCAATTCACGATATATGGTACTCGCGATCAGACTTTTCCCTGAGGCAGAAGCGCCAGCAATTCCTATAATGACGCATTGATTGTGATCAGACATGATTGTTCACTCGATACATTTGACAAAGAAACCAGATAAGCCGGCGTGATTATAGAGACAAGCTCTGCCGGATACCAGATTCACAGGGTCAAAAAAGCATAATTTATCTTTTCTTTCATCAAAGTAGCATTCAACACAGACAATCACTGTCCAATCGATACAAAACTCAGCTCAGATGAGTGAAGGGGATCGCATCCGGAACCACCTGACCATGCCAATATAAATGGCTGGCAACCCGTTCAGCCATCGCCAGATAAAGACGAGAATGTTCGCTTTCAGGTCGCGCGACAACGGTCGGACAACCAATATCAATATCTTCCCGAACTTGTCGATGCAACGGAATTTGCGCCAACAGACTCAATCCGTACTCTTGCGCCATTTTCTCTGCCCCACCGGTGCCGAAGAGGTCTTCACGGTGACCACACTGACTACAGATGTGATAACTCATATTTTCCACCAACCCGACCACAGGAACGTTAACCTTTTCAAACATCGCCACACCTTTGCGGGCATCCGCGAGGGCCAAATCCTGAGGCGTGGTGACCACCACTGCGCCAGTCAGCGGCATCTGCTGTGACAAGGTAAGTTGAATGTCTCCGGTGCCCGGTGGCATATCCACCACCAAATAGTCCAACGACGGCCATTCGGTTTCATTGAGCAACTGCTGGAACGCTTTGGAAGCCATCGGACCGCGCCATACTGCGGCATCGTCCTGATTCATCAGATAACCGATCGAATGCGAATAAAGTCCGTGTGCCTGCACCGGTTGCATCCAACGTTCATCACGCACCTCCAGTTCAGCATGCACTGTCCCTAACATCATCGGAACCGATGGCCCATAGATATCTGCATCCAAAATTCCGACACGGGCATGAGAGGCTGCCAGCCCTAAGGCCAGATTCACCGCCGTGGTTGATTTGCCGACACCGCCTTTTCCGGAAGTAACCGCGATAATATTTTTAACGCCTTTGACAGGAGAAGCGACCTGAGTCTGTAAGGTTTTCGGCACAACACGCACGTCGATGTCACCCGCGACTGGTCGCTCAGTTTGGGCGGCAATCCATTGACGTAACTCGTCCGCCAACGTATTGGCAGCAAAAGGAATTTCAATGTGATAGTGGTTATCTTCATGGGTATAAACCAACCCCGGCTGGGATGCCCAGTCAGAACGCAGACAAGGGTGAGAGAATTGATTCAACCAAACACAGAGTTGTTGGGGAGGTGTAAGCTGCCGCATAGATTACCTTCTTTACCGGATATAATTTCAATCGACACGCTCACCTGTGATGACACGTTCATCAGGCAGCGCCAAAAGCCTATGCTAACACCACAGTAAACCAGACAGAACCCCTGCAAGATAAAGGAATAACGCCTTGGCGTAATTCCTGTCATCAGGTAGTATTAGCAGTCACAAATTTTTGATACATCACTCCGGCAACCTCAGAATCACATACCAAGCTTTCATACAACTATATTTTGAGGCCATCCGAGTATAACAGACAGAGCGAAAGATAAGTTATGGCAACTGAACCAAGAAAAATTCTGGTAACTTGTGCCCTGCCGTATGCAAACGGTTCTATCCACTTAGGTCATATGCTGGAGCATATTCAAGCGGATATTTGGGTACGCTACCAACGCCTGCGCGGCAATGTCATTCACTTTATCTGTGCAGATGATGCACACGGTACCCCGATTATGCTGAAAGCTCAGCAGATGGGGATCACGCCAGAAGAAATGATTGCCTCGGTCAGTCAGGAACACCAGAAAGATTTTGCCGGTTTTGATATTAGCTTTGATAACTATCACAGCACGCACAGTGAAGAAAACCGTGAACTCTCATCGCTGATTTATCAACAACTCAAAACCAACGGATTTATTTCGAGTCGGACAATTTCCCAGTTGTATGATCCTGAAAAACAGATGTTTCTGCCTGATCGTTTCGTCAAAGGTACCTGCCCGAAATGTCATTCAGAAGACCAATACGGCGACAACTGTGATGCCTGTGGTGAAACCTATAGCCCGACAGATTTGATCAATCCGAAGTCTGCCGTGTCCGGTGCAACACCAGTCATGAAAGATTCCGAGCATTTCTTCTTTGATTTACCCCAGTTTGAAGAGATGCTGAAAGCGTGGACACGTTCTGGTTCTTTGCAAACAGAAATGGCCAACAAAATGCAGGAATGGTTTGAATCCGGTCTGCAACAATGGGACATCTCACGCGATGCACCCTATTTCGGCTTCGAAATTCCGGGCGAAACCGGTAAATATTTTTACGTCTGGCTCGATGCGCCTATCGGCTACATGGGGTCATTTAAGAATCTATGTGACCGCCGCGATGATCTGGATTTCGACGAATACTGGCACAAAAACAGTCAGGCTGAACTTTACCATTTCATCGGTAAAGATATTGTCTACTTCCACAGCCTGTTCTGGCCAGCCATGTTGGAAGGCGCCGGTTTCCGTAAGCCGGACAACGTGTATGTTCACGGCTATGTCACGGTGAATGGCGCGAAGATGTCTAAGTCCAAAGGAACATTCATCAAAGCGAGTACGTATTTAGACCATCTGGACCCGGAATGTCTGCGTTATTATTACGCTGCCAAACTGAATAACCGGATTGATGACCTCGACCTGAATCTGGAAGATTTTACCCAACGGGTCAACTCAGATATCGTCAATAAGATCGTCAATCTTGCGTCACGCAATGCAGGTTTTATCAACAAACGTTTTGCGGGGCAACTAGCAGCAACATGTGTCGACCCAGAGCTGTATCAGACGTTTATAGCTGCGGCTGAACATATCGGTGAACTTTATGAGAACCGAGAGTTTGGCCGGGCGATCCGGGAGATCACCGCACTGGCGGATAAAGCCAACCAATATGTTGATGAAAAAGCACCGTGGGTGATTGCCAAGCAGGAAGGTAAAGAACAGGAACTTCAAGCGATCTGTTCTATGGGTCTGAACCTGTTCCGTGTTCTGATGACTTACCTCAAACCGGTGATGCCAGCACTGGCAGCCCGGAGTGAAGCGTTCCTCAATCAAGAGCTAAGCTGGGATAACATCCAGCAACCTTTGGTTGATCATGAGATTGCCACCTTCAAAGCCCTCTTCAGCCGAATCGATCCAAAACAGGTTGAAGCAATGATCGAGGCCTCGAAAGAAGCAGTTGCAGCCGAGAGAGCGATTATTCAAGCGGACGCTCAGGAAGAGACGGAACTCAGCAAAGACCCAATCGCCCCGGAAATCGAATTTGATGATTTTGCCAAAGTTGATTTACGGATTGCCAAGATCTTATCTTGTGAAGCGGTGCCCAAAGCAGATAAGCTGCTTAAATTCCAGTTAGATATCGGTGGCGAAGTTCGTCAGGTCTTTTCCGGTATCAAAGCCGCTTATCAGCCTGAAGAGCTCGTCGGTAAATATACGGTCATGGTTGCCAACCTGAAGCCGCGGAAAATGAAGTTTGGTATGTCTGAAGGCATGATTCTCGCTGCAGGACCGGGTGGAAAAGATCTCTGGATCCTCGAACCGCATGAAGGTGCCCGGCCGGGTATGCGAGTCATGTAAAATTGATATATTTATCAATCTATTAGAGGCCTTACCAGATACCGTTAAGGCCTTTTTTATCGATACGCATCCACACACTGAGCCGTATCGCCCCAAGATCATCATTTGCGCACAATAACGGTGCGATACAATTGTAAATGAAAGGTTAAGATAATGATTTTAAAAATAAAATAATCTGGCACTAATTCTGCTTCTTTTTGACCATAAGGATACAAAGGTGTCTTGACCTTTGTGGGTTGGGCTTGTTTACTTCTGATTGTATTGGCTGATGTCTCTAGTACATACAACGCTATTCTGCACAAGAACCAACAACTGCAAAAATCAAGGTATCTCTACACAGACAAGGAGTTGGTTATGTTCGTCATTATTTCGATGCTGGTTTCCGTCGGCATACTCGGATTCATGTTTTATCTTGCCAAACAACGTGAGTCTACTTTGCAACGTAAGTATGAGCTGCTTGTTGATTTACGTCAGGTTTTGCATCTGTGCCGCCAACACCGGAGTGCGACACACCATGTGCTGATGTTTGGTGAGCACAGAGATATTGAAATTGAGCATCTTGCCGAGTTGCTGAATGAGAAAACCACTCACCTCATTTCCATTGCTCATTTTGATAACAAGCCCATGTATCGAGTGCTTCAGCTCAAACTGAAAGCACTGATGCAGGACTGGTCCGAACGAACGATTTCTCGCAATCAAATGATTCACGGCAAAGCAATCCGCCACTGTATGTTTCTCATGGATGAAGTCATGCTGGCTTGGTTAGTTGAAGTCAATCGGGAAGATTTGAGTGATGAATATCATATGAATTGGCAACAAGTCATTGATGCGATGGACGCTTTGACACAATTCCGAATCTGCATTGAAGAGATGAATACACCCGAAGGACAAACACGTTTACAACATTGTGCTGAAATACTGGCGAGAAAAGTGAACCAGTTGACAATGGTGAGCCCTTTATCGATCTCATCCCCGACATGTACCAAAGCTCTGGCGATTTTATCCGATGTGAGTAAGCATCCTGACTACAATATCGGTGCCGAAGCCATGTATCAGATGACCGCTGATATTTCGCTGAGTATTGCTCATGTGTATGATCATATGTTGGGAGAGCTCATTGAGACACTGTATCTGCCGCTCCCAAAGTTACTCACCGCCTAGACTAATAAAAGGCGTCATATGCCATCGCATATGACGCCCCGAAAAGTTTAGGTGTGTGGCTCAAGTAAGCAAGAGTGCTGCGGCTTTTACGACCACTCGTATCGATTTTGCTTCTACTTCTTTCACGACAGCATGATCAGGAATTTCTTTGAGAGTCCGGTTGATAATCACACCACCCACACAGCCAGCTTGCAAGCCAGCACTGGCACACATGGTGAACAACGTCGCAGATTCCATCTCAAAATTCAGAACCCCCATTCCTTGCCATTCTTCAACCGAGCCCTGGAAACGACGTGTGACACGACCCGAATAAGTATCATAACGCTCTTGCCCCGGATAGAACGTATCACTGGAAGCGGTAATCCCCGTATGAACCGGAACACCTTCGTCATCAGCAGCTTGTTTTAATGCTGTCATCGCGGCAAAATCTGACACCGCCGGAAATTCCATCGGTGCAAAATGCAAGCTTGCCCCGTCTAACCGGACAGCCGCAGTCGTCACGATGATATCCCCGATCTGAATATTAGGCTGAATTGCCCCGGTGGTTCCAACACGTAAGAAACTGCGAACCCCTAACTGTGCCAACTCTTCTACCGCAATTGAAGTGGATGGTCCACCGATGCCCGTTGAACAAACAATGACAGGTTTACCCTCAACTTTTGCCCGATACAGCGTAAATTCACGATGACTCGCCAGAAATTCCGGGGAGTCCATCTGGTCAGCAATTTTCTTAACTCGTTCAGGATCACCGGGCAATATTGCCAGTGTCGCACCATTCAGATCTTCTTGCGTGACTCCGAGATGAAAAACTTTATCTGACATTATTGTCTCCTTCATTGTAATCTTGGTTGAAATACTCAAACTTCAGTATCATGAAATGCTAACTGCACTTTAACCAAGATTTAGCTCACAAATGCCAATATAGATCACACATAATGAATCCACATAACATCATATTTCATCAATATGTGACATAAATCCTAAATGGGTACAAAAAAAGCCTGCGAAATAACATTTCGAGGCTTGTTGAACTCATTCGATAGGCAGAATTTATACCTGACGTTTAAAGCAACTGTGCAGATTTTTATTAATCGCTTTCAGTACAGCCCGCCGATTAATTACACCGACTAACCGGCCATCTTCAACCACTGGATAAGTTGATCGACCATCACGCATATAACCTGCTAATTCAATAATCGGTAAATCCGGACTGATGGTATCAACCACTTGTGTCATGCAGTCGCCCACCATATGAGAGTCCTGACAGAAATAACTGACCTTCACCAATTTATCGAGTAGATCCTGCTCCGATAAAAAGCCAATCACTCTGCCATGATCATCGATCACCGGACCACTAAAAAAATCATTAAACTCAATGACTCTTTCCAATGCAGCAGATAATGACATATCAGCTTTAAAGGTAATCGAATGCTGTGTCATATAATGTCTAACTTTGAGTGATTCCATCGTTCTCTCCTTCAAGCCTTTCATCTGGGCCTTTAAGGTAAGTGTTGACTAATTTCAGATAATTGCTAAATAGAATCACTCAATTTCATTCATCATTGTTAACAGAGAAACAAAAAATATTTAGAAAAAGATAAAATGAATTGAACTTGGGGTTAAATCACAATAATTATTGGAAATTATTGCCATTTTTCGGCAGCCGCACGATCTGACTCTCGGCTGTCTAACCAGCGTTCTCCACTATTAGTTGTTTCTTTCTTCCAGAAGGGTGCCTGAGTTTTCAGCTTATCCATAATAAAGGCACAGGCAGCAAATGCTGCATCGCGATGGTGACTACTCACACCGACAAAAACAATTTGCGCACCAATCGCCAGATCACCGATCCGATGAATCACCCGGACCGCAAGCAAAGGCCAGCGTTGTAACGCTTGCTCACAAATCGTATTCAGCGCTTTTTCTGTCATTCCCGGATAGTGCTCGAGGTGTAATCCGGTGACCTGACTCCCCAGATTCATATCCCGAACTTTTCCGACAAATGTTACAACGGCACCGGCATCTTCTCCCTGAGACAACGCCTGATATTCATCTTCAACACAGAAGTCATCTTGTTGAACAGCAACTGAGTATCCCATATCAACCTCCGGTTACCGGTGGAAAAAATGCAACTTCATCACCATCGTGAAGCACAGTATCCAGAGGAACGATAGTTTGATTGACTGCTGCCAGCAAGCGCTCAGAATCCATTGCCAAAGCCCATTTTCCCGAGCGCTTGGCCAAATCGCCCCGCAACTCATCAAGGGTTGCAAACGTACACGGTAATTCAAGATCCGCCTGCCCGACGAGCTCCCGAGTCTGGGCAAAAAATAACACCTTAATCATGATTCCACCTTAAAATGCCCTGATTTTCCTCCGGACTTTTCCAGTAATCGCACCGGGCCAATCACCATATCCTTCTGAACAGCCTTGCACATATCGTAAACCGTCAACGCCGCCACAGATGCGGCGGTCAAAGCTTCCATTTCAACCCCGGTTTTCCCCCTCAACCGACACAAAGATTCGATTCTGACACACGATTCAGTCTCGATTGCTGTCAACCGAACTTCCACTTTCGATAACAACAGTGGATGGCAAAGCGGGATCAGTTCCCAAGTTCTTTTCGCGGCTTGAATCCCAGCAATGCGGGCTGTTGCAAAGACATCGCCTTTATGATGCTGACCGGAAAGTATCAATTGCAATGTTTCTTCCGCCATGTAAACCAACGCTTCGGCCCGAGCTTCCCGAACTGAATCGGCTTTGTCGGAAACATCCACCATATTGGCTTCACCAGCGGCATTAATATGGGTGAGTTGACTCATGTTTGACTCCAATGCGGTTTATAAATGGGGCATAAAATTGCATGGTCGGTGTGATGCATCCAACTGCTGACAAATAATCTTTGTCCAGGCAGTCTTACAGGCACCGGTTGACCCCGGCATGGCAAAAATGACCGTATGGTTGGCAAAACCGGCAATCGCCCGCGACTGAATTGTCGAGGTGCCAATTTCTTCATAAGAGACCATGCGGAATAACTCACCAAATCCTTCGACTTGCTTATCAAATAGTGGTATCAATGCCTCCGGCGTACTGTCTCGTGAAGTAAAGCCTGTCCCACCGGTGATCAAAACAACCTGAACATCTTCATCTGCAATCCACTGTGAAACAATCGCCCGAATTTTATAGCGATCATCAATCACAATCTGTTTATCGACGAGCTGATGGCCAACTTGCTGAAGTTGTTCGGCCAGATAACCACCGGATGTATCATTTTCTTCCGTTCTGGTATCAGAAACGGTTAAGACCGCAATCTTGGCTGGTCTAAATTCGGTTTGTGCATGTCCCATAGAGATTTACCTATTTTGATCATTGATATTGATAATATCGACATGGTTGGTCCTGGATGCGCCATATGAGCCGTTTTCGTCCCCCGTTGGTCGCATCGTTGAAACAGACGTTCGTTGTCAGCATTCTTCCTCTCCGGCCAATCCGTTCAATGCGTTTGGCTGGTGATAAAGACCGGCTAACCGCCAATCGATGCTAAGTGAGGCGTCATGCCTGAATGGCCATCATGTAAGAAATGGCTGACGGCTTTTTCACCCAAGACCTGCTGAATCCGCTCAATCAGTGCTGACTGCTGCTCGTCTTGCCGGAGTAAATCACGCAATTCAATGCCGGATTCACCAAACAGACACAGATGTAACTTACCCTTCGCTGAAACGCGAAGACGGTTGCAGCTCGCACAAAAGTTCTTTTCATAAGGCATAATGAAACCAAGTTCTCCCTGATAGTCGGGATGCGCTAAAACTTTCGCGGGGCCATCATGACAAGCGCGTACTTTCGGGATCCATCCTTCACCGAGTAGTTGCTGATAAACGGCCTGCCCCGAGACATGATGCCGGTGGAAGAAATCATCCATAGTTCCGGTCTGCATCAATTCAATAAAACGGAGCTGGATGGGCAAATCACGGATCCAATCCAGAAATGCGGGCAACTGGCGGTCATTCAGCCCCTTCAGTAGTACAACATTCACTTTGATTTGAGAAAAACCGACTGCCAATGCTTGTTCAATACCATCCATGACCTGCCGGTATTTATTTTCACCGGTAATCTGATGGAACATTCTCGGATCGAGACTATCAACACTGACATTGATGTTGGTTAACCCGGCCTGAAGCCATTCCGCTGCCGATTTTGCCAGACGAAACCCATTGGTGGTCATCGCCACTTGTTCAATGCCGGGTGTTGAGGAAACGAGATGAATGATATCGGAGAAATCCCGACGTAGCGTCGGCTCACCACCGGTCAGCCGCACTTTAGAGGTCCCGCAACTTGCGAATGCGGTGACAACCCGCTGAATTTCCGGCAACGATAAAAACTGGGGGCGCTGAGCCTCAGTCTGATATCCATCCGGCAAACAGTAGGTACATTTAAAATTGCATACGTCCGTCAACGACAGACGTAAATAGTAGAATTTACGCTGAAAATTATCTTCAAATTGAGCCATGGAACACCTTTCCAAACACGGGAGGCAAGATCATTTCCAATCCCACCCTCGGGTCATTAACATCGACCACAGGTTTAACAAGCCTATTCCACCCGGAACTTAGCCCGTCAAACTCGGAGCTATGGCAACTATGAGACATGTGTCATCACAATTAACATGTTTTTCAGTTTACAAATTTTTTTGAACAGATCCTACTTCCTTATCAAAAAATTTGAGGGTTCCAGTCAAATTTTCACAGAAGAAGTATTCTGGATCAAAAAATTCAACTAATCTTAGCCGCGATTGATTTATAGATAATGACAACAATGAATTCTTATCAGCAAAAACTTTATCAAGAGAAAAAGGTTGTTGCGATTGGCGGGGGACACGGGCTCGGACGTGTTTTGGCTGCCATTCGTGATTTTGGTCCAAATGCAACGGGTATTGTTGCGACAACTGACAACGGGGGTTCGACTGGTCGGATTCGTCACTGTCAGGGTGGTATTGCATGGGGTGACACACGTAATTGCATCAATCAGTTGATTACCGAACCCTCGACCGCTTCGATGATGTTTGAGTATCGGTTTCGGGGACAGGGTGAACTTGATGGCCATAATTTAGGCAATCTGATGTTAACTGCGTTGGGTAACCTATCCGTCCGACCACTTGAAGCAATTAATCTGATTCGAACCCTGCTCAATGTATCGATCAATATTCTGCCAATGTCAGAACATCCGGCAGATCTCTCCGCTCATGCCATTGATGGAAACATCGTCACTGGAGAAACTAATGTCGATGAAATGACCGAAGAACTCATACGGTTGGAGCTTTCTCCACAAGTACCGGCAACTCACGAAGCGGTTGAAGCCATTACTCATGCGGATGCGATTCTGCTTGGCCCCGGTAGTTTTTTAACCAGCATCATGCCACCGTTATTACTCCCTGAATTGGGTAAAGCCATTGCGAAAAACCGTCGGGCCGTACTCATTTATATTGACAATCTCGCCCCGGAATACGGGCCCGCCCAGAAAATGGATCTCAACCGAAAACTCATCTGGTGCCAACGGGCTTGTGGCGGCAGGTTGGTTGACCTGATCTTGTGTGAAACCCCACCGGACAAATACCCGGCAGACTGTCGGATGATTACACGTAACCTCGCCTCTCCGGATAAAGGATGGCGTCACGAACGAGAAAAGCTAAGACAAGTGATTGAAGAGCAACTCATCAACGAGTTGTATAAAAAATAATGATAGAGTGCAATGATGAGCTGTCACGCTCATCATTGCCGATTTGAATGGTTAAGATTCATGCTGAATCAAGCTCATATAAGAGGTATAAGTCTCACGGAGTTGTTTGAGCAGAGTCTGTGTTTCCTGCTTCGGATTGAGTAGTAATCCTTGTTTCCCTCGGGTATCAATATCAATCGCCATCGCACATAAACGATCAGCGCCAAAACTCGCGGCACTACTTTTTAATGCATGGCTGATCTCTTTCAGTAACTCATGCTGTTCTGACCCTTCACTTTCCGATAACGTCGCCTGATAGTTTTCTAATTCACCGAGGAAAATATCCAGTAGCACGGGAATATTGTCCTCTCCGATTTCCTGTGACAATGACGAAATCGTATCTCGATTCATGATTTCACTCATATCTATGCTTTCTCTTCTGCATTCCAAGATTGTAATTTACGGTAAATGGTTGAAGGGCTCACTTCTAGGTAGCCTGCAGCTTTCGGAATATTCCCTTCACATGCATCAATAGCATTTTCAATTGCCATTTTTTCCGTCATCCATAGGGGAAAGATTTCATGGACTGAAGGTTTCCTTTCTTCCATCATCGGCTGAACCAAACGGAGATAGCTCTCTTTCGGTTGATTCAATGGCGGTGGTAACATACTTAGCGTGATTTCTTTTCCCTGATTCAACACCACCACATTACGCAAAACATTCTGCAACTGGCGGACATTGCCCGGCCATTCGTACTGCCTGAATCGTTCCACGACTTCAGCGGCAAGGCGAACAAAATCTTTCTCTTCTTCTTTGGACATATATCCGAGCAAGGAGTAAGCGATTTCGATAACATCGTCACCACGCTCCCGAAGCGGTGGCAGATGAAGCGGGATCACATATAAACGATAGTACAAATCTTCACGAAAGCGACCTTCCTGAACCTCTTTCCACGGATCACGGTTTGTCGCACACACAAAGCGAACATCGACACTTTTCATTTTTGATGAACCGACTTTCTGGAATGTACCGGTTTGGATGAATCGCAATAATTTAGTCTGTAAGTCTAAATCCATCTCACAGAGCTCATCCAGAAATAGTGTCCCGCCATCAGCAAGCTCGGCAGCACCCTGCCGATCAGTTGCGGCTCCGGTAAAAGCACCTTTGACATGACCAAACAGTTCACTTTCAATCAAATCTTTCGGAATCGCTGCACAGTTAATGGCAATGAAAGGTTTATCACCCCGTCGGCTGGCAGCATGAATAGCTTCAGCACACACTTCTTTCCCCGTACCACTTTCTCCAGTAATAAAAATACTGGCTTTACTCGCGGCCGCAGAGTCAATGGTCCGATAAACCGCTTGCATGGTTTGACTACTGCCGATGAATCCCTGATAGTTTTGGCTGCGCGGATCATCGGAATCGCTTTTAATTTTTGAAGCTTTACGAATCGCATTATTCACCGTGACTCGTAATCGGTCAGCTTCGCATGGTTTAATTAAAAAATCCTGAACACCGTAGCGCATAGCTTCGACAGCCGTATCAATTGAGCCATGAGCAGTCATGAAAATGACGGGAACATCGGGATATTTCCGTTTCACTTCATGTAGAACATCCATCCCTGTCATATCAGGAAGACGTAAATCGAGCAGAATCAGATCGGGTTCTCTTTTTTCAAGACTCTCTAACGCCTCTTTCCCCGTACCGACAATGTTGATGTCAATATCCAGAGGCTCAAGATAGGTGCGATACAGCACAGCAACAGACGCTGTATCTTCAACCATCAGCAGATATCTACTTTTTTGTGGTAACTGTTCCGATTGCATAAATTAGCCAACTTAAATTGCATTTTGCACAATGATCGCATTGAGAATTGCATATTGCAAATATTTTTTCAAAAAACCTTGAAACAACCTCTCAAAACAAGCATTTTAACATTCTAAAGTTGGCATAGTATATGCTTATAGTAATATTGACCCTAACGGGTCACCTAGCCAACTGACGTTGTTAGTGAATAAAGTTATTCACATTCTGACAGCCAATAGATTATTTTCTATTGGCTATTTTTTTATCGATATATCTAGTAGTCTAGCTGTTGATGATAAATTGTTCGCGAAGTTTCTCGATTTCATCCCGTTTTTGCGCTGCCTGTTCAAATTCAAGATTCTGCGCATATTGGTACATTTGTGCTTCCAGCTTACTAATCTCTTTCTCGAGCTGCTGCGGAGTGAGAGCACCATATTCAGAGTCAGGTTCGGCAACTTGAGACAACGGCCGCTGCGGTGCTTTGCGCTTCTGTCTTGATTTGGCGATATCCCCGATTTCCAGAATATCTTTGACATCTTTGCGCAATGCTTGAGGCTCAACTCCCATTTCTTCATTATAGCGCTGCTGTTTTTCACGACGACGGTTGGTCTCATCGATTGCCCGCTGCATAGAACCGGTTACCCGATCGGCATACAGAATCGCTTTGCCACGAAGGTTTCGGGCTGCACGTCCGATGGTTTGGATCAAAGAGCGTTCGGAACGTAAGAATCCTTCTTTGTCTGCATCAAGAATTGCGACTAAAGAAACTTCCGGCATATCCAGCCCTTCTCGCAATAAGTTAATCCCCACCAGCACATCAAATTCACCCAAGCGGAGATCGCGAATAATTTCGACCCGCTCAACCGTATCAATATCGGAATGCAAATAACGCACTTTGACATGATGCTCTTGCAGATATTCGGTTAAATCTTCAGCCATCCGTTTGGTTAAAGTCGTCACCAATACCCGCTCATTTTGCGCACTGCGAAGATGTATTTCAGATAATAGATCATCAACCTGAGTGGTAACCGGACGAATTTCCAGTTCCGGATCCAATAATCCTGTGGGTCGGACAACCTGTTCCGCAATCTCGCCACCAGACTTCTCTACTTCATAAGCACTGGGCGTGGCAGACACAAAAATCGTCTGGGGCGCTAACGCTTCAAACTCTTCAAATTTTAACGGCCGGTTATCCAAAGCCGAAGGCAACCGAAAACCAAATTCAACCAAGGTTTCTTTTCTGGATCGGTCTCCTTTATACATCGCGCCGATTTGAGGTACCGTCACATGAGATTCATCAATGATGAGAATGCCATCGTGAGGTAAATAATCGAATAATGTTGGTGGCGGCTCGCCTTCATTTCTGCCACTCAGATAGCGGGAGTAGTTTTCAATGCCGGAGCAGAACCCCAACTCATTCATCATTTCGACATCAAATTGCGTACGTTGGGAAATACGTTGTTCTTCCAGCAGTTTATTGTGTTCAATAAAGTAAGCTTGTCGGGTTTTCAGTTCTGCCTTGATCTGTTCAATCGCGTCGAGAATCCGCTCTCTGGGTGTAACGTAATGAGTTTTCGGATACACAGTGTAACGGGGCAAATCTTTTTGGATGACGGCACCGGTCAGTGGATCAAACAAACTGATTTGTTCAATTTCATCATCAAACATCTCCACTCGCACCGCTTCACTTTCCGATTCAGCCGGGAAAATGTCGATCACTTCACCACGTACCCGAAACTGACCCCGTTCAAACCCAACCTCATTTCGTGAATACTGTAATTCCGCTAAACGCCTGAGCATAGCCCGCTGATCAACCACATCTCCCCGACGCAAGTGGAGCATCATTTTCAAATAGGAGTCCGGATCACCCAGACCATAGATAGCCGAAACAGAGGCAACAATAATGGCATCTTTTCTTTCCAGTAATGCCTTAGTGGCAGATAACCGCATCTGTTCAATATGCGCATTCACAGACGCATCTTTCTCAATAAAAGTATCGGTTGTCGGTACGTAAGCTTCCGGTTGGTAATAGTCATAATAAGAGACGAAATACTCGACCGCGTTGTGAGGGAAAAACGCTTTCATCTCACCAAACAACTGGGCTGCCAGCGTTTTGTTTGGTGCCAGAACAATCGTCGGACGCTGTGCCTGAGCAATCACATTAGCCAATGTAAATGTCTTTCCCGACCCCGTCACACCAAGTAATGTTTGATGTGCCAGACCGGCATCCAACCCTTCAAGTAGTTGCTGAATCGCTGCCGGCTGATCTCCGGAAGGTTGATACGCAGAAACCAGTTCAAATGCTTTACTCATCTTTCCCTCTGCATCATCTTATGAGTCATCATCATCGACTCCTTCCACGACAGGAGATGTGGAAAGAAATATTTCTTATTGTCGCTGTCTTCCCAACGAAGTAGCAAGAAGTTATTTTACAAAACAAATCACACTCTCCTAAAATGATCTGGCTATCTGAAAAATGTTTTGATATATTGCCTACCCTCGCGAAAAAATCATTCTTTCCCTCAAAAAAACAATCCACTAGTTTTCCCCAATCTCGGTACATAAGTTAACATTTCACGTGTTTGATTATCATTCTCATTACATTCATGGATGCTGTGAATAAATAAAAAAATGCTTTTATTACATTGAGATAGAGACAAAAACAATCCGAATTTCAATCCTGATTTGCTCGATAAAAATGCTCCTTTAGATTTAATCAACTTTCATCAACACACTTATCCACAAAATTAGTGGATAAGTAAATAAAGCCTTAGAGCCGCAAGGGCTACAAAAAAGTAAAGTATTTTTTCTGCTGTTTTCGGAACTTTTTTTAGTGCACAGAGATTGACACATTCAGTCAGGATAAGTACCATCCATCCCGCTTTTACAATTCCCCCTTAGTTCAGTTGGTAGAACGGCGGACTGTTAATCCGTATGTCGCAGGTTCGAGTCCCGCAGGGGGAGCCAAATTTAGAAAAAGACGCCCAAGGGCGTCTTTTTTTGTCTCCAAACCCTGTGATTTCGAATTGCTCACATCGAATCACCGACGTCCACACCAAATCTTGATCGTCTCCTTGTCATCACCCGTCTGGCTGACTGATCTTTGCCACCACCTTAAGCACTTGCTTATTGAGATTGGATGATTCCCAAGCGACCACGATCCGGCTGGAAAACTTTATATCCTCGACACTCGCAACTACCACAGAGTTATCCAGATGCTCGACCAGTGAATACGGCACAATCGCAATGCCTAGTCCGGCCTGCGCCATCGCGATTGTCGTACGCAGCTGTGGTGCAGAAAAATTTGGTTCGAGCCGTATGCCGGCATCTGCGAAAAGTGTATTCATACAATCAAACAGAGCGGGCCCGGTTTCACGTGGGAACAGTAAAATCTTTTGCTCCCGGAGCTGTTTCATCCGGATACGCTTAAACTGCGCTAATGCATGAGTAGTAGGAATCACCGCCACAAACGGATCATCAAACAGCAGCCGGCGCTCAAAAGACTCACTGGCGTAACAAGGCAGACGCATAATCGCAATATCGAGCTGTTTGCTCCTCAACTGAACAGCCAGATCCGACATCGGCAGCTCAGCCGTCTTCAGGTTGAACCCCTCACTCTGAAGACGGCCCATTTTTTCCAGCACCTGAATGGAGGTTGACGTTGAAGTTGCGAACCCAACTTTTACTTCGGTATTTTCACCACGGGCAATCTGTCTGACTTTCGCTTTTGCCCGTTCTACATCCGCGAGAATATTCACCGCATCAGCGTAAAACACTTCCCCGGCCTGAGTCAGTTCCACCCCTCTGGATAGACGTTTAAAAAGGTCTACGCCCAATTCATGTTCCAGCTTTTTAATCTGCTGACTCAGTGGCGGCTGTGCAATCCCAAGTTGTTCAGCAGCCCTTGTAAAATGGCGCGCCCGGGCAACAGCAACAAAATACTTCAGGTAACGGAATTCCATATTTTTTCCATATCAAAATAAATCTTTTTTATATTGGATTTAGTACGGTAAAGAAGTCAATCTAAATATACACTTGATTGCACAACTGGATTAACTCATGCGCGGATTCTATAACCCTCAGTGTGACTGTTCGCTCGATATAGCGAAAGAATTTGCTGAATATCATCACGTGACCAATGATGGTGAAATTTTTCAGACTTCGCTGATGAGCGCCCTGATTGCTGGCGTTTACGAAGGCTCGACAACCGTAGAACAGTTACTGAAACACGGCGATTTTGGTTTGGGAACATTCAACCAACTCGATGGTGAGCTCATTGCTTTCGATAAGCACGTTTTTCAGCTCAAGTCTGATGGCTCAGCCAATCCGGCTGACATGACACAAAGAACCCCTTTTGCAGTCATGACTTTCTTCAAAGCAAATATCGAGCTACCACTGACATCACGGATGTCTCGTGAAACCGTCCATCGGCTGATCGATGACATGATTCCAAGTGACAATGTGTTCTGTGCATTACGCATTGATGGCGTTTTCGACTTTGTCCGCACCCGCACAGTACCCAAACAAAGCCGACCCTACCGACCCATGCTTGAAGTTGTCAAGGAACAACCCACCTTCCGTTTCACACAAAAACAAGGCGTCATCGCTGGATTTCGCAGCCCCAGATACACCACTGGTATCAATGTTCCCGGCTATCACGAACATTTCATTACCGATGACCGTCAAGGCGGCGGTCACATTCAGGATTACCGTATTTCATCCGGATTCCTCCAGATTGGCAAAGTGTCACGACTCGTCATCGATACACCGGCTTCTACGGAGTTTCTCAGTGCTAATCTGGCTCCGGAAGATATTCGTACCGCCATCGAAAAGGCGGAAAAATAACAATGTCAGGCAAAATAATAAGGACAAAAAAATGCAATCCAAACCTTCAAACAAAAACGGGGCTCAGTTGATTGCTCAGCAACTGGAGTCCCTCGGTATTAAATATATTTTCGGAATTCCCGGAGCCAAAATCGATCGGTTGTTTGATGCAATTGAAGACACCCGTATTCAGATGGTTCCAGTACGTCACGAAGCCAACGGTGCCTTTATGGCCGGTGTCGTCGGTCGGCTCACCGGCAAAGCCGGTGTCACTCTGGTCACCTCAGGTCCCGGCTGTGGCAACCTGGTATCCGGTGTCGCCACTGCAAACTCAGAGGGCGATCCACTGATTGCCATCGGTGGAGCAGTCAAACGAGCTGACCAACAGAAGCAAACCCACCAAAGTATGGATACGGTCAGTATCTTTCGTTCGATCACTAAGTTCAGTGCCGAAGTCCAACATGTAGATGCTGCCAGTGAAATCATAGCCAACGCATTTCGCATTGCCGAGTCAGGCCGCCCGGGGGCTTGCTTCCTCAGCTTGCCTCAGGATGTTTTAGCCGAGCAGACTCAGACTGACATCATTGTTCCTTCTGGGCGCATTCAACCCGGTTGTGCTGACATTACTGCGCTTGAAGAAGCTGCGCACCGAATCGACTCCGCTCAACGCTGTGTGGTTTTGCTCGGCCTGCATGCCAGTCGTAGCGAAAACGCAGCTGCGATTACCCGCTTTTTGCAAAAAACGCATTTACCGGTTGTCGGCACTTATCAGGCCGCGGGAACCGTTGATATCAACTATTACCATAACTTTGCCGGTCGGGTCGGTTTGTTCAACAATCAGCCCGGAGACGTACTGTTACGCGATGCTGATCTGATCCTCACCATCGGTTTTAGCCCGATAGAATATGATCCCGAGTTATGGAACAGTCAACGCTGTCCGGTGATTCATCTTGACATTGAATCGGCCGAGTATCAGCTCAACTACCAACCATGTGTGGAAATCGTCGGTGACATTGCCCAATCATTAGATCAGATGAGACATCGCATCTCTGACTATTCCCGCCTCTCTCCAATGGCAATGTCAGTCTTGGAAGAGGTGGCTCAGCAACGCCAGATCATCAGAACTTATCCGAATGTATACAGCCAACAGGGCTTCCATCCACTGACACTGATCAAAGCGATGCAATCGATCATTGCGCCGGACACGACACTCTGTCTCGATATGGGTAGTTTTCATATCTGGATTGCCCGCTACCTGAGTTGCTTCCGCGCTCGTCAGATGCTCGTCTCCAACGGACAACAAACTATGGGCGTCGCACTGCCATGGGCGATTGGTGCCAGTCTGCTGAAACCGGGCAATAAAGTCGTTTCTGTTTCCGGAGACGGTGGCTTTATGCAATCGAGCATGGAGCTGGAAACCGCGGTCAGACTGAAATGCAACATTCTCCATATTGTATGGGTCGACAACGCCTACAACATGGTTGAAATGCAGGAAGTGAAAAAATATCAACGCTTCTCTGGTGTGAAATTCGGCCCGATCGATTTCAAAGCATATGCCGAATCATTCGGTGCCAAAGGGTTCGCAGTGACCAGTCAATATGAACTGGCTGATACCCTGAAACAAGCCATGGACGTTGAAGGCCCGTCGGTCGTGGCCATCCCTGTCGATTACAGCGACAACTACAAACTGATGTTGCCGCGCACGGCAAAGAATCAGGATCCCGTTTTTATGAATCATTTTGAAGGAGAACTCGTATGAGAGGCTTACACAACAAGGTTGCCTTGGTCACAGGTGCCGCCAATGGGATTGGTCTGGCTATTGCAAAGCGCCTCTACGCAGAAGGGGTAAACATTGCCTTAGCGGACTGGAATGAAGAACAGCTTGCTAAAGCGATTGAAGATTTTGATAAGCAACGCGTCTCCGCTTACACCATTGATGTGTCCGACCCAGACAAAGTGGAAGCGCTGATTGCCAGCGTAGTCGCCCGTTTCGGAAAACTGGACATTCTGGTCAACAATGCCGGTGTACATGTTCCGGGGTCTGTCATTGAAGGCAGTGTCGATGACTGGAAAAAGATTTCTTCAGTCAATATTGACGGCGTGGTCTATTGCGCTAAATTTGCTTTACCTGAATTGCTGAAAACCAAAGGTTGCATGGTGAATACCGCTTCCGTTTCCGGCTTAGGCGGCGACTGGGGCGCAGCATTCTACTGTGCCAGCAAAGGTGCCGTCGTGAATCTGACCCGGGCGATGGCACTGGATCACGGTGCCGATGGGGTGCGCATCAATGCCGTCTGCCCTAGTCTGGTGAAAACCAACATGACCAACGGCTGGGCACAGGACATTCGCGACAAATTCAATGAGCGAATTGCATTGGGGCGAGCTGCAGAGCCGGAAGAAATTGCATCTGTGGTCACTTTTCTAGCGAGCGACGACGCCTCTTTCATTAACGGTGTCAACCTACCGGTAGACGGTGGTGCCACCGCGTCTGATGGTCAGCCTAAAATCGTGTAAACATCAAACCGACAGTTCAGTGAAAAGGACAGTTCAGTGAAAAGCGTTACACCGCAAAGCTGAACTGTCGTAATCTCATCCTGCGACGGGTAACGGCACATCGTGACTCTGTGCTGCATATTCGACATCTTTGCCCGGCGTGACCGACCGCGGTCAAAATATCCCCGTTAACAGCCCAGCGCTTTTTTGAACGGTCTTCTCCCCATAATGCCTATCCCTGATGAACGCCTGTTCCGGAAACAAAACCCGCTATTGAAAGTACGACACAATGACAAAAGGCCGGGGCATCGGAAAAACCATAGACTTCCTTGGTTGTTATTCCGTATATAAAACTGGATAATAAGAGGATCATTAAAATCACAAGCGGCAAATTATGACCGAATACCTTTTGTTGCTAATCGGCACTGTACTGGTAAATAACTTTGTACTGGTTAAATTCTTGGGCTTATGCCCATTTATGGGTGTGTCAAAAAAACTGGAAACGGCAATCGGCATGGGTCTGGCAACGACCTTTGTGTTAACTCTGGCGTCGGTTTGTTCCTACTTGGTTGAAAGTTACATTCTCTCACCACTGGGTATCGACTACCTACGCACAATGAGTTTCATTCTGGTGATTGCAGTGGTCGTTCAGTTCACGGAATTGGTTGTGCATAAAACCAGTCCGACACTTTATCGTCTGTTAGGCATTTTTTTACCTTTAATTACGACGAACTGCGCTGTACTGGGCGTTGCCTTACTCAACATCAACGAAAATCATAACTTTATCGAGTCGGTCATTTATGGATTCGGTGCTGCGGTCGGCTTTTCTCTGGTATTGATTCTGTTTGCATCAATGCGTGAGCGAATCAATGTCTCTGACGTTCCAACACCATTTAAAGGGGCGTCCATCGCGATGATTACCGCAGGGCTGATGTCGCTTGCTTTCATGGGCTTTACTGGACTGGTTAAACTGTAATGAACGTCATTCTCATTGCCATCATTGCACTGGCTGTGCTCGCTGCGATTTTTGGCGCAATTCTCGGTTATGCATCGATCCGCTTTAAAGTTGAAAGCGATCCGATCGTTGATCAAATTGACTCGATTCTACCGCAAACCCAATGCGGTCAATGTGGGTATCCGGGCTGCCGTCCATACGCAGAAGCAATAGCCAACGGTGATGACATCAATAAATGCCCTCCCGGAGGTCAGGCAACGATTGAAAAGCTGGCTGACTTGATGGGCGTGGATGTTCCTGAACCTGCCCACGATCTGAGCGATGCGGTCAAACGGGTTGCTTTTATTCATGAAGATATGTGTATCGGCTGTACCAAATGTATTCAAGCCTGTCCCGTGGATGCGATTGTCGGTGGTACCAAAGCAGTCCATACCGTCATTAAAGACGAATGTACGGGCTGCGATCTTTGTGTGGCGCCCTGCCCGACAGATTGTATTGAAATGATCCCGGTTCAACCAACACCTGAAACATGGAAATGGCAAATGAATGCAATTCCAGTCGTTAATGTGACCGAAACAAAGACGAACGAAGACGCTTCCTTATCTAACCATAATCACAACTAGAGACTGATATGCTGTCATTAATCGAACAAATTAAATCAGGCCGGTTATGGGATTTCCCGGGAGGTGTCCATCCACCGGAAAATAAACATCAATCTAATCAAACGTCACCGGCAGTGGCAACGCTCCCAGAAGAGTTGGTGCTTCCGCTGAAGCAGCATATCGGTAAACCGGGAGACTTACTGGTATCTGTCGGTGATTCTGTCTTAAAAGGGCAACCGCTGACTCGATCAATGTCCGTTTTTCATCTGCCCGTTCACGCTCCGACATCCGGTGTCATCACCGCGGTCGAGCCGCGGACAACCGCTCACCCTTCGGGTTTACCGGAGCTCGCGGTCGTCATCCAACCGGACGGTCAAGAAACATGGTGCCAACACACCGCTTATCCTGATTATCATTTACACGCTCCGGAAGCCTTGATTGATATGATTCGTCAAGCCGGAATTTCTGGTATGGGAGGCGCAGGTTTCCCGACCGCCAAGAAAATACTTTCAGGGCTGGCTCGAACGGAAATCTTAATCATTAATGCCGCTGAATGTGAGCCTTACATCACAGCAGATGATGTGCTGATGCAGCACTATGCGCGGGAAATTATTCAGGGGATAGACATCCTCGCCCACATTTTGTCCCCGAAACTCATTATTATCGGTATCGAAGACAATAAACCGGAAGCAATTCGTGCACTGGAAACCGCGGCAACCGACAAAAATATCGTGATTCGAGTCATCCCGACCAAATACCCTTCCGGGGGGGAAAAACAGCTCATCAAGATACTGACTAATCTTGAAGTCCCGGCAGACAAGCTGCCGGCCGATATTGGACTAATGGTGCAAAATATTGGTTCTGTTTATGCGATTCAGCGTGCGATTATTCACGGAGAACCACTGATTCAGCGGCTCGTGACACTGACAGGTGCCACATTTGAACAACCACGTAACGTCTGGGCATTGATAGGTACCCCAATCCGCCATCTGCTGGAAACTCACCATTATCACCCTGATAAGCGGTTACCACGCCTGATTATGGGCGGGCCAATGATGGGCTTTACGCTCCCGCATGCCGATGTGCCGATCACCAAAACCACCAACTGCATTCTCGCGCCAACCCGAAAGGAGATTTCACCGACCCGGCAAGAAATAGCCTGTATTCGCTGCGGTCAGTGTGCTGATGTTTGTCCGGCATCTTTGCTGCCTCAGCAACTCCAATGGCATGCAAAAGCTGAAGAATATGATAAATGCGAGACGCTTAACCTCAAAGATTGTATCGAGTGTGGCGCATGTGCTTATGTCTGCCCGAGCGAGATACCACTCGTCCAATATTATCGTCAGGCCAAAGCTGAAATCAGAACCCGGAGACAAGAAGCCGAAGCCGCCGAACGAGCCAGAATTCGTTTTGAAGAGAAAAAAGCCCGGATGGAACGGGAGAAACAAGAAAGAGAAAATCGCTTCAAACAAGCTGCCGATAACCGTCGTCAGGCTATGGTCAAAGAAAATGGCGGGCAGGATGCTGTCGCAGCTGCGATTGAACGGGTGAAGTCTAAAAATACACAGGCGCAATCGGAGGCTAAACCGGCGGTGGCAGCAGCAATCGCCCGAGCCAAAGCGAAACAAGAAGCAGCCCGTCAATCAGGGGCCGATGAGCCGGATAATCGTGAAATGATGCAGCTCCGCGAGGAGCGCAAACGTCAAGCCAGAGCACGTAAAGCAGCAAAAGAAGCCGACCTAAGCCCAGACACTTCGGCAGCAACAGAGCAATCAATGACAACAGGGCAAGACAGTGGCGGCTCTCAGAAAGCCGCGGTTGCTGCAGCGGTTGCCCGTGCTAAAGCCAGAAAAGCGCAGCAGCAAGCACAACCGCAATCAACAAGAGAAGCGGACGAAACACCACCCGCTGCAAACGCCCCAACATCCGAAGCCGCCGATACGCCGCCGCAGGATCCGAAAAAAGCCGCAGTCGCTGCAGCAGTTGCCCGCGCCAAAGCCAGAAAAGCGCAGCAGCAGGCACAACCGCAATCAGCACAAGAGGCCGACGAAACATCACCTACTGCAAACGCCCCGGCATCCGAAGCTGCCGATACGCCGCCGCAGGATCCGAAAAAAGCCGCGGTCGCTGCAGCGGTTGCCCGCGCTAAAGCCAGAAAAGCGCAGCAGCAGCAGGCACAACCGCAATCAGCACAAGAGGCGGACGAAACATCACCTACTGCAAACGCCCCGGCATCCGAAGCCGCCGATACGCCGCCGCAGGATCCGAAAAAAGCCGCGGTCGCTGCAGCGGTTGCCCGCGCTAAAGCCAGAAAAGCGCAGCAGCAGGCACAACCGCAATCAGCACAAGAGGCGGACGAAACATCACCTACTGCAAACGCCCCGGCATCCGAAGCTGTCGATACGCCGCCACAGGATCCGAAAAAAGCCGCGGTCGCTGCAGCGGTTGCCCGTGCCAAAGCCAGAAAAGCGCAGCAACAATCACAATCATCATCCGCGTCTGATACGGAGGAAAAAGAGTAGTGGCATTTTTTATCGCAAGTTCTCCGCACACGCATCAAAAACGCAGCACTTCAGACTTGATGAAGTGGGTTGCAATTGCTGCTTGCCCCGGGCTAATCGCCCAAACCTATTTTTTTGGTTGGGGCACATTCATTCAGCTCATTTTCGGCATCATGGTCGCGGTCGGACTGGAAAGCCTGATCATGAAAATACGTCAGCGTTCTCCCGTTGTCGCTCTCAGAGATTACAGTGCATTAGTCACAGCTTGGCTGCTCGCGGTTGCGATTCCCCCACTAGCACCGTGGTGGATTATGGTCATCGGCTTAATTTTTGCCATTGTGATTGCCAAACAGCTCTATGGTGGTCTCGGGCAGAATCCGTTTAACCCGGCAATGATTGGCTATGTGGTATTATTGATCTCTTTTCCTGTCCAGATGACCAGTTGGCTTCCCCCACACTCGCTGTCTGCGGAAAACACTTCATTATCTGACGCCCTTTCAGTCATTTTTAGCGGATTTAATGACCGCGGACTTTCCCTGCAACAGCTGCGGCTCAGTGTCGATGGTGTCACCATGGCGACCCCGCTCGATGCGATCAAAAACGGGTTCCGGACGGGCCATTCAATGGCTGAGGTGTTAACACACAAGCAATTCGGTACCATTGCCGGAATTGGCTGGGAATGGGTCAACTTTGCTTATCTGCTCGGTGGTCTGTTACTGATTCGGGTCCGCGTGATCCAATGGCATATTCCGGTCGCTTATCTCACCGGACTAATTGTCATCAGTAGTCTGTGTCAACTGCTTGGTGTCGAAACGACCACATCGCCATTGATTCATCTTTTTTCCGGAGCCACGATGCTCGGTGCATTCTTTATCGCAACCGACCCGGTTACAGCTTCAACCACTGTCAAAGGCCGCCTGTTCTACGGTGCATTTATCGGTGTGATGATCTTTATTATCCGCAGCTGGGGAGGATATCCTGACGGGATTGCTTTTGCTGTCATTCTCGCCAATATGTGTGTACCGTTGATCGACTACTACACACAACCAAGAACCTACGGACACTGAGGGGCACGATGTTAACTGCAATACGAAAAAATGGCGTGATCCTCGCAGTTTTTGCCTGTGTATCAACAGGCGTGGTTGCGATCACCCATTACTTGACCCAAAACAGAATTGAACAACAGGAACAAAAACAACTCCTCACGATTTTGGCTCAGGTTATTCCCCCCCAAACCCACGATAATGTCCTTTCAGGGGCGTGTACTATTGTGGATATTCCCTATTTAACCGGGCAACCGACACTTCATGCCTATATTGCCAAGCAAAATGGTATGCCAACGGGGCTAGCGATTGAAACCATCGCTCCCGATGGTTACAACGGGGCAATTAAACTGATTGTCGGGGTGAATAATCAAGGTGTGATTACCGGAACTCGCGTTCTTGTTCACAATGAAACACCGGGTCTCGGAGATAGAATTGATCGCCGTATCAGCGACTGGATACTGTCATTTACCGGTCAACGGGTGACGGCTGAAAACGAATCACAGTGGAAAGTGCGTAAAGATGGCGGGCAGTTTGATCAGTTCACCGGCGCAACTATCACGCCAAGAGCGGTGGTGAAAGCCGTCAAGAAAATCACACAATTCGTTGATCAAAACCGAGAGCAGCTTTATCGTCAACCTTACAATTGTCACGGAGGCCAATCATGAGTCAATCACAAGTATTGATGAAAAACGGTTTGTGGAACAATAACCCCGCCTTAGTCCAGTTGCTCGGGTTATGCCCGCTGCTTGCGGTATCTTCAACAATTACCAACGCGCTGGGGCTGGGAATCGCTACTCTCGCGGTACTGGTCAGTTCAAATGTTACCGTTTCTCTGGTCAGAAACCATGTCCCGAAAGAAGTCCGAATTCCAGTATTCGTAATGATCATCGCGGCACTTGTAACCTGCGTACAACTGCTGATGAATGCATTTGCATTTGGTTTGTACTTGTCATTAGGGATTTTTATTCCGCTGATCGTCACCAATTGTATTATTATCGGTCGAGCTGAAGCATTCGCGTCTAAAAATGATGTCCTGCCCTCGGCGTTGGATGGGTTTTGGATGGGAACGGGCATGACCAGCGTACTGGTTGTCTTAGGGGCTATTCGAGAACTCCTCGGCAACGGGACACTGTTCAACGGTGCTGACCTTTTATTGGGAGAGTGGGCCAAAGTTCTCCGGATAGACGTATTACATCTGGACAATAGCTTTTTGCTCGCACTACTCCCCCCGGGCGCATTTATCTGTGTTGGTTTTTTGATTGCACTCAAAAGCTGTATTGATAAATATCTGGCTTCTCGTCAACCAAAACAAGCCAAACCGCAGATTGAGAGAGCCAGGGTCACGAAAGTGACTCAATAATCACAACCACTGAATCAATGGCATGACACCTCAGCCATACTTATTTCAACTGGAAGCAACAGCGTCATGAATAAGCAAAAGCGGATCGAAATTCTCGAACGACTACGGGAAAATAATCCCAACCCACAAACTGAACTGAATTGGAATACCCCCTTTGAGCTCCTGATTGCTGTACTGCTTTCAGCTCAGGCGACTGATGTGAGCGTCAATAAAGCGACCGATAAGCTATATCCAGTTGCCAATACACCGCAAGCGATTCTGGCACTGGGGGTTGATGGGCTGAAAGAGTACATCAAAACCATCGGCTTATTTAATTCTAAAGCTGAAAACGTCATCAAAACCTGTCGGATTCTGCTCGAAAAATATCAGGGTGAAGTACCGGAAGACCGGGATGCGCTGGAATCACTGCCCGGTGTCGGACGAAAAACAGCTAATGTGGTCCTCAACACCGCTTTTGGCTGGCCAACCATTGCCGTTGATACCCATATCTTCCGTGTTTCCAACCGAACCAAATTCGCATCGGGGAAGAATGTGGACGAAGTCGAGCAGAAGTTACTGAAAGTCGTTCCGAGAGAATTCAAAATCGATGTTCACCACTGGCTGATTCTGCATGGGCGCTATACCTGTGTCGCCCGCAAACCACGCTGTGGCAGTTGTATTATTGAAGACCTGTGTGAATTTAAAGATAAGACCGAATAATCAAAGAGATGGCTCTATGAACACTTCGATGACACCCCCGAAACGTCTTTATCAGGAAATCGGCCAGATTCTGCAACAACGGATCCTTTTCGGGGAATTTAATCTCGGTGATCGTTTGCCGCCGGAAAGAGACATTGCCGAAGCCATGCAGGTCAGTCGCTCCGTAGTCAGAGAAGCGATTATCATGCTTGAACTGCAAGGATTGGTAGAAGTACGCAAAGGTTCAGGGGTTTATGTCATCGCCCTATCCACTCAGACTCAGCAAAATCCGCCATCACCCCAACCGAAAATGCGCTCGGATATCGGACCATTCGAACTGTTGCAAGCTCGTCAGATCATTGAGAGCCAGATTGCAAGTTTTGCGGCTATGAACCTCACCAAAAATGATTTTTCGAAGCTTCGGGAAGCCTTGGATATTGAACGGAAGCAGTTAGAAACCGGCCATGGCGATTATGATGGCGATGAACAATTCCATCTGGCCGTCGCACACGCTTCACAAAATAGTGTGTTATACGATATTGTCCGGGATCTCTGGCAACGGCGAGATGAAAGCCCGATGTGGCGTCAGCTTCATGTCCGTATTACCAATGAAAACTACCGGAGTGCCTGGCTGGAAGACCATGAGAAAATTCTGTTTGCCCTGCAAAGACGTTCGCCCGAAGCTGCAAGAGATGCAATGTGGCAACATCTTGAGCATGTTAAACAGACTTTATTTCATTTATCGGATGCTGACGATCCGCAATTCGACGGGTTTCTCTTCCGGTGAGTCAACGTGTTCATCTGTTCGACTCATTATGCTTAGCGCCCATCATGACTGGCATATCAGTGCCATTTGCGCTTATCTGCCATGTTCTTTAAACTGATACAACTGCTCGTCATCAGATGAGCGACTCAAAAATAATATCCAGTCATTTCAGGAGTAAGCAATGTCCAACAATCGAATTTTACATACCATGTTACGTGTCGGAGATTTAGAACGCTCAATCAAATTTTATACCGACATCATGGGAATGAAATTGCTACGTAAAAATGAAAATGCGGAATACAAATATACACTCGCGTTTGTCGGCTATAGCGATGAGTCAGAAGGTGCCGTCATCGAACTGACTTACAACTGGGGCGTTGAAGAATATGATTTAGGCAACGCCTACGGCCATATTGCAATCGGTGTTGATGATATCTATCAGACTTGTCAGCTGATCAAAGATGCCGGTGGTGATGTCACTCGCGAACCGGGCCCCGTTAAAGGTGGCACAACGCATATCGCGTTTATCAAAGACCCGGATGGTTACATGGTGGAATTAATTCAGAATAAACAGGCGAGTGCCGGTCTTCAAGGTTAATCAACGCAGTAGACTGGTTGTACTGCTTGCCACCGAGACGGACAAGATACAACAGGCAGCTGAGTAAGCTGCCTGTTTTTTTATGGTGGGAATCATACTTGTGTGCGGCCTAACGAAATCACCACGCGGCGGTTCTTTTCTTTACCAATCGGAGTCATGTCATTGGCAATTGACCGACGTTTACCATACCCTTCTACCTGAATCCGGTTTTCCGGTAGTCCCAGCGATTTAAAATAGTCACGCAGCACTTCTGCGCGTTTTTCTGACAGGCTCTGACTTTCATTCTTTGAACGCGAACCATCGGTATAAGTGGAAACTAAGACCAGATCGATATCCTGATTATAGCGAATATATTCAGCAATCTGCGCCAAACGCTTCTGCGATGCTTTATTCACCTGCACACTATCTCGATCATAATGCAAAATCGTAAACGAAATATCTTCGAAACTATACGGTAACAAACGACTGAGACAGTTACTAAAATCATTGAATTTACTAAGGAATAAAACCGAAGACAATGAGACCTCAATCAAATGGTCCCGATCTTGCCACTCCTCATAGCTGAACGTCGGATTCCGTCCCTTCTCCAGCTCACTGAGTAAATTCCAGGCTAACTGACCACCGATATAACCATCAAACTGTTTGAAAAACTTCAAATGCGAGACAGATTCCGCTTTATCTCCCGGACGCCATGCCGGTGGCATCGACACCAGAGACACATTTCGGGTTTCCCCCATCGGACGTAACATCTTCAATTCAAAATCGAGATTCAACTTCTTACTTGCCCGGGAAGAAAACTCAGCATTACCGTAAGACGGGATCGGATGGACAAGCCGACATTCAAGCGGCGTATCAGACACCATTTCCCATTTTGACTGTTGAGGCGTTGCCACATAATGCTTTTGCATCGCATATCCGACACTTCCCCAGAGACTCAAAATCGTCCCCAAACTGGCAATCAACCCATACTTTATAGACATGCTATTCTCTCAAACATCTGGTTCCCGAACAGACAACCGAAGTGGCAACCTCTTGCCACATCACGCTGGAACATGAAAGGAAATGCAAAAACCTCGCCACTCTTGCGTGGCAATCCATGACTCTCAACATTTTAATCAATATCTGCGGTTTTTATCAGGCGTATAATCTGCAATAATGCGAGCCCTGATATATAGGTTATGGTCAAAATGACGGAAGTAAACAACATACAGCGTTTAAAAAATCGCTTTCGGGGATATCTGCCCGTTGTCATCGATGTCGAGACAGCCGGTTTTAATGCAGAAACAGATGCGCTCCTTGAGATTTGTGCCATCACACTCAAGATGGATGACGAAGGACAGCTTCAGCCGGCAACCACGCTCCATTTTCACATCGAACCATTCGAAGGTGCCAATCTGGAAAAAGAAGCGCTGGAATTCAATGGCATTTATGACCCATTCAGCCCGCTTCGAGGGGCAATCAGCGAAATGGAAGCCCTGAAAGAAATCTATAAACAGGTGCGTAAAGAACAAAAGGATGCCGAATGCAGCCGGGCAATCATTGTCGCTCATAATGCAACGTTCGATCATCGCTTCGTCATGGCAGCCAGTGAACGCAGCCATCTCAAACGGGTTCCTTTTCATCCCTTTGCCACATTTGATACCGCCACCTTAAGCGGCCTAGCCTATGGGCAAACAGTGCTCGCAAAAGCCTGCCGTGCCGCAGGGATCCCATTTGATAATAAAGAAGCTCATTCAGCGCTTTATGACACCCAGAAAACTGCGGAACTTTTCTGTGGGATTGTCAATAAATGGCAGGCATTAGGCGGCTGGCCGCTATCAGAAGAAAATTAACCTTAATTCAAAATACTACAACACGAGAATTGTATGAACCCTGTCGTTATTTCAGTCTGTATCATGCTGATACTTGCACTACTTCGTGTGAACGTTGTCGTCGCACTAACATTTAGTGCGATCATTGGCGGACTTGTTTCAGGAATGAGCCTGAATGAATCCGTCGCAGCGTTTGAAAGTGGCCTTGGTGGCGGAGCGACTATTGCACTTAGTTATGCCATGCTTGGTGCATTTGCTGTTGCCATTTCTAAATCCGGCCTCACTGATTTAGTCGCTCATATGGTCATTCGAAAAATTCATGGCAAAGAACAGCAGGAAACACAGACCGGATTGAAATATGCGGTATTGATCGCACTCATTCTGGTCACCATGTCTTCCCAGAATATTATTCCGGTCCATATCGCGTTTATTCCCATTCTGATTCCACCACTATTGGGGGTTTTTGCCAAACTCAAATTAGATCGCCGTCTGATTGCCTGCATTCTCACATTTGGCCTCATTACCCCTTATATGGTCCTTCCGATAGGCTTCGGAGGCATTTTCTTAAAAGATATTCTGCTGAAAAACCTCCAGGGGAATGGCTTGGTCAATGTCACGGCAAGCCAGATCCCAACCGCAATGCTACTGCCCGGTGCAGGTATGGTCGTTGGACTTTTCATTGCGGTTTTCTTTAGTTATCGCAGACCCAGAGAATATCGTAAAACTGAATTGACCAAGGTTCATCATAATCAGGAACATACCATTAATGGCCGATATATTCTGACGGCAGCCATCGGCATTGTTGCCGCCCTGAGTGTGCAGTTGTTCACTGGCTCGATGATTATCGGGGCACTCACCGGCTTTATGGTGTTTACCTTTGGTGGCGTTATCGCCTGGAAAGAGACCCATGATGTCTTTACCAAGGGTGTTCACATGATGGCAATGATCGGCTTCATTATGATTGCAGCCGCTGGCTTTGCCGCTGTAATGAAACAGACCGGTGGGGTCGAATCGTTAGTTGCCTCACTCTCTCATAGTATTGGTGACAATAAGCCATTGGCAGCCTTGCTGATGCTGGTTGTCGGTCTGTTAGTCACTATGGGGATCGGCTCTTCATTTTCGACCATTCCAATTATTGCAACGATCTATGTCCCGCTGGCGGCAGCTTTCGGTTTCTCACCGATGGCAACAATTGCATTGGTTGGCACAGCCGCAGCATTAGGCGATGCTGGCTCTCCGGCTTCTGATTCGACACTTGGCCCGACATCCGGGCTCAATGCAGACGGACAGCACGAACACGTCTGGGAAACCGTTGTCCCCACGTTTATTCACTATAATATCCCGCTGATTATCTTCGGCTGGATTGCTGCGATGATTCTGTAGTTGTCTCATCAACTTTAATGGTACTGAACGATTCAAGTGAATAACGAATCGATCGATAAAAAAGGCTTCCATGAGGAAGCCTTTTTAATGTCAGCAAATTTTATTCTGAACGGTTACAACGGAAAAACTCAGTTTTCTTCATTATAGAGTTCGAGACTTGCCAGCTCTTGCTGGATCTCTTTCTGCTCTTTGGCGTCATCATTTCTCATCGCTTCCAGATAGTCCAGATAGTCCTGATCGATATCACCAGTCACATACTCACCGTTAAAGACCGAGGTTTCAAAGCGACTGATATTCGGATTCCCGATACCAACTGCACTGACGAGATCTTCAATCGTCTGGAAAATCAATGCGTCCGCACCGATTTGACGGCAGATGGATTCATTATCCCGGCCATGAGCAATCAGCTCATTGGCACTTGGCATATCGATCCCATAAACATTCGGGAAACGAATTTCCGGAGCAGCAGAAACCATATAAACTTTTCTGGCGCCAGAATCGCGAGCCATTTCGATAATCTGTTCTGATGTTGTACCGCGAACAATCGAATCGTCCACCAACAGAACATTTTTATCTTTAAACTCAGAGCGAATAGCATTGAGCTTTCTACGTACCGATTTACGACGTTGCTGTTGGCCCGGCATGATGAATGTCCGGCCAACATAACGGTTTTTCACAAACCCCTGACGATACGGCTTATCGAGTGCCTGTGCGATTTGCAGGGCAATATCACAAGAGGTTTCAGGAATCGGAATCACAACATCAATATCGAGTTCAGCATAATCCTGTTGAATTCGCTCACCCAGTTTTTTGCCCATTTCGACCCGAGCACTATAGACAGAGATCTGGTCGATGAAAGAGTCCGGACGCGCAAAATAAACGAATTCAAAAATACATGGATTCAACTGAGGATTGTCAGCACACTGATGTGTATAGAGTTCACCTTCAAAGGTGACGTAAATTGCCTCACCCGGTGCGACATCCCGCATAAACTCAAATCCAACCGCATCCAATGCAACAGACTCAGAAGCGACCATATACTCAGTTCGTCCGTCAACATCGCGTTTGCCCAAACACAATGGACGGATGCCGTTTGGATCCCGGAACGCGATCATGCCATGCCCGATAATCATCGCAACAACGGCATAAGCCCCTTTAATCGTACGGTGTACACTGGTAACCGCTCTGAACACATCTTCTGCGGTCACATTCCCTTTAACCGTATCAATTTCATGCGCCAGAACATTCAACAACACCTCAGAGTCAGACGTTGTATTGACATGACGGCGATCTTTCTCAAATAACCTATCCCGGACATACTGGGCATTGGTGAGATTACCATTATGAGCCAGTGTGATACCAAACGGTGAGTTAACATAAAAAGGCTGTGCCTCGGATGCACTTGAACTCCCCGCTGTCGGATAACGGACATGTCCGATGCCAACCGTTCCTTGAAGGCGCTGCATATGCTTTGCAGCAAATACATCTGTAACCAATCCATTTGCCTTACGCAGACGAAAACGATTGCTATCTATGGTACAAATACCTGCGGCATCTTGACCGCGATGCTGCAACACGGTCAAAGCATCATAGATGGACTGGTTGACAAGCGTTGAACCAACAATTCCAACAATACCACACATGTCTTAATCCTCGATTTGCGACATTATACCGGCCGATTTATACCGCGCCGGTAAGAAAACTAGATGATGTTTTCAAATGTTCGAAAAACTGCACAATAATCCACCGAAATTGTGGCACTAATTGTGAGTTTTCCCACCATTTTGAACTTGGAAACGCGGTAAACGCATCCATAAAAAACAGAACCGCAGCAATGATCAGAACGCCTCGGAGTCCGCCAAACACCACCCCAAGAACCCGATCAGTCCCTGAAAGCCCTGTTTTTTGTACAAGCTGGGCAATAACATAATTCACCAATGCCCCAACGATTAATGTTGCAATAAACAACGTTGCAATCGCGGCACCATTGCGAAACATGTCATCCTGAATATTTGTATAATAAACAGCCAGCTTTGGGTAATAGTGACTTGCAATAAAAAATGCAAGCAGCCAAGTTCCCAGTGACAATGCCTCTTTCGCAAAACCGCGAATCAGGCTGATCAGTGCTGACAGGCCAATCACACTTAAAATGACAATATCTAACCAGTTCATACATTCACTCATTCTAAGATGGCGCGCATTCTAACAGAAAAAATAGCGACGCAAACGTTTTCTTACGGATTTAACGGTTTAAATTTGAGCAACTGACCCTTCGCTCCGGTAATTTTTTCCAATTCCGCCAGTTGTCTTTCCATTTTACTTTTTGAAACATCAGGCCCGATAATTACACGTGTATAGCCATTTTCCTGTTTGGTGTGTGCCTGATAACCCCGTTTTTGCAAGTCTGCCACGAGTTTTTTCGCATTGTCGCTATTCTTAAGTGCCATCAACTGAATAATCCAACCACTGCTTTGGAAGTCATCTGACTCAGACGATGCCTGAACGTGGACAGAAACCGCATCATTCGATGATGTCGCATTCGCGTTTTCGTCCGCCGCAACAGGTGAATCAGGCAAAGAAAGCTGAGCGGTTTCCGGCTCTAAAATTTGGTACTGTTCCGTTTCTTGATCAACATCGGGCTTCAGTGGAATACTGGCAACATCTTCTTTATAGTGTGATTTTTGTCCGTCCAGAATATCCGGAAGAATAATGACACCAAGTGCAACCAATACAACGGTTCCAACTAAACGACTTTGGAATCGACTTGCCATCTCTGTTTACACTCCTCGTTTGTTCCAAAAATCCAAAACTTCTCCAACCGTGTGAAACGAACCCGCGACGATAATCGCATCATTTTCACCTGCTCGTGTCATCGCAGCTTTAAAAGCCTGAACGGGTGATTCATAGGTTTGACTAGGAACGGGAATATAGCGATTCAATTCACTGGCAAAAGCAGCTCGGGGCCCGGTCAGAGAAGCCGGATACCAGTGGTCAACAGCCGGCGATAACGCAGCGATCGTTTCCTGAATATCTTTGTCATGTAACATGCCGATAACCAGATGGATTGTTTTATCCGATAAGCGCTGCTTTATTTGTGATGCCAGGTAGTAGGCAGAATGTGGATTATGTGCAACATCGAGCATGATGACAGGCTGCTGGCTAATCAACTGCATTCTGCCAGGCAGGGTGGCACACTTTAATCCCTCAACAATATCCATATCACTGATATCTAACCCAGCACACCCCAGCGCCATTAAAGCGGTTGCAGCATTGGGTAACGGTAATTGTGGCTTCGGTAAATCGCGGAGGTCAAAAGCACCATGCTGCCAATGCCATACATCTTCTGTAACCTGATAATCAAATTGAATACCAACCTGAAAAAATTCCGCACCAATTTCATCAGCATAGGCAGCAACGGTCGCCGGTGGATGAGGTTCACCACACACAGCTGGCTGACCGGCCCGAAAAATGCCCGCTTTCTCGTATCCGATCTGCCCCAAATCATTCCCCAACCAATCAACATGGTCGATAGCCAAACTCGTAATGACCGAAACATCATGATCAACGACATTAGTCGCATCTAGCCGTCCGCCTAAGCCGACTTCTAGAATCGCAACATCAACTTGCTCTTCTTGCAGTAACCGCAATGCAGCCAGCGTCCCGAACTCAAAAAAGCTCAGGCTCGTCGTGCCACGCTGTTTTTCGATAAAATCAAATGCGCGCGTATGGTTTTCATCGGCTAAAACTTTGCCATTGATCCGGACACGTTCGTTATAACAAATAAGATGCGGGGAACTATAGACGCCTACCGAGTACCCAGCAGCAAGCAGGATAGCTTCGAGAATCGCACAGGTAGAACCTTTACCATTCGTGCCGGCAACCGTAATCACGGTTGGTGCAGGTTTTGAAAGGTTGGCTCTCTGAGCCACGACCTGAACGCGATCAAGGCCTAAATCTATGGATGAATGATGGATACTGGATAAATAATCAAGCCACATCGATAACGAAGATGCGGCTTGTGGCATAGCGTTCTGACTCATTAAACAAGCATAGTATTGAGATATGGGAGAACTACTTTACTCTTTTTTTTCGGCTTCTGGTACCGCATAAACGCTATCATTTCCGGATTCTGTTGCCTGTGCTGGGTAATTCATCATCTTACCCAACAGGCTTGCAACCTGAGAGCGCATTTCGCGGCGGTCAACGATCATATCAATTGCACCGTGGTCCAGGAGGAACTCACTGCGCTGGAATCCTTCAGGAAGGTCTTCACGTACTGTCTGCTCAATCACTCGGCGTCCTGCAAAACCAATAACCGCTTTCGGTTCACCAATATTAATGTCACCGAGCATCGCCAAACTCGCAGAAACGCCACCCATAGTCGGGTCAGTCATCACGGAGATAAACGGTAATCCATTTTGGGATAAACGTTCCAGCGCTGCACTGGTTTTCGCCATTTGCATCAGAGACATTAACGCCTCTTGCATCCGAGCACCGCCACTGGCAGAAAAACAGATCAAACCACACTTGGCCTCGATCGCTGCTTCTACGGCTTTCACAAAGCGTGCGCCAACCACAGACCCCATTGACCCCGCCATAAAGGAAAATTCAAACGCACATGCAACAAGAGGATAACCGTAAAGTTCCCCTTTCATGACGACCAAAGCATCTTTCTCACCACTCGTTTTCTGCGCGGCCGCAAGTCGCTCTTTATAACGTTTTGAATCTTTGAATTTTAGTTTGTCCTGCGGTTCCAGCATCTCACCGATTTCTTGACGATTATTTTCATCAAGAAATTTTTCCAGACGGCGACGAGCGCTCATCCGCATATGGTGATTACATTTTGGGCAAACTTCTAAATTACGTTCTAACTCAGCATAATAAAGGACTTGTTCACAAGACGTACATTTTGTCCAAACACCTTCAGGAATCGATGCTTTTCGCGAACTGACAATATTGCTTTTCTCTAAAATCTTTTCAAGCCAACTCATGTGGAAGACCCTTACTCCTCTCTCTTACAACGGCAAGAGAAAATTATTCGACAATAAACACCCAAAGGATTAAATCACATAAACCTCTGCATGTTGATAAAAAACTGGTTGTACCTTCGTGAAACGACGCTACAACGCTCTGATCTTATGATTTGAATCCGACTAGCGCGATTCGTTCAATGTATCAGGTAAAAATAACGGACCAATCGGTTGCGCCGGTAAATTGAATACTTGCGGATACTCGACTTCAACCAAATAAAGTCCCTCTGCTTTTGCTGTTGCCGCAGCCAGTTTCCGATCTTTCGCTGCTAATAGCCATTGAATCCATTCGGGCTCTTGCTCACCTCTGCCGACAGCAATTAAGCTCCCCGCGATATTTCTGACCATATGGTGTACAAATGCATTCGCTTTAATATCAATCACAACATAACGATTGTGACGAGTCACTTGCAGATGCATGACATTCCGCCACGGGCTGCGAGACTGGCAATGCACGGCTCTGAAAGAGGTAAAATCATTTTCTCCCAGTAACAACTGCCCGGCTCGATGCATCCTTTCAACACATAAATCCCCATGATAGTGGCTGACACCGGCCGACAAAATGGCAGGTCGCAAATTATCATTGTATATCACGTATCGATAACGTCGCGCTGTCGCTGAAAAACGAGCATGAAACGAATCAGGAACGCCCTGTGCCCATCGCACAGCAATATCTTGAGGTAAATTGGCATTCACACCCATCGTCCATGCTGCAGTTTTTCGCTGAACCTCAGTATCAAAATGGACAACTTGCCCGGTACCGTGAACACCAGCGTCAGTTCGACCTGCACACTGAACCTCTATCGGATGGTTTGCAACTTGGCTCAGTGCTTTTTCCAAAGCTTCCTGAACGCTAGGGACTTCTCGCTGCCGCTGCCAGCCATAATAATGAGCGCCATGATACTCAACACCTAAAGCGATTCTCATCATCTACTTCTCTTGTCAAACAGGGCCGGCAGTATAATCGTAAATTGAAAAAATTTCTAATGAACAACAAGCGATGTACCTTTCATATCCATAGGGTACAGCCCTTTGTGAGTCATTCGACTGATCCCATCCGTCAATTTCTTCGATTCAGCTCGTCGATCAAGCGTTTTGCAGCCTGACGAATATCATCATTGCCATCAACAATCGCTTCTTCCAGCAACTTCACTGCACCTGCTTCATCGTTCATTTCGATGTAAATCTTGGCAAGATCCAGTTTTCCTGCGGCTTCTGCATTACTATCAACATCAACATTAGTGATATCCCCGATGACATCCGGAAACTCATTTAATCCGACATCCAGTTTGAGATCGACTTCTTCAAAAGGATGATCATGACCTTCAACCTGAGACATCAGTTCATCAATTGTTAAATGACGCTGCTGTCCAGACTCGTTATAGAATAAGTCGTCCTGAACTTCCCAATCTTCCGAATCCGCCTGGGGTTCATGTGTTTGATTTTCAGTTCGCCAAACATCCAGCTCCTCTTCCGGAACTTCATCAGGAATCGACGCTTGTTGTTCCGGAGAAAGCTTGAACCCATTCCAATCTTCACCCCCCATATTCAGCATCGAATCAAAATCCATTCCCGCACTGGCAATCCGATCTTCATCTAAATTTGGCTCAAAAACATACTGCTCTGGCTCAGCGTTTTCATCCAACAGCGCACCCAGTGCGTCTTCATCAATAGACGTTCTCGGGATCGCATCAAGACCAATTTCTTCATCGACAAAATCAGATGACTCGGTGGCTAAGTCAGTTTCTGGAGCAACGTCTGATCCAGTGACGGGTACATCACCCGCATTAGCTGGTGATGTATCGGATTCATTCAGCGCTGCGGTTTCATCGAATTCTGGTAGCGCTTCATCAGCGATAAAGTCTGATACATCGTCGCTCTCCGGTTGCTCCGCTGCTGCTTCGGCTTGCGTCGTTTCCGGCTCGATCGCCTGCTCACCATCATCGATGTCGGCCTCAGGCACATCATCTTCTTCGACGACGGAGGCATCATCTGGTAATGATGTATCGGATTCATTCAGCGCTGCGGTTTCATCGAATTCTGGCAGTGCTTCATCAGCGATAAAGTCTGATACATCGTCGCTCTCCGGTTGCTCCGCTGCTGCTTCGGCTTGCGTCGCTTCCGGCTCAATCGCCTGCTCACCATCATCGATGTCTGCCTCAGGCATGTCATCTTCTTCGACGACGGGGGCATCGGCTGGTGATGTATCAGGTTCATTCAGCACTGCGGTTTCGTCGAATTCTGGCAGTGCTTCATCAGCGATAAAGTCTGATACATCGTCGCTTTCGGGTTGCTCCGCTGCGACTTCGGCTTGCGTCGCTTCCGGCTCAATCGTCTGCTCACCATCATCGATGTTGGTCTCAGGCACATCATCTTCTTCGACGACGGAGGCATCATCTGGTAATGATGTATCGGATTCATTCAGTGCTGCGGTTTCATCGAATTCTGGCAGTGCTTCATCAGCGATAAAGTCTGATGCATCGTCGTCGCTCTCCGGTTGCTCCGCTGCTGCTTCGGCTTGCGTCGTTTCCGGCTCGATCGCCTGCTCACCATCGATGTCGGCCTCAGGCACGTCATCTTCTTCGACAACAGGGGCATCGGCTGGTGATGATGTATCAGGTTCATTCAGTGCTGCGGTTTCATCGAATTCTGGCAGTGCTTCATCAGCGATAAAGTCTGATGCATCGTCGTAGCTCTCCGGTTGCTCCGCTGCGACTTCGGCTTGCGTCGCTTCCGGCTCAATCGCCTGCTCACCATCATCGATGTTGGTCTCAGCCGCGTCATCTTCTTCGACGACGGGGACATCATCTGGCGATGATGTGTCGGATTCATTCAGCGCTGCGGTTTCGTCGAATTCTGGTAGTGCTTCATCAGCGATAAAGTCTGATGCATCATCGTCGCTTTCGGGTTGCTCCGCTGCTGCTTCGGCTTGCGTCGCTTCCGGCTCGATCGCCTGCTCACCATCGATGTCGGCCTCAGGCACGTCATCTTCTTCGACAACAGGGGCATCGGCTGGTGATGATGTATCGGATTCATTCAGCGCTGCGGTTTCATCGAATTCTGGCAGTGATTCATCAGCGATAAAGTCTGATGCATCGTCGCTCTCCGGTTGCTCCGCTGCTGCTTCGGCTTGCGTCGCTTCCGGCTCGATCGCCTGCTCACCATCATCGATGTCGGCCTCAGCCGCGTCATCTTTTTCGACGACGGGAGCATCGGCTGGCGATGATGTATCGGATTCATTCAGCGCTGCGGTTTCATCGAATTCTGGTAGCGCTTCATCAGCGATAAAGTCTGATGCATCGCTGTTCTCCGGTTGCTCCGCTGCTGCTTCGGCTTGCGTCGCTTCCGGCTCAATCGCCTGCTCACCATCGATGTCTGCCTCAGCCGCGTCATCTTCTTCGACGACGGGGGCATCATCTGGTAATGATGTATCAGGTTCATTCAGTGCTGCGGTTTCGTCGAATTCTGGCAATGCTTCATCAGCGATAAAGTCTGATACATCGTCGCTTTCGGGTTGCTCCGCTGCGACTTCGGCTTGCGTCGCTTCCGGCTCAATCGCCTGCTCACCATCGATATCGGCCTCAGGCACTTCATCTTCTTCGACAACGGGGGCATCGGCTGGCGATGATGTGTCGGATTCATTCAGCGCTGCGGTTTCGTCGAATTCTGGCAGTTCTTCATCAGCGATGTCGGCCTCAGCCGCGTCATCTTCTTCGACGACGGGGGCATCATCTGGCGATGATGTATCGGGTTCATTCAGTGCTGCGGTTTCATCGAAGTCAGGTGATGCCGACTCAGTCACTTCTTCATCATCCGGTATTGGTGGAGAAGATAGTTCTAGTTCTTCATCAATATCCCAATCCGTGTCTTGCGGCACCCCAAACTCATTTGCGGCAACTGACTCATCATCTTCATCAACCTGCTCACTCCCTTCAATTTCAGGATTGAAATCAAAGTCGTCTGCGTCCTCTTCCGGTGCCTCTGCTGAGACGGATGTTTCAAAATCGACTTCGTCTAATAGCGGGTCTTTATCCGGTGCAGAACTAATCAGATCATCAATAAATCCTTCACGATTAAAATCGTCATCTTCCTCGGCACTATGCTGTTCAATTTCTAGTAATTCATCAAATAACTCTGTTCCGTCATCAAGCGGAGTTATATCTTCATCGAGCTCTGCATCTGCATCCAAGTCTTCATCAAGAGCGAGTGTTTCAAAATCAAACGGGTCATCACTATCATCGTCATCCGCTAAGTCAAGGCCGCCTAGATCTTCTAACTCTTTATCCCAGTTGAGTTCATCGTCTGATTCATCCAGTAACTCATCCAGCAACGCAGTACTTTCATCGATCATACTGTCTGATTCATCTTCGGATGTAGCTAGTGTGTCAAATGCTCCAGTATCAAATGCTTCATCCAAGAATGAATCATCCTGACTATTGGCTTCTAACTGCTCTAAATCGGCTTGTTGTTCAATACTGTCAAATAAAGCTTCCAGATCGCTATCAGAGGCTACCCCGGCATTCCCCAGATCGAACTCGTCATCTTGCTCCTCTGCCAATAAATCATCGAGCATGGATTGATCGAGCTCTGTCGTATCCAAATCATCGTCAAGCGCATCACCATCCAGCAGTGTCTCAATTTCGTCCTGAGACATACCGACTTGATCGTCACTGGAAAGGTCGAAATCCTCACCCTCTGCTTGTTCTTCATCATCTGCAGCGAGAGATGCATCCTCAAGCGCCCGCTCCATTTCTTCCAGACCGACCGCTTTATCTTCACTGTTGACACTAATACCATTTGCACTCGCTGAGAAATCACTATCGAGGTCTGTATCAACTAAATCACCATCATCATCGATGCTGGCAAACAGGTCTTCCTCACTTTCATCACCCAGATCCAAATCAAGATCGACATCGTCCAGTTCAGCAAACACATCATCGGCATCCGCTTCATCCTGAGCGTCACTTTCTTCTGATTCAGGGCTCGTAGTGCTAAAGAGATCATCATCAAGTGATAGGTCATCAAGTTCGTCATCGTTACCGCCGACCTCTGCGGCATCTCCGATACTAATCGGTTTATCACTCACATCCTTCGACTCAGCGGTCGCATCAGATGATGTATCCGATGTTTTTCTCCGACCAACAAGCCACATGACCAGTAAAGCGATCAATAATCCGGGAATAAGGGCGAGCGCGCCCACCGCCCATCCGTTTGACAACAATTTGTCTAGTGATGTGGGTGCCATCCGCTCAGCTTCTGCACGTTTTCTACGCTCTTCAGCCAGTAGTTTTTCAACTTCAGTACGAACTTTGTTTTCATCACCCAGTTCACTCTTCAGCTCACTCACTTCTGACTGAACTTTTGACAACATGAGTGTTAAACGGTGGTTTTTCTCTTCAAGGGCCAGAATTTCTGAGTCTGCCCCTTTCGCATCTGATGAGGAGAATGACAGCACACTCTGGGGAGCTTCTGTCTGAGCTGGTGGCTGCTCTGACGGAATAATCTTTTCTGTCGGCGGACTCACTTGCTGAGCATCAGCTGATTGCTGTGCCGGCTTCGTATCAGGTTGGGCTGTCGGTGGGGTTTCTGCTTTGACAGACGCGGGCTCTGCCGGCTTCACCGTACGAGATCTTGCCGCAGAGGATGAATTGGTTGCAACAAGGCGAGTCGCCTGATCTAACCGTTGCTGATGGGCCTGCATGACCCGTGTTGCTTCTTCTGTAGTGACACTGCGGATCTGCACAAGAGATGGAATGCGTAACCGACTTCCCGGAATTAAGCTGTGGATATTCTGCTGTTCAAATGATTCGGGATTTAACTGATAGAGAGCAAGTAGCGTTTGCTGAACGGTCACTTGATTTGATGGTCTGAGTTTTGAGGCAATAGACCATAATGTTTCTGTTCCGGAGGTGGGGCCATAAAATTTTGAAGGCTCATTATTTGATTGTGCAGCAGAAGACCTCACCGCTTCACTGTATTGGGGTGATGACTGCACCTGACCTGTTGGCCCAAGCAGACGGATACCTTCTGCATGAACAAGAGAAATCTGACCCACGGCTGCTATTGCAAGTGGTAACAACAGACGTTTTAAAAATTGACGCATATAAAGCTCAGCTATGTGCTTAGGTAATAGTAAATTCAATAATCTGTTAAATATATCGGATTACACCAGCAAAACTATAGGTTATCCGGAAAAAAACTGTTTTGCCTACAATAATTGCGCGCATCTCACACATTTTCCACTGTTCTGATTCACCACCAGCCCCTGCATGCGTTCAAATAGCATCAGATCACACCAGTTGATGACGTCAAAAAGCATGATTTGAACAGTAAAAAAGCCAGCAATGCTGGCTTTCTATCACTTCCTCAAAGCATATCAGACCGCTTCAATCTTCGCCCATGTGTCTCTTAAACCGACAGTCCGGTTAAAAACCAATGATTCGGCTGAAGAATCGCGATTATCTGCACAAAAATAACCTAAGCGTTCAAACTGATAACCAAATTCTGGCTGAGCAGCGGCTAAACCCGCTTCCACAAAACCTTGTTTACGAATCAGAGAATCAGGATTCAGGACTTGCGTAAAGTCATTCTCTGCTGCCGGATTGGCAACCAAGAAGAGCCGATCATATAACCGGAATTCAGCGGGAACGCCTTGGTCGACAGAAACCCAATGAATAACGCCTTTGACTTTTCGGCCGTCCGCAGGATTTTTACCCAGAGTATCGGCATCGTAAGTACAGTAAATCGTCGTAATCTCACCCGCGCTATCTTTTTCAATCCGCTCAGCTTTAATGACATAAGCACCGCGTAAACGGACTTCTTTGCCAAGAACAAGACGTTTATATTTCTTATTCGCTTCTTCACGAAAATCTTCACGCTCAATCCAAACTTCCCGGCTAAAGGCAACTTGGCGACTCCCCATCTCAGGCTTGTTCGGATGGTTGGCGACGTCCAGCATCTCCACCGCATCAGCGTCATAATTTTCAATGACAATCTTCACCGGATCCAGTACAGCCATGGCTCTGGGCGCATTTTCATTCAAATCATCACGAATACAAGATTCCAACGCACCAAATTCAATTATATTTTCTTGCTTCGTCACACCGATGCGTTTACAGAATTCACGAATCGCTGTCGGTGTAAATCCACGGCGACGTAAACCAGAAATTGTCGGCATCCGCGGGTCATCCCACCCTGAAACCAACTGTTCAGACACCAATTGATTCAGCTTCCGTTTCGACATCACAGTATATTCAAGGTTTAAGCGGCTGAACTCATACTGTCTCGGATGGCAGGGAATAGAAATGTTATCCAATACCCAATCATACAAACGTCGGTTATCTTGAAACTCGAGGGTACACAGAGAGTGGGTAATACCTTCCAATGCATCCGAAATACAATGGGTCAAATCGTACATCGGATAAATACACCATTGATTACCTGTTTGGTGATGCTCAGCAAAACGAATCCGGTATAAAACTGGATCACGTAAGACGATAAACGAAGAAGCCATATCGATTTTAGCACGTAAACAGGCTTCACCTTCCTGAAATCCACCACTGCGCATTTTTTCAAATAATGCGAGGTTTTCGTCAACACTGCGATCACGGTAAGGACTTTCTTTCCCGGGTTGAGTCAAGGTTCCCCGATACTCTCGGATTTGTTCTGGTGTCAGTTCTTCAACATAAGCCAGCCCCTTCTCAATCAACTCAACTGCATAACGATACAATTGGTCAAAATAGTCAGATGAATAGCGTACCTCGCCGGCCCATTGAAAACCCAACCAGTTGACGTCTTTCTTAATCGACTCAACATATTCGATGCTCTCTTTTTCTGGGTTTGTATCATCAAAACGTAAGTTACACTGGCCCTGATAATCCTGAGCAATACCAAAATTCAAACAGATTGACTTAGCATGTCCGATATGAAGATAGCCGTTCGGCTCTGGTGGGAATCGGGTATGCACACTGGTATGTTTGCCTTCCGCCAAATCTTTATCAATAATCTGACGGATAAAGTTCGATGGACGAGCCTCAGCTTCACTCATCTATAACACCTCAATAATTTTGTATTCTCAGGACCGTGACTCATCTGTTTGAATCCAGACAAGTACACCACGAATAATTTTGCAGTTAGGATATAAAAATTAACACCCCTAATGATCCACAATTCTTTGTGATTACACAATATGATTCCGGGATATTCTTAAGATTATTTCCTGAGATTGATCATTTTACATCGATAAAACGGTATTTCTGGTTTTTGGCGCTGGATTGCGCATCAAGAGCGCCATCATAATTAGCATTTACATCTTCCAAATATTGCGAAAAAGTAAACTGAGATGGCAAAAGATTAGTGACCAATGCCACAGCTCCTACAGCTGCAGCTGGAGAGGACTTTATTTTTAGCGATAAGGCAGTATATTACCGCTTTGGCAGGATATTCTGGACTCAGACAATGAACTGCCTTGAACACCAGCCATCATCGTACAAATAAACTCAGTGAATGTACCGTCGTCTGCCGGTATAGAGAAAAGTACCATAGACATCACGCAACCAAATCGACACAATAAACACAGTAAGTATGTGGGTAGGCTATCATCGATAAAAAATTTTACAATCCGATGACAAGATTAAAAAATGGGCAATACGAGCAGCATAAGCAATGAATGATACGCAAAAAGGTAATGTAGATTTAGTCAAACAACTTAATAGTGCCGCTGTGTATCGGCTCATCGATCAACAGGGTCCGATCTCTCGCATTCAGGTTGCAGATATCAGTCAGTTAGCACCTGCCAGTGTCACGAAAATCACCCGTCAACTGTTGGAAAAAGGCCTCATTAAAGAAGTCGCACAACAGGCATCGACCGGTGGACGCAGGGCTATCTCTCTTGAAACTGAAGTGCTTCCGTTTCATTCCGTCGCTGTCAGGCTAGGCCGCGACTATATCCAGATCAGTCTTTATGATTTGGGCGGAAACGAAATTGTTTCCGATTATCATGAGTTTCAATATCTGCATCAAAAAGAACTCATTGAAGGATTACTTCACTACATTCGTCACTTCATCCGAGAAAAACAAGCATATATTCAACAATTAATTGCCATTGGTGTGGTTCTCCCCGGACTGGTTAATCCAGAAACAGGCGTGGTTGAATACATGCACAATGTCGATGTTGATGAACTCGCGATGGGAGACATCATCAAAGATCACTTCGGCGTCGAGTGTTTTATCGGCAATGATATCCGGGGGCTTGCTCTCGCAGAACATTATTTCGGCTCAAGTCAGGATTGTCAGGATTCGATTTTGATCAGTGTCGGTCGAGGAACAGGGGCCGGGATGATCGTCAATGGCCGCATTTTTCTCGGATTTAACCGCAATGTTGGAGAAATCGGTCATATTCAGATCGATCCATTGGGTGCACAGTGTCAGTGCGGTAACTTCGGGTGTCTGGAAACAGTGGCATCCAACCCTGCAATCGTGAAACGGGTCAGACAGTTTCTTGACCAAGGCTATCAGTCAACACTTTCTGAACTGGAGCAGATTACGATTAACGATATTTGCGATCATGCCAATCAGGGGGATGAACTGGCACGTCAGACTTTAATAAAAGTAGGAGATCACTTAGGGAAGGCCGTCGCCATCACAGTCAACTTGTTCAATCCACAAAAAATTATCATTGCCGGGGACATTACTACGGCACAAGAACTGATTTTTCCGGCTATCGAGCGCAATGTACAAAATCAATCTCTGAAAGCATTCTATAAAAACCTTCCCATTGTAGCCTCGCAGGTTTACAAACAACCACCGATTGCCGCCTTTGCCATGATCAAACGGGCAATGCTCAATGGTGTTTTACTCCAAAAGCTTCTCGAAGAGTAATCTCAGCCCCATACCTCAAGGTAACCAAGCTAGTTTGGTTACCTTACTTTATATCCATCATATCTATCCATCGGATCATCTCTTAAATCAACTGACCCATGTTGAAGCAATGAATATTGAACAAAAAACAGACAATTCACACCATAACTATAAAAAATACAATAAAAATACATATTATTTAAAAATTATTCACCTTGAATGCACTTTTAATAAAAATACACACAATCAAGGGTTGTCTTTTCTAAAAAAAGTGGCACATTAAGATTCAAAGCAAAAATCATAAGGGAATGAGTATGTGTTCTATATTTGGCATCTTAGACATAAAAAGCGATGCATCGAAGCTACGTCCGCTGGCATTAGAAATGTCCAAAAAACTTCGTCACCGTGGTCCGGACTGGTCTGGTATTTATACATCGGATCATGCAATTCTGGCGCATGAAAGACTGGCTATCGTTGGTCTGAATAGCGGCGCTCAGCCAATCTACAGCTCGGATAAAAAACATATACTCGCCGTCAACGGTGAAATCTATAACCACAAAGAAATCCGAGCCCGTTACGAAGACAAATATGATTTTCAGACCGACTCAGATTGTGAAGTCATCCTTGCACTTTATCAGGATATGGGCGTAGATTTACTCGAAGAACTCAACGGTATCTTTGCTTTCATTCTGTACGATGAGGAAAAAGATCAGTATTTGGTCGGCCGCGATCACATTGGTATTATCCCGCTCTATCAAGGCTTTGATGAACATGGAAACTACTATATTGCCTCAGAAATGAAAGCGTTGGTTCCGGTTTGTAAAACCATTAGCGAATTTCCTCCGGGTTGTTATTACGGCTCATCTGATCAAGAGCCGATCCGCTACTATACTCGAGACTGGAACGACTATAGTGCCGTTGAAGATAATGTGACAGATAAAGAGCAACTGACTCAAGCCTTGGAAGCGGCTGTCAAACGGCAACTCATGACCGACGTTCCTTACGGTGTACTGCTATCCGGAGGACTGGACTCATCCATTACTTCCGCTATCGCGAAACGCTTCGCTGCGATGCGGATTGAAGATGATGAGCAATCGGCAGCTTGGTGGCCTCAGTTGCATTCATTTGCAATTGGTCTGGAGGGTGCTCCGGATCTTAAAGCCGCCCGGGAAGTCGCAACAAAAATCGGCACGGTTCACCATGAGATGACCTATACCATTCAGGAAGGTCTGGATGCAATTCGGGATGTGATTTACCACATCGAAACATATGATGTGACAACCATCCGTGCATCAACGCCAATGTTTTTAATGGGACGAAAAATCAAAGCAATGGGAATTAAAATGGTCCTTTCCGGTGAAGGTGCCGATGAAATTTTCGGGGGATATCTTTATTTCCACAAAGCCCCGAACGCTCGCGAGTTCCATGAAGAAACCGTTCGCAAGCTACTGGCGCTGAACATGTTTGACTGTGCACGGGCGAACAAATCTCTGGCTGCGTGGGGTGTGGAAGGACGCGTCCCATTCTTGGATAAAGAGTTTATTGATGTTGCCATGCGTCTAAACCCGAAAGATAAAATGTGCGGCAACGGCAAAATGGAAAAACATATTTTGCGGGAATGCTTTGAACACTATCTGCCAGACTCAATCGCCTGGCGGCAGAAAGAACAGTTTTCAGATGGAGTCGGCTACGGCTGGATTGATACTCTCAAAGCGGTCGCAGAAGAAAAAATCACCGACCAACAGATGGAAACAGCGCAGTTCCGCTTCCCTTACAACACACCGACAACCAAAGAAGGTTATGTATACCGGGAAATTTTTGAGGAGCTATTCCCGCTGGAATCAGCAGCAAAATGTGTTCCGGGAGGCCCATCTGTTGCCTGTTCATCGGCAAAAGCAATTGAATGGGATGAATCGTTTAAGAACTGTATTGACCCATCCGGACGCGCAGTCAAAAACGTTCATCAGGAAGCTTACTAAGCCGCGATTCTCAATAAGTACTACAAAAAAACAGCAGGATTTTTCCTGCTGTTTTTTAATGATAATGACAGAGACTTATCTGTCTAGAAGAGAAAGTCCGGCTAAGACAACTCCAAATCTCGATTATCAAAACTCATTGCAACGGTCTGACTAATCATTTTCACCAACATGATCGAACGCGTTTCGCCATCCTCTTCCTGATAAATGGCGTCAATCCCGGCAAATTGTCCCCCTTTCACCCGAATGACCTGCCCTCGCTGTGGCATACTCTGCTGAAGATATTGAGGATTTAATTCCAACGCTTTTAAGTGTTCGACCAACTCAGCACTTACTTCCTTAGGATGTTGCCCGAAACGGATAAAGTCAGCCACCCCTCTCGTCGAACGGACTGAAACAAAACTGGGGCCGCTCTCATAATCAAAACGGACAAACATATAAGAAGGGAACAGCGGTTCAAGTAAGGTTTGCTTTCTTCCTCGCAAAATCTTCTCGACTTTTATTTCAGGGTAATAGCATTCAACACCCTGATTCTCCAAATGGCATTTGGCTCGCTGCTGTTCTCCACGCTTACAATACAGTAAATACCATTGTTTCATATTCTGACAACCATTTTTCTCCTTCATATATAAACCCTAGCAACAGTTTTACAGAAGGTACATGTATAAACACTTATTCATGTTTGTTTGTCGAATGTTTCACCAATTCGGCGAATAAAGACACATAGGTATCTGAGTCGTTCAGACAGCCAATGAAGTTGTAAACCTCTCCGCCAGCATGCAGAAAAGTCTCTTTGCCCTCTTGCGCGATTTCTTCCAGCGTTTCCAGACAATCCACCGCGAATGCCGGAGAAATGATGTCCAGATTCTTGATACCATTCCGGGGAAGATTTTCTAACGTCTTATCGGTATAAGGTTGCAACCACACTTCTTTGCCGAAACGGGATTGATACGCTGTGCCGATTTGATGTGTCTCTAATCCCAACTCAGCGGCAAGCAGTCGAGTCGTCTCAATACAGTGCTGTGGATATACATCACCGTTATCTGCATATCGCTGCGGAATACCATGATAGGAACAGAGCAGATAATCTCCCCGACCATGTTGTTCCCAAGAATGCCGAACTTGCTCAGCGAGTGCTTTTATATAGAGTGGATGGTGATAATGATCGCGAATAATATGAAGTTCAGGGACCACCGAAAGTGACTTCAATGCATTGGCGACGGCATCATAAACCGCAGCTGTGGTTGTGCCAGAATATTGAGGATAAAGCGGTAATATCGTCACAGACTCAACCTGCTGCGCCATTAAACGTTGCAATCCATCCCGAACACTTGGCTGACCATAGGTCATCCCAACTTCAACCGGTATATCAAGCAATTTTGCCAATTTGTCGCGCTGACGCATTGAGTACACCATTAACGGTGACCCACCATCCATCCAGATCTGTTGGTATAAACGGGCAACTTTAGGTGAACGAATAGGTAAAATGACGCCATGTAATAATGGCCGCCAGAACCAAGGAGAGAGGTCAATGACACGCGGGTCAGAAAGAAACTCAGCCAAAAACGCTTTCACCGCAGCAGGTGTTGCTGCTGCCGGCGTTCCCAAATTAACTAACAGTACACCTTGTTTTTTTGCCGGATACATCACGTCAGATTTCACCTATTCAGTAAAACAATCTTCAAAAAATGCTATAGGCTATACTTTATCACGATTTTTAGCGAGAGCAGCGGCTGGATCAAAAAATCCAGAGCCTCGAACGACTCTGGATTTTTATTTGTCAAGATATCCCGTTATCGATGACCATCAGTCAGCGATAAATCAGAGGGGATCATCCTAATGCTTTTTCAATATCGGCACTGACTTCAGCAACCTGTTTGGTCCCATCCAATTTCAGATATTGGGTTTTCCCTGCTGCCGCTTCTTTGCTGTAGTACTCAATCAGCGGTGCCGTCTGCTCATGATACACAGCCAGACGTGAACGGACGGTTTCTTCTTTGTCGTCATCACGAATGACAAGCTCTTCACCCGTGACATCATCTTTACCTTCAACTTTCGGTGGGTTATACACCACATGATAAGTCCGTCCAGACGCTAAATGAGCACGACGACCAGCCATACGTTCAACAATCACTTTATCTGCAACATCGAACTCAATCACATAGTCGATCTCAATTCCCATCGCTTTCAGACCATCCGCTTGAGGAATCGTCCGAGGAAAACCATCGAGCAAGAAACCTTTCTCACAATCAGGTTGAGCAATGCGTTCTTGAATCAATCCCAGAATAATATCATCAGAAACTAACTGACCAGCATCGATAACTGCTTTGGCTTGCTTACCAAGTTCAGTGCCAGCTTTAATTGCAGCACGAAGCATGTCACCGGTAGAAATTTGTGGAATCCCATATTTCTCCATAATGAACTGAGCTTGTGTTCCTTTACCTGCACCTGGAGCACCCAGAAGAATGATGCGCATGTTTAATCCTCTTTAGAAAATGATGAATTATACCGAAACTCACTGCATTCACGTTGCCACGGAAAGTTTCGGTATAAGCGTATAATTCAAGTCATCAGACCATTCAATAGGCGAGCAAAATACACGCCTTCCCTGAGACATTCAAGTCTGAAATTCTACCATAAGGATTCATTTTTTAACGTTGAGTACGACTAAAGATTGATAGATATCTGATGTTCTGTGACAAACATGATACAAAATATCAATTATTTTCATAAAGTTACATGAATAAAAAAAATAAGCCCGCAATGCGGGCTTATTGAATATCAACAAACTTATTGAACCTTAGTCAAGAGTCGGTTGACCGCACTCAGGAATTGAGCGGGATCTTCCATTGAACCTCTTTCTGCCAACATCGCCTGACCTAACAGAATCTCGACCCAACGACCAAACTGCTCTTCATCCGGCTCATCAGCCATTTTCTTAACCAGAGCATGCTCCGGATTTAACTCCAGAATATATTTCACTTCCGGAGCAGCTTGTCCCGCAGCTTCTAATAACTTCGCCATTTGTGTACCAATCTCATAATCATCGGTAACAACGACCGCAGGTGTCGAGGCAAGTTTGAATGTTGTGCGAACTTCCTTAACGCGGTCACCGAGATAAGATTGTGTTCTTTCGACAACTGTTTTAAACGCTTCTTCTGTCTCTTTATGTTTTTCTTTCTCAGCTTCGTCCTCGAACTGGCTCAGATCAAGTCCGGCTTTGGTAATTGATTGGAACTGTTTTCCGTCAAACTCGGTGAGATAGTTCATCAGCCATTCATCAATACGATCATACATCAGAATAACTTCAATACCTTTAGACTTGAATTGTTCTAAGTGAGGGCTATGCTTCGCTGCCGCATAGCTGTCTGCGGTCAGATAGTAGATCTTATCCTGACCTTCTTTCATCCGCTCAACATACGCTTTCAGCGCGACGTTCTGCTCAGAACTTTCCGTATGTGTTGAGGCAAATCGCAGTAAACCGGCAATTTTCTCACGGTTTGAAAAATCTTCAGCAGGCCCTTCTTTCATCACCAGACCAAATTCTTTCCAGAATGTCTGATATTTTTCTTCATCGCTGGACATCCGCTCTAGCATCGATAACACACGCTTGGTGCATGCACTACGCAGTGACTGAGTCACTTTATTATCCTGCAAAATTTCACGGGATACGTTCAACGGCAAATCATTTGAGTCAATCAGGCCTCGAACGAACCGCAGATAAGAAGGCATAAACTGCGCCGCATCATCCATAATGAACACGCGCTGTACATACAGTTTCAAACCGCTTTTATGATCGCGGTTCATCATGTCCCACGGTGCTTTAGAAGGAATATACAGCAAGCTTGTATAGTCGTTCTTTCCTTCAACCTTGTTGTGGCTCCAGACGAGTGGATCAGCAAAGTCATGAGAAACATGCTTATAAAATGCTTTATATTCTTCCTCACTGATCTCCGATTTGGGTTGTGTCCATAGTGCTTCGGCTTTGTTCACTTTTTCCCATTCGGTCTCACCGGTTTCTTTACCTTCTTCGTCAGTTTTCACCGTTTGAATATAAACAGGGATACCAATATGGTCAGAATATTTAGAAACCAGTTCTTTCAAACGCCATTCAGATAAAAACTCTTCACCCTCTTCGCGCAAATGCAGAATAATATCGGTACCACGACTCTCTTTGCGAATCGTTTCCAGCGTATATTCCCCTTCTCCTTGAGAGTGCCATAAGACCCCTTCATCTGCAGAAAGGCTGGCATCACGGGTCCGGACAGTCACTGCATCAGCGACAATAAAAGCAGAATAGAAACCGACACCAAATTGACCAATTAACTGTGAATCTTTGACCTGCTCATCAGATAGTTTGGCAAAAAACTCTTTTGTACCAGATTTAGCAATTGTCCCGAGGTTATCAATTACACTGTCCCGGCTCATACCAATACCATTGTCTGATATCGTGAGCGTCTTCGCTTCCTTATCGAAAGACAGACGCACAGCAAGGTCGGCATCTCCTTGATATAGCTCCGGATTCGACAGCGCCTGAAAGCGCAATTTATCAGCCGCATCAGATGCATTGGAGATCAGTTCCCGTAAAAATATCTCTTTATTTGAATAGAGAGAATGGATCATCAGGTTCAGCAACTGCTTTACTTCTGACTGAAAACCACGAGTTTCTTTGTTATTCGTAACCGTTTCGCTCATACTAGCTCCATGACTTAATGCATTCATACCGATTCATAATGTATACAAATATTCTTGCTTGCTAGTAAAATATGGGTCATGAAAGTGAATTCAAGGTTAGACAGTCTAAAAACAGTGTTTTTTTCTAAAATTTTTATTATCCTGTGCTCAAGAAATCTCAATATATCTAAATGGCATCAAGAAAACTTAACTCGCCCTTAACTCAGACGTTGAGATAATCACGAAACAAATCGTCAGTATTCAATACATAAAAAGAAGACATTGATGAATACCATTAGCTCAAAATTCATCCTGGCTGAACGTTTTACATTCGTTCCCAACAATAACTCGTTGGTCGATAAAGAAAATGATAATGAAACTATTCGGCTAGGCAGTAACGAAAGTAGAATTCTATTGATGCTTGCTCAGCATCCTAATGAGGTCATTCGTCGTAATGAACTCCATGATTTTGTGTGGCGCAAGCAAGGTTTTGAAGTCGATGATTCGAGTCTCACCCAAGCAATTTCGACACTCAGAAAAATGCTCAATGACTCCACCAAGTCACCGCGCTATATCAAAACCGTTCCCAAGCGAGGTTATCAGCTGATCGCTAGCGTAGAGCTTCTTCCTGCTACCAATCCGGTCACATCAGATAAAGATGAGCCTCAAGATCAATCGGAGGAGTTACTGACACTTCAGGAAGAAGCATTAGTCGAATCGGCTCATGCTGTCGCTGAATTTGAAAAAAATTCACTCGATATGGTATCCAACCAAGAGACGCCATCGACGGTGCAACCGTCTGCTCAACAAACAAGCTGGAAAACTAAACTGTATTTCCTGATCGCATTCATTTTACCCATTACCGCGGTTACGTATCACGGACCAACTTACTCTCAGTTTCACAACTTAACGGTCATTGATGGCATTCCGATTAATACCCCGAAAAGTCATCCTGATTTGAGTTCATGGCTGCCATCGATTGAACTCTGCGTGAAAAGATACCGGGCAGCTCATGCAAAAGATACCCCCCCGAGTCAGGTCATCGCAACCAATGGCCAAGACAACAAAATGATATTGAACTATGTCTACCCAATTGAACATAGTGACAAAAATGCCACCTTGAACATTGTTGTCAATCAAGAGGATCTCACGAAGGTATGCCAGTGAAAAAGATGAACCAACGCATTGCGACGATCACGCTGCTTGCATCTATTGTTTTAAGTGCTTGGCTATACTGGGGCAGTGATCTGAAACTCAAGCAACTGCTGACATCAAGTGAGTGGCAATCAAAAGTCGTCACCCTGATCGAAAGTAAAAATGAAGTCGCCTCTGTTGGCCCGCTGCGTCGGGTCGATGTAGTCTCGAATGTAAAATATCTTCCCAACAAAACGTATATCCGTGTCTCCGTGATTCAGTTATATGCCAATGGGAAAGAGCCGGAGAGTAAAATCGACATATCAGAAACCGGCACTTGGGAAATCAGTGAAAACTACCTGTTGATCTCCCCGACAGAGTTTAAAGATGTTTCGTCTAGTGAGAGTAAAGATTTTACGCCAAAGCAATTAAATCTGATCAAGCAGTTTTTTAAAATGGATGCCCAGCAGAGCAGACGTGTTGATGTTATTGATAGTAAAACGCTTCTGTTGACCAGTCTGAATCACGACTCAACCATCCTGTTTAAAAACTAAGTCTGTTGAAGTCAGGCGCTTGATTAAATCAACTCATGCAATGTACGTCAACTTGATGGCATATTTGCGTATACTCTAGTCAGCTAAATTTCAGCCAGAACAGAAATTGTGTGAGATTTTTGCTTTTTTTAGATGTATTTTTATATGCTCATATTCGCCCAATCATCCTTATTTGAGAGTGGTATTCGTGCAAAAGATTAATATTCGTATTTTCTACTGTCGTCAATGTAATTGGATGTTGCGCGCATCTTGGCTAGCGCAAGAGCTACTCTATACATTCAGCGAAGAGATCGAGCAAGTTTCGCTCTGCCCGGATACAGGTGGTCGTTTTGAAATTTTCTGTAATGATATTCAGATTTGGGAGCGTCAGAAAGATCAAGGATTCCCTGATGCCAAAACGTTGAAACAACGCGTCCGGGATGTATTCGATCCCGAACGGAATCTGGGTCATATTGATCGATAGACTGCTCTTCGGGCAGTCTCATATTCAGTGAATCAACGCACTCTACTCAAGATCGTCTTCTTCAAGCATCCCATTGACGACAATATTATTGTAGCTAACCATGCCAATCACTTTTCCATGTTCAATAACGGGTGCCCGGCTGATGCCAAACCGTTCAAATAAACGAGCACAATATTTAACCTTCATATCAGGATCCACTGACAGCGCAGGTTTAGTCATGATCTCATAAATATTGGTCCGCTTTGATGAACGGTTACTGGCGAGCACTTTTTTGGCAATGTCATTCATCAACACAATCCCGAATTCATCATCATCGTGACGCTTATTAACAATTAAAGCTTTGACCTGCTGTTGCTTCGCAATCCGAATCGCTTCATAGACCGTCATCAAACCATCAACAAGGGCATAGGTATCGGTCATTACATCACGGACTCTCACGCTATCATGCCTATTCATAATTCGTCCTCAACGTATTTGGTTAACTTTTCAACCTGATGAGAGATGCCAACCACATCTTCAATATCAATCTGAAAGGCGATTCCCTGCCCTGATTCGGTTTCAAACTCCCCGACTTCATTAATTGTTTCCAAAATCTGACGAGACAAATGCTCTTCAACGACAAAGAGCACCATATCCTTCTGAACCTCCAATGTCAGACCAAAAAAGGTGGTTTTCTGATGGAGTCCTTCTCCTCTGGCATTGTTGATCACAGTTGCACCTGTCGCTCCTGCTTGTCTGGCGGCGTCTAATACTTTGTCTGTTTTACTATCTTCAACAAAGGCTACGATTAATTTAAAGCGCATTGTCTTTTTTCTCCATCAGAGAACGTTTACGGTTCAACCACTGTGTCACTTGCGCATATCCCATGACAGATATCATAGGAAAAAGACTAGCAAATGCGATTAAACCAAATCCATCGATCAACGGACTCCGCCCCGGAACCGTCGATGCGAGTCCTAACCCCAGCGCCGTAACAACAGGCACAGTGACCGTTGATGTAGTGACGCCTCCGGAATCATAAGCTAAAGGAACAATCATTTTGGGGGCATAAAATGTCTGAATCACAACCAGCAAATAACCGATAATGATGTAATAGTGCAACGGGTCACCCACGACAATTCGGTAACTCCCCAACGTAATACCGAATGCCACCCCTAGCGCAACAGCAACCCTCAAACCATTCACACCAATAGAACCACCAGATACTTTATTCGCTTTAATCGCAACGGCAATCAACGACGGTTCCGCGATCGTCGTACTAAATCCGATACAAAATGCAAACAGATAAACCCAATAGTAATTGATCCAATGTTGAGGGTCTGCATCATTCAAGCGAACCTGAGCAAGAAATGAGGGCGCGGTCAACTGCTGTGCCATCATTTCCCCCAGCGGAAACAACGCAGCATCCAGCCCCATCAAGAAAAGAGACAGTCCCAGAATCACGTATCCAAAGCCAAGAATCACATGTGGTAAACGTGCAACCGGTTTACGTAATATAACCAACTGAAACACAAACAAAATGATTGCAATCGGTAATACATCCTGAATTGTGGTCCATAGAATTTGGAAGAAATGGGCAATGGTTATCATGTTATCGTCATCCCGAAAATCATCACAAAAATCATCGGAAGTAACGATGCAAACGCAATCAGTCCAAACCCATCTACCATGGGATTCCGCCCTTTAATCGAAGAAGCCAGCCCAACCCCTAACGCGGTCACTAAAGGAACCGTAATCGTCGATGTGGTCACCCCACCGGAATCATAAGCTATCCCGATAATGGTTTCAGGCGCGAAAACGGTCAGGATCATGACACACGTGTAACCCAAGATAATCATCCAGTGAATCGACCACCCCTTCAGGATTCTCAATACCCCTAAAACGATAGCAAGACCAACCGACAAGGCCACCGTTAAACGCAATCCCATGGTATAGTCATTCATAGATTGCGCAGTCATCTCAATCACCCCACCAGATGCTGCGACTTTTGCAGCCTCAGCTGCGACAGCGGTTAAAGCGGGCTCCGCAATCGTAGTCCCAAACCCTAAACAAAAAGCGAATCCCAATAGCCCCGACAAATTCCCTTTCTTGGCAAATGCCTGAGCCATACTTTCACCGATGGGAAACAATCCCATTTCCAGACCAAAAATAAAAAACGTCAAGCCAAGAACAACGAATAACAGCCCACCCAAAATTGAAATCAAGTCTGGGAGAGGTTGTTGCAAAATGATCAACTGAAAAAAAGCAATGACCAAAATAATCGGGAGTAGATCTTTAAAACTTCCCAGCATTACTCTGAGCAACGCAATGAATGCTTTCATTTCTCCTCACTTGAGCCACTGACAACCTAATCTGCAAGAGGAAAAGGTCTTTGTGACAGGCATCATCGACAACCTGCATGGTATGGAATAACTTGATTATATGATGACAGATCCCCACAAGATTGCGTGTGACTTTGCTAAATTCATCGGCTAAAACCAAGAATCAATCACAAAAATATAACATCACCCTCTCGCTGGAACCGTGTTCCTACTCTCTGAAATCATTTATGATTATTCTATATATGATGAAATATCATCACTAACGCCAACGAAGGGAATCACCTCAAACCATCACTGGTATATTCGATCAACATGAAATGGGTAGGATATGAAAATACTTATCACCGGCGGCTCGGGCCTCATCGGTAGTGAATTGATCAAGCAGCTTATCACCCATGAACATGAAATTGTTGTCTTGACTCGTTCAGAGAACAAAACTCGGGAAAAGCTCAATCATCTCAACCATTATCCACTTGAATTGCTCACCAGCTTAGATAGCCTCCATGATCTCAACCATTTCGATGCTGTGATTAACCTCGCTGGAGAATCGATCGCCAACCGACGATGGACAGATGCCCAGAAACAAGCAATTTGCCAGAGTCGCTGGCAAATTACCGAAAAGCTTGTTGAGCTCATTCATGCCAGTTCATCCCCGCCATCCGTGTTCATCAGCGGTTCTGCCGTTGGCTTCTACGGCGATCAACAGGATCATCCGATTGATGAAAGCCTTCAGGTTCAAAGTCATAAATTCTCTCATTCGGTGTGTGTAACTTGGGAAAATATTGCCAAAAAAGCCGAATCAGAAAATACCAGAGTCTGCCTGCTCAGAACAGGAGTCGTTCTGTCCGCGGATGGTGGTGCATTACAAAAAATGCTACTGCCCTATCGGTTCGGTTGCGGCGGTCCGATAGGTTCGGGCAATCAGTATCTTCCTTGGATCCACATTCATGATATGGTTCAAGGCATTCTCTTTTTATTAGCAACCACCTACGCTCACGGGCCATTCAACCTCTGTGCACCACATCCGGTACCGAACAAAATATTCAGTAAAACCCTCGCAAAAACACTACACAGGCCACACATTATGTCGGTTCCTGCGTGGGCAATTCGGCTACTCATGGGAGAATCCGCTGCACTACTGCTCGATAGTACTCGTGCCAAACCCAAAAAATTAACTGAACTCGGATTTAAATTTCAGTACTCTCATCTGGAACCAGCACTCAAACAGGTTTTGCAGGCATTGCCATAACATCAATTAATTGTGTGGCAATGATGACTGACTCTACCCACGAGGGAACCATGCCTAAAACAATACTTATCACCGGATGCTCATCGGGTATCGGCTATGTCACAGCTCATGCTTTACATCAAAGAGGCTATCAGGTCATTGCCTCATGCCGACACATTGCAGATGTACAGCGGCTTAAAAATGAAGGCCTGACCGCCATTCATCTTGATGTCACCAATCCAGCAATCATTGACACAGCAATCGAGGAAGTGATGTCACTGACCAATCACCATCTCGATGCGCTATTTAATAACGGTGCTTATGGTCAACCCGGTGCGCTGGAAGATTTATCCACTCAGGCAATGAGGGAGCAATTCGAAACTAACTTTTTTGGTTGGCATGATCTCACCACCAAACTGCTGCCGCAATTTCGACGGCAAGGTCATGGCAGAATCATTCAGAATAGTTCGGTACTGGGATTTGCTGCAATGAAATATCGCGGTGCCTACAATGCCTCAAAATTTGCGATCGAAGGCTGGAGTGATACGTTGCGTCTCGAACTAAAACAGACCGACATCCATATCAGTATTCTCGAACCCGGGCCAATAGAGACGCACTTTCGTGAAAATGCACTGGCTGCATTCTTACGTTGGGTATCTCCACAAAACAGCGTCCATGCGCATGCGTATCAACAACAGATTGAGCGTCTGAATCAAGAAAAATCCAACAATCGGTTCACACTGCCACCGGAGGACTGTCTGCCTTCGATTCTTCATGCCTTAGAAAGCCCCACACCCAAAATCCGCTATCGAATTACCAGACCGACACAAGTGTTTGCCGTGCTTAAACGTTTACTGCCAACCCGCTGGCTTGATGCCATTCTTAACAAAGCGGCTTAGAAGACCGAGAAGAAAAAATAGAGGAAGGCTGTCATGATTATTTCATAATCACCTTCTAATATGCTCATGTTCTCGGCCGAGAATGCCACATCTTCTGGAACAGGTAAAAATGAGTCTCAATCAGCTAAACTGGCTAAGTATTTGTGTTGTTGTTATTTTTCTAATCATGTTTTAACCATCCCCCTTTCAGGCAAAAAAGCGCCAATCGCATCAGGTTCAGTGCTGACTGCCACATATTTATCCATGGATATTTCGGTTTCACTTGATTTTTAATAACCCGCCCATACTTATACCCTATCGCCCATTGAATTCAGGAAGTTCACCGAATGCATACACCACTTCACGTTGATGTCACCCAAGAAAATATCCGAGAACTATTAGAGGGCTCTTTTTCTGCACCGATCCTATTTTATTTTTGGGCACCGATGGACGAATCCAGTGCAGCCCTGATCCAGCCCTTGCAAGGATTAGCGCAGAAATATCAGGGAGCCTTTACACTCGCTTTACTGAATTGTCAGGAAGAACAAACCATTGCCGCGCAGTTTGGCATTCAGTCTATCCCGACTCTGGCGCTATTTTCTCAAGGCCGTCCTGTGGATGGATTAGGGGGGCCACAAACCATTGAGTCAGTTACAGCTATGCTTGAGAAACATCTCCCCAGCCAAGATGAAATGGATTTACAGCAAGCTCTGACGATGGTTGAACAACAAGAATATGCTCAGGCGCTGACGTTGTTACAAGCACTCCCTGAAACGCTGCAAAATAAAGGCGAAGTCAAACTTGCCTTAGCCAGTTGCCTGCTCGAAACCCAGCAATTTGAAGCAGCGGAAGCGCTCTTACAACATATCCCGTTAGAGTTTCAAGATAATGAGTACAAAAGCTTGCTCGCTAAATTGGAATTACATCATCAAGCCGCCAACAGCCCGGAAATTGTTGCACTGGAAGATGCATTTCAGCGTTCGCCACAAGACATGAAACTCGCCTGCGAATTAGCGGCACAATACCATCAGGTGCAGCGGGATGAAGAAGCACTGACTCTTCTTTGGTCATTTTTAAGCGCTGATCTCAATGCACATGACGGAGAGATGAAAAAAATATTCATGGATATTTTGAGTGCGCTGGGACAAGGGAATCCATTGGCGAGTCAGTATCGTCGCAGACTCTATTCTCTGCTCTACTGATCTTACGCAGTTTACCGACACGTGAACCACCAGCGATCACATTCACGGTTCACCGATGAGAGGACTGCCCTTTTAAATCATCAATAATGGGGCAGTCGCTGTTATCATCACCGGGACATTCAGCAATCCATTGTTCCAACTGAGACTGAATGAGCTGTAACTCATTCAGCTTACGAGTCACTTGAGCCAGTTTTTTTCGAGCTTCAGCTTTCACCGCACAACTTTTGCGACTCGGATCATTTGCCAAATGAACCAGTAGCTTGCACTCTTCAAGATTGAAACCAACTCGTTTTGCCCGGGCGATCAACAGTAAATCATCGATGTGTGACCGCTGATAAACCCGATAGCCATTCTCCCCACGCAGCGGTGGAGATAAGATGCCTTTTTCTTCATAAAGACGGATTGATTTGGCCGTCAAGCCAGTCAGCTTTGACACTTCACTAATATTCACCGAGACCTCCCTATGCCGTTGCATTTAAATAACGGCATGATGTATGTATGATCAGGAAACTGACGCCATCAAGGCCATGAGATCTTGTTCTGATTTCACCTCGATACCGAGTTCCTGTGCTTTGGTCAGTTTAGAACCGGCATTGTCACCGGCAAATAGCATATCCGTATTTTTAGACACACTACCCGTGACCTTTGCCCCCATCGCTTCAAGGGCAGCTTTGGCATCCTGACGAGATAACTCAGTCAACGTACCGGTCAAGACTACCGTTTTCCCAGCCAATGGCAACGCATCCGGTGCTTCAGCGGTAACGATTTCCGGCCATGTAATCCCCATCGACAGTAAATCATCAACGACGTGCTGATTATTCTCTTCTGAGAAAAAAGCAATGATATGACTCGCGACAATCGAACCAATATCGTTCACTTCGATCAACGCCTCGTGTGTGGCATGGCGGACATTCTCCAACGTTAGAAAATGGCGCGCTAAATTGTTGGCTGTCGCCTCACCGACTTCCCGAATACCCAGTGAATATAAGAAGCGGGGTAAGGTGGTTGACTTCGATTGTTGTAAAGCTTGCACCACATTTTGTGCTGACTTAGGGCCCATCCGGTCAAGAACAGTTAATTGGCCCGCAGAAAGACGGTATAAATCAGCCGGTGTTTTGATCATCTCTTTATCCACCAGTTGCTCAATGACCTTATCTCCTAAGCCATCGACATCCATCGCTTTACGGGAGACAAAATGCTTCAGTGCTTCTTTTCGCTGTGCCTGACACACCAAACCACCGGTACAGCGTGTAACGGCTTCTCCTTCAACCCGTTCAACATCAGAATGGCAAATCGGACAATGTGACGGAAATACAATCTCCCGACAATCGTCAGGCCGCAGTTCCGTAACAACAGAAACAATTTGCGGAATCACATCACCGGCGCGACGAATCACCACCGTATCACCGACACGAACGCCTAATCGGGCAATTTCATCTGCATTATGTAATGTCGCATTACTTACCGTCACCCCACCGACGAATACCGGTTCCAGTTTCGCAACCGGTGTAATCGCTCCTGTTCTGCCGACCTGAAATTCAACATCTTTCAGCCGGGTCATTTCTTCTTGGGCAGGAAACTTATAGGCGATGGCCCAGCGTGGCGCTTTTGAGATAAATCCGAGTTGTTCCTGCAACGCAAGATCATCGACCTTAATCACCACACCATCAATCTCATAAGCCAGATTTTCCCGACGTTGCAATATGTCTTGATAGTACATCTTCACCATATCGAGATTCGCGACCTGAGCGGTTTCCGGACACATCGGCAGTCCCCACTGCTTTAACTGGGCCAGTCGTTCATAATGTGAAGATGCCAAAGTTGCACCTTCAATCACACCGATACCATAAGCGTAAAAACTAAGCGGGCGTTTTGCTGTAATTCGTGAGTCAAGCTGTCTCAAACTACCGGCGGCTGCATTCCTCGGGTTGACAAAAGTTTTCTCACCTTTCTTCATTGCAGCTTCATTGAGTGCTGCAAATCCGGCTTTGGGCATAAACACTTCCCCCCGAACTTCAATGCGAACCGGCCAGTCATCCCCTCTGAGTTTTAACGGAATTGCACGAATCGTTTTAACATTTTCGGTGATATTTTCCCCAGTGGTTCCATCGCCACGAGTTGCGGCCCGCACCAAGACACCATTCTCATAAAGCAAGCTGACGGCCAGACCGTCCAGTTTGGGTTCACAACAGAACAGTGCAATACGCTGTCCGGCTAAACGCTCATTTATGCGCCGCGAGAAGCTGTCCAATTCTTGATCGTCAAATGCATTATCTAACGATAGCATCGGGATCTCATGTTGAACCGTTTCAAAACCATCGAGTGGCATCCCTCCGACACGCTGCGACGGAGAATCAGGAGAAATCAACCCGGGATTTGCTTCTTCCAACGCGATCAGCTCTCTCATCAGACGATCATATTCTGCGTCAGGAATCGACGGATTATCTTCAACGTAATATAAAATAGAGTGATGGTGGAGCGTGTCCCGCAATTCTTGAATTTTTTGTTCTATGGTCTGCATGTTTACTTCTCGGATTCATGAAAAAAGGCTCCATGCCGGAGCCTCCTCACCAGATACTCAAACAACTTAATCAAGCTGTTGTTTGAGTATCTCTATACAATTAAACAGCTTGGGCTTTAAATGCCTGAATCTGACGCCGATAATCTGCAAGTTTGTCCGGCGTCATCAACAAGCGTTGATCATCAAGGACATTCCCGCCTAAATCATCGGCAATTTGCTGTGCTGTTTTCAGCATTAACTTAAAATTCTGTTCTGGATCGCCGTAACAAGGAAGCGTCATAAAAAATGAAATGCCCTTGGTGGTAAACTCGTCCGGATCATCATGTTTCAACGTACCGGGTTGCATAATGTTGGCAACACTAAATAACACTTTCCCCGTTCCGGACAAATCAGCATGTCGATGATAAATGTCCATTTCACCATAGAGCAGACCGTTTTGTTGCAAGCTGTCAAACAACTTAGTGCCAACGAAAGATTCGCTACCGGAACAATGTACATTCAGTACAATGACCTGATAATCCGGCTCATCACTACGGTCAGTCTGTTGCGCAGGTTCGGCTGGTTCATGGCGCATATCCGATTCAACACCAATTTCTGCCTCATTCTCAGCTTCAATGTCAGCGATAGTCTGATGTTCCAAATCGTATGACCGGTGCTCCTCTTCAGCCATATATCCAGAAAATAGCGGATCGACTTTATCATGATGCGAGTAGTCATCCATGAATGGGTCAGCCGTGTTATCGTCCAGTGAAAAGTCCGGTTCCTTACGCGATTTTTTGTGCTCGCTCTCCTGCTGAAAAGCTCGGGTATTTTTTGATGATGCTTTTTCCTCTATTTTACCTAATGGCTTATCCCCAAATTTCGATTTACTCTCTTTCCGGCTGGTCCACAGTCCATGAAAAAGTAATGCGGCGATGGCGAGTGCGCCAACGATGATGAGTACGAATCGCAATTCTTGCATCTTTAACTCTCAGTCTTCCCGATAACTAGCTTCTGAACAGAATCGCTTAAGTAAGAATGTCATGCTCAGAGATTCTCTCCACTGATCCACACACTTTAGCAAAAGTCCCCCCTACATTTGAACAAATTAATGTTAGAACTGCGGGATTTTTCTGACTTTCATTCTATGTTGGGTCAGTTAGAATACATGCAAACGCTTCACTTTCTTTTTAACAACAACACAGGGAAACAGAATGACGTTAAAGAAACGTTCAGGATTCGGCTATTTCTTCTTCGGTTTGAAACTGGCGGTCACCCCCGGGATCAGAAGATTTGTGATACTTCCTCTGCTGGCAAATGTGCTGCTGCTCGGAGGCGCGCTCTATTATGTATTTACGCAGATGGGAAAATGGCTCGATCAACTGATGTCTTATGTACCTGACTTTCTGTCATGGCTGAACTACATCATTTGGCCACTGACAGTGCTGTCGATACTTTTTGTAACGATGTATTTCTTCAGTGCGATCGCAAACATCATTGCTTCCCCATTCAATGGTCTGTTAGCTGAGAAAGTTGAAAAACTACTTGATGGTCATGCCGTAGACAATGAAGGTTTCTGGAGTTTCATCAAAGATATTCCTCGGGTCTTTGCCCGTGAATGGCGCAAGCTACGCTACACCATTCCGAAGATGCTCGGCTTGTTTATTCTGCTGCTGATTCCCGGAATAGGACAAACAATTGGCCCATTGGTCTGGTTTATTTTCACTGCTTGGATGCTCGCAATCCAGTATTGTGACTATCCTTTTGATAATCACAAAGTCAGCTTTAATGCCATGCGTATGCAGCTGAAAGGGAAACAGGGACGAGCTTATGGCTTTGGTATGCTGGTCACACTATTTACAACCATCCCAATCATTAATTTAATTGTGATGCCAGCTGCCGTGTGTGGCGCGACGGCCATGTGGGTCAATGAATTTAAAGCCGAAACACTCAAATGATAGAAATGAGACCCATGGGTGTCTGTAAGCATTGATAAGGACAAGAAAAAATAGGCCGGCCCATTGAACGTTCAGACATACCATCAAAACGAATGGTATAGCTGGAACCGTAAAGTTCAATAACCCCTATAAGATATAACTTTTTAATCCTTTCATCATATTAGCGGACATCCTATGCTCTACAGGTCTCCACAAAAAACGTGTTTTCGCTTGATAAAACAACACGAAAATGTGCAATAAAGGAATATAACAATGAGTAAGATTTTCGAAGACAACTCTCTGACCATCGGTAACACTCCACTCGTCCGTCTGAACAAAGTTAGTCAGGGTAACGTACTCGCTAAGATAGAATCCCGTAACCCAAGTTTCAGCGTGAAATGTCGTATCGGTGCAAACATGATCTGGGAAGCTGAAAAGTCCGGCAAACTCAAACCGGGTGTTGAACTTGTTGAACCAACCAGCGGTAATACCGGTATTGCACTCGCGTTTGTTGCTGCTGCCCGTGGCTACAAACTCACCTTGACGATGCCGGAGTCGATGAGTTTAGAGCGTCGTAAACTGCTAAAAGCGCTGGGGGCTAACCTCGAGTTGACTGAAGCAGCAAAAGGGATGAAAGGTGCAATCAACAAAGCTGAAGAGATTGTTGCCAGTAACCCGGACAAATATCTGCTGCTGCAACAATTTGATAATCCGGCTAACCCAGAAATTCATGAGAAAACCACAGGACCGGAAATCTGGGATGCAACTGATGGTGAAGTTGATGTATTCGTTGCAGGCGTCGGAACCGGTGGAACACTGACAGGAACCAGCCGCTACATCAAAGGGGAGAAAGGTAAAGCGATTATCTCTGTTGCCGTTGAACCTGAAGAATCACCAGTCATTACTCAAGCCTTAGCCGGTGAAGAAATCAAACCCGCTCCTCATAAGATTCAGGGTATCGGTGCAGGTTTTATCCCGGGTAACCTCGATTTGTCTCTCATTGACCGGGTTGAACGCGTGACTTCTGAAGATGCCATTGAGATGGCGCGTCGCCTGATGGAAGAGGAAGGCATTCTCGCAGGAATCTCTTCCGGTGCAGCTGTTGTTGCCGCAAACCGTCTTGCGGAACTCCCTGAATTTAAAGGAAAAACAATCGTCGTTGTTCTGCCGAGCTCCGGTGAGCGTTACCTCAGTACCGCACTATTTGCAGGGATATTTACAGAGAAAGAGAACCAACAATAATATGTGGTGAAATCAATTTTTCTATGAAAAAAGCCCCTAATTGGGGCTTTTTTGTTGATCCTTGCCCAGCCTTTGGTAATATCAGACTTGCTTTATTTTTAGGTTCGAAATAAAGAACACAAGGAGCACTGCGCCATCTCCCATATCGCAAACTAGCGTAATGAGGTGACAACAGCTAAGCTTCATTTGGTTCTAAACTAAGAAAAAAATAAATTAAATTGGGGTATATACAATGTACGAGAAGCAAGTAGAAATCACTGCTGAAAACGGCCTTCACACTCGTCCTGCTGCACAGTTCGTGAAAGAAGCAAAAGAATTCGATGCTGAAATCACCGTTACTTCAAACGGAAAAAGCGCCAGTGCGAAAAGTCTATTCAAACTACAAACACTCGGCCTTGTCAAAGGTACTGTTGTTACCATCTCTGCCGAAGGTGCTCAAGCGAAACAAGCTGTTGACCATCTAGTTGCTTTGATGGATCACCTTGAATAATTCGAAGCACTGAATTTTGAAGCCATTCTACTATAATCGTAGAATGGCTTTTGTTCATGACATATGACAAATGCTAACGATCTTGTTAGCATTTAGTTTTGTAATCTCTCAATAAAATTGACCAGTTTAAGGTATGGCTATGATTTCAGGCATCCTAGCATCTCCTGGTATTGCTATCGGTAAAGCATTACTACTTAAAGAAGACGAAATCGTCCTTAACACCAACACTATCTCAGACGCTCAAGTAGAAACTGAGGTACAAAAATTCTACGACGCACGCGATAAATCCAAAGCGCAGCTGGAAATAATTAAACAAAAAGCGCTTGAGACATTTGGCGAAGAAAAAGAAGCTATTTTCGAAGGCCACATCATGCTGCTTGAAGATGAAGAGCTGGAAGAAGAAATTTTAGCCCTCATCAAAAACGATAAACTCCATGCTGACAACGCTATTCATACCGTTATCGAAGAACAGGCTGCGGCTCTGGAATCATTAGATGACGAGTACCTGAAAGAGCGTGCGACTGACATTCGCGATATCGGTAACCGCTTTGTGAAAAATGCATTGGGTATCAATATCGTCAATCTGAGTTCGATCAATGAACAAGTCATTCTTGTTGCCTACGATCTGACGCCTTCAGAAACGGCACAAATCAACCTCGATTATGTTTTAGGTTTTGCAACAGACATCGGTGGCCGGACATCCCATACATCGATTATGGCCCGCTCTCTTGAGCTGCCTGCTGTTGTTGGAACCAATGATATCACCAGCCATGTAAAAAATGGCGACACGCTCATTTTAGATGCGATCAACAATAAGATCGTCATTAATCCTTCGGAAGACGAACTCACCGAAGCAAAAAGCGTTCGTGAAAAGTTCTTTGCCGAGAAAGAAGAGCTGGCCAAACTGAAAGATTTATCAGCAGAAACCCTTGACGGACACCGTGTTGAAGTCTGCGGTAACATCGGTACCGTGAAAGATTGCGACGGTGTGATGCGTAACGGTGGTGAGGGTGTCGGTCTGTATCGTACTGAATTCCTGTTCATGGATCGCACATCTCTGCCAACTGAGCAAGAACAGTACGAAGCCTATAAAGAAGTTGCAGAAGCCATGCAAGGCGAACCCGTCATTATCCGGACCATGGATATCGGTGGCGATAAAGATTTGCCATATATGGACTTGCCAAAAGAGATGAACCCATTTCTTGGCTGGCGTGCAATTCGAATCAGTCTGGACCGCCGTGAAATTTTACGTGATCAACTTCGTGCGATCCTGCGTGCTTCAGCTCACGGTAAGCTACGCATTATGTTCCCGATGATTATTTCTGTTGAAGAAATCCGTGAACTGAAAGATGCGATTGAATCTTACAAAGCTGAACTGCGTGAAGATGGTCATGATTTCGATGAATCGATTGAAGTCGGTGTGATGGTAGAAACACCAGCAGCTGCAGCAATTGCTCACCATCTGGCAAAAGAAGTTTCATTTTTCTCCATTGGAACAAACGACCTGACACAATATACGCTGGCCGTTGACCGTGGTAATGAAATGATTTCTCACTTATATAACCCACTATCTCCAGCAGTGCTGAATGTGATTAAGCAAGTCATTGATGCTTCTCACGCAGAAGGAAAATGGACGGGAATGTGTGGTGAGCTTGCCGGTGATGAACGAGCAACATTACTTCTTTTGGGTATGGGACTTGATGAATTCTCAATGAGCGGAATCTCTATCCCGAAAGTGAAAAAAGTGATTCGTGAAGTAGACTATAAAGCAGTCAAAGCAATGGCGGAGGAAGCACTTTCTCTCCCTACAGCAAAAGAAATTGATGCTTGTGTAGAGAAGTTTATCTCAGAAAAGTCACAATAATGGTATAAGCATTTGCAGTGGGTGAACAAAAGTGGTCGCCTACTGCATATCATTAGTATACTATAACATGAAAGAATAAATTCAAACTTTAGGAGCTGACACAATGGGGCTGTTTGACAAACTTAAAAAGTTAGTATCTGATGACAGTGCTGACACAGGCGCAATTGAAATTATTGCACCGTTATCCGGTGAAATCGTAAATATTGAAGATGTGCCTGATGTCGTTTTTGCTGAAAAAATCGTTGGAGATGGCATTGCTATCAAACCATCTGGAGATAAGATGGTCGCTCCTGTGAACGGCACAATTGGTAAAATCTTCGAAACAAATCATGCATTTTCTATTGAATCAGAAGATGGTGTCGAGTTGTTCGTTCACTTCGGTATCGATACTGTTGAACTGAAAGGCGAAGGTTTCAAGCGTATCGCAGAAGAAGGTCAACCTGTAAAAGCGGGTGACACTGTGATTGAATTTGATCTTGCTCTTCTGGAAGAAAAAGCAAAATCAACGCTAACGCCTGTTGTGATCTCAAACATGGATGAAATCAAAGAACTGAACAAACTCTCTGGTTCAGTTGTTGTTGGTGAAACACCGGTACTACGTGTCACCAAATAAAAATGACATCATGAGAATGTTCATTCGTTAAACGCTGCCCAAAAAGCAGCGTTTTTTATATCTCATATATCTCTATATCTCATTTGCCTTTCACGACAGACCAATCGCATAACGCAACACTTGTTTTTTAAGCATCCCAGAATGATTTGCCAATTTTAAAGCGATATTTCTAACGATTTTGACTGGTGTATGGCTGTTGCTAAAGGTTTTATAGAATATATCCATTCCTGTTTGCATCAGTAAATTATCCGGTCTTCTGCGCTGTTCGTAACGCACAAAAACAATTTCGTCGAGTGTACTCGCTTCTGAGAGCTGCTTGAGCAAACAGGTCACATCTTTAAAACCGAGATTCACGCCTTGTCCTGCAAGTGGATGAATCGTATGAGCCGCATCACCAATCAACACACATCGCTTAGCAACATATTGATGTGCATGCCGTCGCGTCAATGCGAATGAACCATGCTGCACCACCTCAACTTCACCAAGCTCTTTGGGAAAATGCGCTTGGATTTCCTGCGCCAGTTGTGTGGCAGATAACTGACTCAACTGACGAATTCGCTGCGGCGTATCGTACCAAACGAGCGAAGCCTGATGACCACTCAACGGTAAAAATGAACGCGGACCGGAGGGATAGAAGCGTTGCCAGGTGACATCCTGTTGTGGCAGTGCCGTCTTTACATGAATCAACATACAGTGTTGACGATAGTCCCATGCAGTAACCCCGATATGGGCGAAATCACGCACCTGAGAATGAGCACCATCCGCACCGATCACCCACTGGGCATGAATCACCTGACCGTCATCAAGATGTAAGCAATTCTCCTGTTCACCAAACTCCATTTTTTTCAAGTGGCTCGGGCACTTCACCGTCAAGTTAGGATATTGCTGAAACGCCTGCCAGATACCGAGCTGGATAACTCGATTCTCAACCATATAACCCAACTGTTCCAGCCCGATATCGTGGGCAGCAAAACTGGTTCTACATTCAGTAGATTCCCACGTTTCAAGCCGACGGTAGGGACATACCCGCATTGACGCAACGTGTTGCCACACTCCCAATGACTCCAGCAGTTTGACCGAAGCCATTGAGATAGCGGACACCCGAACATCTATGGGCTGAGTGACATCAAAAGGCTGTGGCTGATGGTTTTCCAGTAAAACAACGTTTTTACCCTGCTGTGCCAGCCCCAAGGCTAAAGCGGCACCGACCATGCCCCCACCGACAACAGCGACTTGATATGTTTCCATAATGCTGACTACTTATGACTAATTTTGACATCAGTGATTGTACGGATTCACGGTCATCTTGAGAACTGATTTTGTCTTATTCACTCGGTAAGACCAAGATATTGCGAATGATTTAACAATAAATAATGCCGAACTTCTGATGGCTGTTTTCATTGTATATTGTGATCAGTGTTAAACACTGGTCAGCAGGTTTTGAAAACAGTACAATACGCCGCTTACCGTCAGTACGGTAATTTCAGTATATACTAGGGGCATGGGCTCCAAAGCATTCAGACAGATAAAACGAGCGAAAGTGAGATGAGTAAGAAACTGCTAATTAAAACCTGGGGTTGCCAAATGAATGAATATGATTCATCCAAAATGGCCGACCTACTCAATGCAGCGAGTGGCTATGAGTTAACAGAAGAACCAGAGGAAGCAGATGTCCTACTATTGAATACCTGTTCAATCCGAGAAAAAGCTCAAGAAAAAGTATTCCATCAATTAGGTCGCTGGAAAAATCTCAAAGATAATAAACCGGGCGTTATCATTGGCGTCGGTGGTTGTGTGGCTACTCAAGAAGGTGATCATATCCGCGAACGGGCACCATTCGTTGATGTCATATTTGGACCACAAACCCTACATCGTCTGCCGGAAATGATTAAGCAGTCTCAATCTGCCGAAGCGCCGGTCATGGACATTTCATTCCCTGAAATTGAAAAATTCGACCGTCTGCCTGAACCTCGGGCTGATGGGGCAACAGCCTATGTTTCCATCATGGAAGGCTGTTCAAAATACTGCACTTACTGTGTGGTGCCATATACGCGTGGTGAAGAAGTCAGTCGCCCGATGGATGATGTCCTGTATGAAATTGCGCAACTTGCCGAACAAGGTGTTCGTGAAGTCAATCTGCTCGGGCAAAACGTTAACGCGTATCGCGGTGCAACACACGACGGTGAGATTTGCTCATTTGCAGAACTGTTGCGTTTGGTCGCATCGATCGATGGGATTGACCGGATCCGTTTCACGACCAGCCATCCGTTGGAATTTACCGACGATATTATTGCAGTTTACGAAGATACCCCTGAATTGGTAAGCTTCCTGCATCTCCCCGTACAAAGTGGTTCTGATCGTATTTTGACAATGATGAAACGTCCACATACGGCCATTGAATATAAATCCATCATTCGCAAACTACGCAAAGCACGTCCGGATATTCAAATCAGCTCTGATTTTATCGTCGGCTTCCCCGGAGAGTCAGATAAAGACTTTCAGGATACGATGAAACTGATTCGAGATGTCGACTTTGATATGAGTTTCAGCTTTATCTTCTCCCCTCGCCCGGGGACACCGGCGGCAGATTACCCTTGTGATCTAAGCGAAAGCGTTAAGAAAGAGCGCCTGTATGAATTACAGCAAACCATTAATAGTCAGGCCATGCGCTACTCGCGTCTGATGTTAGGTACTGAACAACGCATTCTGGTTGAAGGCCCATCGAAAAAGAATTTGATGGAATTACGGGGTAGAACAGAAAACAATCGCGTTGTGAATTTTGAAGGCTCAGCAGAACTGATCGGTCAGTTTGTTGATGTCAAAATTGTAGATGTTTTCCCGAACTCTCTGCGCGGTGAGTTAATTCGTACCGAGCAGGAAATGGATCTACGCGTCGTTACTTCCCCGCTGGAGATGATCCAAAAGACACGTCGAGAAAATGAACTGGGAGTTGCTACATTTACCCCTTAATCTCGAACAATTCACCATCCGGTTTCCGGTCAAAATCGGAAACCCGTGGATGGCATCATGAGAGGTCACATTGAGTAATAAAATTATCACACTGGAAATCAGCCTGGAACCATCCGATAACCGTCGCCTTGCAAGTCTGTGTGGACCGTTTGACGATAATATAAAGCAGCTTGAACGTCGTCTGGGCGTTGAAATCAATTACCGCAACCATCTGTTCACCGTCGTCGGTAAGCCGCATACCGCAACGGCCGCCATCGATATTCTCAAAACTCTTTATGTGAATACGGCGCCGCTCAGGGGACAGATTCCGGATATTGAGCCTGAACAAATTCACCTAGCTATCAAAGAGTCCGGTATTCTGGAACAGAATACTGAATCTTCCTTTGAGCACGGGAAAGAAGTCTTCGTCAAAACGAAGAAAGGGATGATCAAACCCAGAACACCGAATCAGGCTCAATATCTGATGAATATGGTGACGCATGATATTACTTTTGGTGTCGGCCCCGCCGGGACAGGAAAAACATATCTTGCCGTAGCAGCGGCCGTTGATGCACTCGAACGACAAGAAATTCGCCGTATTCTGTTAACACGCCCGGCAGTTGAAGCGGGTGAGAAACTCGGATTTCTCCCGGGTGATCTCAGTCAGAAAGTCGATCCTTACCTGCGCCCACTCTACGATGCGCTGTTTGAAATGCTTGGTTTTGAACGGGTTGAAAAGCTGATTGAGAGAAACGTGATTGAAGTGGCCCCTCTCGCCTATATGCGAGGCCGGACACTCAACGATGCATTTATTATTCTGGATGAAAGTCAGAATACCACGGTCGAACAGATGAAAATGTTTCTGACCCGTATCGGTTTCAATTCAAGAGCGGTCATCACCGGTGATGTCACTCAGATCGACTTGCCTCGTGGTGCCAAATCAGGGCTTCGTCACGCGGTAGAAGTGCTCAATGAAGTCAATGAAATCAGCTTTAATTTCTTCCAGGCAGATGATGTGGTTCGTCATCCGGTTGTTGCTCGGATTATCAATGCTTATGAAAAATGGGAAGCACAAGATCAAAAAGAGCGAAAAGAGTACGAGAGAAGACGCCGCGAAACGCAACAGAACCGCGCAGTTGAAGAACAACAAGGCACGGCACCAACTGTACCGGAGTCTGACCAGTCATGAGTATTGTGCTTGATTTACAAGTTGCAGTAGAGCATCCGCAAACCATTCCCTCTGAAGCGGATTTTTCTCGTTGGCTCACAGCTGCAATCTCCCCTTTTCAGACAGAGGCAGAGGTCACAATTCGGATTGTTGACCATGCTGAAAGTCAGCAGCTAAACTATCAATATCGTGGAAAAGACAAACCGACCAATGTGTTGTCATTTCCGTTTGAATCACCACCGGGTGTGACACTTGATCTGTTAGGCGATCTGGTGATTTGCCGTGAAGTTGTCGAACAAGAATCCGATGAGCAGCATAAACCGTTGCCCGCTCATTGGGCGCATATGGTTGTACATGGTAGCCTTCATCTGTTAGGTTATGATCATATCGACGATGACGAAGCTGTAGAAATGGAGTCACTCGAAACAGAAATCATGTTGAAATTGGGTTTTCAAGACCCATATTTAACAGAGAAATAGTAGAACAGATAATCAACACTCTCCTGTTCTACGATGTGTGCTATCACACGTCTGATAGCGTGACTGAATAGAGTAACAATGAACGAAGACAATTCGCAGAATTCTGAAGGTCCGAGTAAGAAGTCCTTTTTCGGACGTTTAGGTCAGCTTTTTCAGGGCGACCCCAAAGATCGACAGGAATTGGTAGAAGTTATCCGGGATTCGGAAATCAATGACCTGATCGATCACGATACAAAAGATATGTTGGAAGGGGTCATTCAAATTTCTGAAATGCGGGTTCGGGATATCATGATACCCCGCTATCAAATGGTGACGATTGACAGAGATGCCTCTCTCGACAAACTAATCACCTTAATCACAGATGCCCAACATTCACGGTATCCGATCATCAGTGAAGATAAAGACCATGTTGATGGTATCTTGCTGGCAAAAGATCTGCTCAAATATCTCGGTTCAACATGTACACCATTTCATATTGATGAAGTCATCCGCCCTGCGGTTGTCGTCCCTGAAAGTAAGCGAGTCGATCGGTTATTGAAAGAATTCCGGGAAGAACGCTACCACATGGCGATTGTTGTTGATGAGTTTGGTGGTGTTTCCGGGCTTGTTACTATCGAGGATATACTGGAAGAAATCGTCGGAGATATCGAAGATGAAACCGATGATGAAGAACAACAAGATATCCGTAAACTCAGCAAACATACGTTCTCCATCAATGCACTGACAACGATTGAAGATTTTAATCAGACATTCGGTACTAACTTCAGCGATGACGAAGTGGATACTGTTGGCGGGCTGGTGATGACAGCATTCGGTCACCTTCCTGAACGGGGTGAAGTTGTGCAATTGGCTGACTATCAGTTTAAGGTGACCAGTGCGGATAACCGACGCGTTGTTCAACTACAAGTCACAATTCCTGACGTTGAAACCGTTTCAGAAGAGTTTCAGGAATAGTAATATAATCAGTAATCACCCTCTATCGAGCAAAATAATAATAAGCTGATGTCTAATTCAAACTATTCTCGTTTCATACGGCCACTGATGGCCGTTTTTTCTGGTGCCATCGGGTCATTTGCTTTTGCGCCCTACGCACTGTGGCCGTTAGCATTCTTCTCGCTGTATTTCTTATTTCTCCTGTTACACCAGCGCTCAGCAAAACAAGCTTTCCTACTGGGCCTATTTTGGGGGCTGGGGTTCTTCGGTCACGGGGTCTACTGGATTCACGTCAGTATTGATACGTTTGGTGGTGTTCCGAAAGTGGTCAGTATCCTGCTGATGGGGCTACTCTCCACTTATCTGGCACTTTATCCGGCCTTGTTCGGTTACGTCCTGAACCGATATTTTCCTCGGGCGTCCGTAAGCCGATATCTGTTGGTCATCCCTGCCCTTTGGCTCATCAGTGAATGGCTACGGGGCTGGGTTTTCACCGGATTTCCGTGGCTTTGGCTGGGATACAGTCAAATTGATACGCCTTTGGCAAATTATGCCCCCATCGGTGGTGTCGAACTGGTCACACTGGCGATTGCAGTTATCTCCGCTGCAATGACATACCTAACCTTGCAACGGCAATGGCTTGCACTACTCATTCCATTCGGGATTTACGGGGTTGCTGTGTGCCTCAATGCCGTTCAGTGGGTGTCACCGCAACCCGCTCGCCAGACAACCGTTGCACTTGTTCAGGGCAATATCGATCAAGCCCTCAAATGGCGCCCCAGTGAACGCTGGCCGACGCTGATGAAATATGCGGATTACACGCAAGAAAATTGGGATGCAGATATTATCATTTGGCCGGAAGCAGCGATTCCAGCCTTTGAACATGAAGTCCCAGCCTATCTCGGCTCTTTGGATGGACTTGCCAGAGAAAATCACTCGGCGCTGCTCACGGGAATATTAACCCGACCGAATAATCGTACTTTCTATAACAGTATTCTTGCGCTCGGCGAGGGAACGCCGGCATACCCAAGTGCAAACAGAGCCAAATATGAGAAACACCATCTCCTGCCATTCGGTGAGTTTGTCCCGTTTGAACAATGGCTACGACCACTGGCTCCGCTGTTCAACCTCCCAATGTCATCATTTTCTCCGGGCCCTTATATTCAGTCGAATATTCAGGCAAATGGCCGTTTCTTTGTCGCAGCCTTATGCTATGAGATCGTCTTTAATGAGCAGATCCGGGAAAACGTCACAGATCAGACCGACTTCCTGCTAACCTTATCAAACGATGCCTGGTTCGGACGTTCTATCGGCCCGCTCCAGCATATGGAAATAGCGAGAATGCGGGCACTGGAATTAGGGATCCCCCTGATTCGTTCAACCAATAATGGCGTCACTGCCATTACCGACTACCGGGGAAAGATCACTCATCGGTTGCCACAATTTGAAGCGGGCGTTCTCAAAGCAACACTGACGCCGACTCAAGGAGAAACCCCTTATCGCATGTTGGGATCATGGCCTCTTTATGGCTGGATAGCGTTCAGTTTATGCTTTGGGTTTATCACTGCTCGCTCTACCCGCTTACGTAACGAGTGAAAACGGTTCAGCCTTTCTTTCACACCTTTGCGTGAACAGAAACCCGGCTGAACTGATCGTGACCGCAGGTCGTACAAGGGATAATTTCTGTCGGGTGGTTATATTCCATTTTATGACCACAGTGCTCGCAAACCAGTACACCAAGGCCAATCACATCGCCTGCTCGGTATGTTCCTTGATGATCCAGTTCATGATGCAGCTCCGCCCATTCCAAAGCCGTTCTGTCCGTAATCGATGCCAACGCTTCCCAGATTGAGTTAGAAATCATCACTGAAAAAGGACCACTTTTGCTTTCCTCATAATGCTCGGCAAACTCATGTAAATCGGCTTTCATATAGGCAGAAATCAGTGCCAATTCATCTTTGGTCATATCAGACGCAGCCTGAACCACTTTTTCCGATGTTTCGATAGCATTCTGCAACCCTTCCGGACTCTGTTTTACGGTTTCAACCACTTCTTGCAACAGAGTTTCATATCCAGATTTATGTTTTGACATGACAAACCTCTTCCAAACTAGATTGACTATTGTTGTGTACTCTCGCTTTAGGTATTCTATGTCGATCTATTCGTATCTGTTCTAACTGAACTCACAAATCCAAGATAATCGGACATCATCGATGCAAGAACAATATAATCCACAAGAAATTGAGCCCAAAGTTCAAGCGTATTGGGAAAGTAGCAAAACCTTTACTGTTACAGAAGATCCCAGCAAAGAAAAATTTTACTGTTTATCTATGTTTCCGTACCCAAGTGGCCGACTGCACATGGGACACGTCCGTAATTACACAATCGGTGATGTGATTTCCCGCTTTCAACGCCTGCAAGGTAAAAATGTCATGCAGCCAATCGGATGGGATGCGTTCGGTCTCCCGGCTGAAAATGCGGCCGTCAAAAATAAAACTGCGCCGGCACCATGGACCTATGAAAATATCGAATACATGAAGAACCAGTTAAAACTACTGGGATTCGGTTATGACTGGAACCGGGAATTTGCAACCTGCCGCCCTGAATACTATCGTTGGGAACAAGAATTCTTTACCAAATTGTATGAAAAGGGTTTGGTATACAAAAAGACCTCTTCGGTGAACTGGTGCCCGACCGATCAAACGGTTCTGGCAAACGAGCAGGTAGAGAACGGCTGCTGCTGGCGTTGTGACACCCCTGTCGAACAGAAAGAAATCCCGCAATGGTTTATCAAAATCACCGCTTACGCTCAGGAACTGCTTGACGATCTGGACACACTGGACGGCTGGCCGGAAATGGTAAAAACCATGCAGCGTAACTGGATTGGTCGTTCAGAAGGGGTTGAATTACAGTTTGACGTACCAAACTATGGCGCACTGGAAGTCTACACGACTCGTCCGGATACCTTAATGGGCGTCACTTATGTCGGTATCGCAGCAGGCCACCCGCTGGCAGCGATTGCTGCGCAGAATAACCCGGTAATCGAACAGTTTATTGACGAATGTCGGAATACCAAAGTCGCAGAAGCTGAACTGGCAACGATGGAGAAAAAAGGCATCGACACAGGTCTGAAAGCCATTCACCCACTCAATGGACGTGAAGTCCCCGTCTACATTGCCAATTTCGTTTTGATGGATTACGGCACCGGGGCAGTGATGGCTGTTCCGGCACACGATCAGCGAGACTTTGAATTTGCCACCAAATATGGCCTAGATATTCAGCCGGTTATTCAACCAGCAGACGGCAGCTCTCTTGACATTTCTGAAGCGGCCTATACCGATAAAGGCATCCTATTCAACTCTGGTGAATTTGATGGACTAGACTTCGAGCAAGCGCTGAATGCAATTGCAGCTAAACTCGAATCACAAGGAAAAGGACACAAAACGGTCAACTTCCGTTTGCGTGACTGGGGAGTCTCGCGCCAACGCTACTGGGGCGCGCCAATTCCGATGGTCACCACACAAGACGGTGAAGTTCATCCGGTGCCTGCAGATCAACTACCAGTCCGACTCCCGGAAGATGTGGTAATGGATGGCGTGACCAGTCCGATTAAAGCCGATAAAACATGGGCTGAAACGACTTATAACGGGCAACCGGCGCTACGTGAGACCGATACATTTGATACCTTTATGGAATCATCATGGTATTACGCTCGCTACTGTTCACCGCAAGCTGATCAAATCGTAGACTCAGAACGAGCCAACTATTGGTTACCTGTCGATCAATATGTCGGCGGGATTGAACACGCCTGTATGCACCTGCTTTATTCACGTTTCTTCCACAAACTTCTGCGTGATGCTGGTTATCTCTCTTCAGATGAGCCATTCAAGAAATTGTTGTGTCAAGGCATGGTTCTGGCTGACGCATTCAGCTACCAGAATGAAAAAGGTGGTAAAGAGTGGGTTTCACCAATTGAAGTTAAAATTGAGCGTGACGGCAAAGGCCGCATTACCTCAGCTGTCGATGCCCAAGGACGTCAAGTGGAACACTCCGGCATGGTCAAAATGTCGAAATCGAAGAATAACGGTATCGACCCGCAAGAAATGGTCGATAAATACGGTGCAGATACTGTCCGACTATTCATGATGTTTGCCTCTCCTGCCGATATGACTTTGGAATGGCAAGAATCCGGCGTTGAAGGCGCAAACCGCTTTTTGAAACGTGTCTGGAAACTGGTACTTGAGCACACCAGTCAAGGTGAAGCACCTGCTATCGAACCGCAGTCATTGAATAACGCACAAAAAGCACTCCGTCGAGAAGTTCATAAAACTATCGCGAAAGTCACCGACGATATTGAGCGCCGCCAGACGTTCAACACCGCGATCGCCGCGATCATGGAATTGATGAACAAATTGGGTAAAGCACCGCAGGAAAATCCTCAGGATCGCGCCATACTGAACGAAGCACTCAAAGCGATTGTGGTGATGCTATCACCAATTACACCGCATATCTGCTTTGAAATGTGGCAAGCTTTAGGTGGTTCAGATCTCGATCATGCCCCTTGGCCGACCTACGATGAGAAAGCGCTGGTCGAAGATGAAAAACTGATTGTTCTACAAGTCAATGGTAAAGTACGTGGTAAACTGACCGTTGCTGCAGATGCTCCCCAAGCACAAGTTGAAAGCTTGGGACTTCAAGACGAAAATGTTCAGAAATTTACGGACGGTCTGACGATCCGGAAAGTGATCTATGTTCCGGGTAAACTACTGAGCATTGTGGCAAACTAATCGGATTGTCTGTTAACAACGAATTGCATGTTAACAAAATGTTTGCACATGCAAATTGTACATGACTGAAAGATTGTGCGTTACTCAAAGAATAACGGTCACATCTTTAATTGTGATGAACTAAATCACTTAATATGAGTCAGTAAACAGAAGTTTATGATGTTTACTGACTCTCGTGATTTAAGGACAGGATATTTCACATCATCGATGGTTTGTCACTACGGTGTGATTGTCTGGAACTATCTCTGTTCAATTGATTAAAATAGGACTCGAATGCGTTCACTTCATCCCTCATTACTACGACATATCTTCCTGGCATTGTTGACACTCTCGTTGACGGCCTGCGGTTTTCATTTACGGGGAGATTATGATGTTCCGGAAGCTTTAGATAAACTATCTGTGAGCAGTTACGACCAATACAGTCAGTTTACCCGAATTGTTAAAAACCGGTTGAGACTGAATGAGATTGAGATCGTTGAACCGGCTAAAGACATTCCTAATTTATATCTAGTCAGCGAAACGATCTCATCAAGGACATTGTCTATTTATCAAAACACGATCGCAGCGGAAAAAGAACTGACACTCAATGCGACTTTCCGAGTCACAGTTCCCGACGTCGGAACCAAAACATTCACCACGACGGTCAGCCGAAGTTATCTGGACAACCCGTTAACAGCGTTGGCGAAGTCGATGGAAAGTGCCATGCTCGTCGATGAGATGCGTCAACTTGCTTCATCTCAGATTATTCGTCTCATGGCTCGTTTAAAACCAGATCTGACTTTATCTGAGCGTTCACGGCAACGCAACACGTCTGAACAGGGTGATAACAATAGCCATGTGTCAACCACTGAGGTTTCAACGGATCAGCACACGATAAACCAATAGAGTCTGACTGAGATTTTGATGCGTATATTTGCAGAAAAATTGCCGGAACATCTTCAACATCAGTTGATGCCTGTTTATCTCCTATTTGGAAATGAACCATTATTATTGCAAGAGTCCCGGCTCACGATTGCCCAGAAAGCCAAAGCGCAAGGTTTTACTGAAATCTATCGCTATCAGGCGGACAGTACACTGGACTGGCACCAAGTTTTTGACCATTTTCAGGCATTTAGTTTGTTTTCAAGCCAACAATTGGTCGAGCTAACGCTCCCTGACGGTAATATGAACGCACAGCTAAGCGGGCAGTTACTTGCGCTGGGAGAGATGTTGCATCCGGATACGATTCTGGTCGTGATCGGCAATAAACTCACCAAAGCGCAGGAAAATACCAAATGGTTTAAAGCCTTAGCTACACAAGGCTGTTTGGTAAACTGCCTGACACCGGATCTCAACCGTCTGCCACAATTTGTTATGCAGCGTTGCCGGAAGCTGAAACTAGTTCCCGACCCTGAAGCCTTACAGATGTTGGCACAATGGCATGAGGGAAACCTGCTGGCGCTTGCCCAGAGTCTGGAAAAGCTAGCGCTGCTCTATCCTGATGGTCAACTGACACTGATCCGAGTCGAAGCGTCGCTGTCCCGGCATAATCATTTTACTGTCTACAACTGGACGGATGCTTTGCTGGATGGAAAATCCAACCGTTGCCAGCGCATTTTACGTCAGCTAGAAGCCGAAGGCACTGAACCCGTATTACTGCTACGTTCAGTGCAGAAAGAATTGCGGTTGCTGACCACCCTTCATGCACAGCAGCAAGACGCATCGCTCCATGCACTGATGGATAAACATCGAATCTGGAAAAATAAGCGATCACTGTATGTAAATGCGTTAAACCGCCTCAGTGCAGACAAACTATACAGGCTAATCCAAACCTTAAGTCATATTGAACTCTCGGTAAAAACTCGCTATGACATCAATCCATGGCCGTTGTTTCAAGCGTTCAGCCTACAATTTACCCAAGCCGGGTTGACGCCCGCTTTGCCTGATTAAAAGCATGATATACTTTAAGTAGGTTTGAAAAACTTAAAACAGGTTCGAAAAACTTGAGTAATTCAAATCTGCTGATAAAAATGAGTCGTTTAAAAGTAGAGACAAAGTTAGAGGAAATTTCATTGCAACACGAAGAACTGAAAAATTTTTTAGTTGATAAAGCAGATGATATGAAAGCCGAAAATATCACAGCACTTCATGTAACCGGAAAATCAAGTGTCACAGACTATATGGTGATCTGCACCGGAACATCAAAACGTCACGTGTCATCCATTGCCAATCATGTCGCCAGCGAAGCCAAAAAATTAGGCATGTCCCCCCTAGGGATTGAAGGTGACTCAGAGGGAGAATGGGTCGTTCTGGATATGGGAACATCGATGTTGCACGTCATGCAAGAAGAACAGAGATCGCTCTATCAGCTTGAAAAACTCTGGAGCTAAAATGTGAAGATTCAGCTAGTTGCTGTGGGCACAAAAATGCCCCAATGGGTTGAACAGGGATTCAATGAATATCAACGTCGCTTCCCGCATGATATGCCTTTAGAGCTTGTTGAGATCCCTGCGGGAAAGCGTGGTAAAAACGCAGATATCCCCAGAATACTCGATAAGGAAGGGGAAGCAATGCTCGCTGCAATTCCGAAAGGACATCGGATTGTCACACTCGATATTCCGGGAAAACGCTGGGATACCCATCAGTTGGCACAACAGATGGAAAGCTGGAAATTAGATGGCCGCAATGTCTCAATCTTAATTGGTGGGCCCGAAGGGTTATCACCAGCCTGCAAACAAGCTGCAGAACAAAGCTGGTCTTTATCACCTCTCACGCTCCCCCATCCTTTAGTCCGTATTGTGATGGCTGAAAGTTTATATCGTGCCTGGAGCGTCACAACCAACCATCCTTATCATCGAGAATAATAAGAGATGCTTCGCAAACGCAGTCAGATCCGAGACTACAAGTCAGAAGACAATCTGTTTCGAAACAGGGCTATTCTTTCGTTTTTAGCAATTATCATTCTGGTTGGTGTGTTAATCGCAAACCTGTATACCCTTCAGGTCGTGCAATTTCAGGATTACAGAACCCGCTCTAACGATAACCGGATTAAAATTGTCCCAATCGCGCCGAACCGCGGACTGATCTATGATCGTAATGGTGTCTTACTGGCAGAAAATCGCCCTATCTTCGATTTGGAAATTACACCGGAACAAGTCGATGATATGAATGAGACCATTCAGCGATTAAGACAAATTGTTGATATCTCACCAGAACAAGTCGCTTCTTTCCGTAAAGAATTACGCCAGACCCGACGCTTCAACTCCGTGCCGATTCTGACCCAACTGACACCGGAAGAAGTCGCCAAATTTTCGGTCAATCAATACAAATACCCCGGGGTTGCTGTCACTGCACGTCTGAAACGTTACTACCCTTTCGGTAAAATGCTAACCCACGTGATCGGCTATGTCTCCCGGATCAATGACCGTGATATTGAACGACTCAAACGAGAAGCCAAAGAGGCAAACTATCAGGCAACCCGCGATATCGGTAAGTTAGGTATCGAACGCTATTATGAAGATATTCTACACGGGATGCCGGGTTATCAGGAGGTTGAAGTCAACAGCCGCGGACGCGTCATTCGTACCCTCAAATATGTGCCCCCGGTGCCGGGTAAAGATCTGGTTCTGAATATAGATATCAACCTGCAGCGTTACGTTTATCATTTACTTGATGGCAAAAGAGGCTCTGCTGTCGTCCTCGACCCCAAAGATAACGGTGTCCTGGCGATGGTTTCCAGCCCTAGTTATGACCCCAATTCTTTTGTCCACGGTATCACCGGTAAAGATTACCGGGCACTGCTGAGTGATAAAGACCATCCGCTGGTCAATCGTGCTACATTGGGGATCTATCCGCCGGCATCCACTGTCAAACCGTTAATTGCCGTCTCAGCACTACAAGAAGGCGTCATCACCCCAAACACTACCCGTAATGATCCGGGCTACTGGCGAATTCCCAATTCAAAAACCAAACCTTTCCGGGACTGGCTAAGATGGGGACATGGTAAAGTCAACATCACAAAAGCACTGGAAGAGTCTGTGGATACGTTCTTCTATCAAGTTGCTTATGATATGGGCATTGATCGACTGTCTCACTGGATGAAAATGTTCGGTTACGGGGAATATACCGGGATTGATATCTTCGAAGAAAGTAAAGCCAATATGCCGACCAGAGAGTGGAAAATGGCTCGCCACCGCACGCCTTGGTATCAGGGAGACACCATTCCCGTTGGTATCGGTCAGGGCTATTGGACAGCGACTCCGATGCAAATCTCGAAAGCGATCTCTGTGTTAGTTCACCACGGTAAGGTTCTGGCTCCGCATTTTCTCCGGGCAACCATTGAAAACGGAGAGCCCTTTAGCAAACAGCAGATAGCAGAAGTTGAAACTTATCCGCCAATTACCGGGGTACCAGAGAAATACTGGGATATTGCAATCAATGGTATGTATCTGGTCAATCATGGCCCTCGGGGAACCGCACGTCATGCATTCAATAATCTCAAGTATAAAAGTGCCGGCAAGTCAGGGACAGCTCAGGTTTTCGGCCTCGCAGAAGGGGAAGAATATAATGCAGACGATCTTGCAGAACACCTGCGTGACCATGCATTATTCACTGGATTTGCACCCGTCGATAACCCGAAAGCCATTGTCACTATCGTATTGGAAAACGCGGGAGGCGGCTCCAGTCATGGAGCCCCCGTGGTGCGAAAGATATTTGATCACATTATTCTAGATGAAGACCAACAAGAGAAGAAAGACTAATGGAATTCGATCCATCTACAGGCCAAAGCCGGGCATTCTTTGAACGTTTGCACATTGATCTTCCTCTATTACTCGGTCTGCTGCTGGTAATGGGGTTTGGACTGGTGGTGATGTATAGCGCCAGTGGTCAAAATCTGGCAATGATGGAGCGCCAAGCGATGCGGATGGTCTTGGCACTGACTATCATGGTTGTTCTTGCCCAGTTATCACCCCGAAGTTATGAATCTTTGGCACCTTTCCTGTTTTTCTGCGGTGTCTTATTACTCTTCGGAGTTCTGCTCGCCGGAGAAGTGTCAAAAGGTGCGCAACGCTGGCTCGATATCGGTGTGATCCGTTTTCAGCCATCGGAACTGCTCAAATTAGCCGTTCCGCTAATGGTCGCCCGCTATATCGGTAAACATCCACTTCCCCCGTCACTCAAGACTCTCGGTGTTTCACTGATCATGGTCTTTGTGCCGACGATTCTCATCGCCAAGCAGCCCGATTTAGGAACATCGATTCTGATTGCAGCTTCCGGTATCTTTGTCATTTTCCTCGCAGGTATTAGCTGGCGTATCATTTTTGCAGCTCTCTTTGCCGCCGGGGCTTTTGTTCCGATTCTGTGGTTCTTTTTAATGCGTGAATACCAGAAAGTACGTGTGCGGACATTATTCAACCCGGAATCCGACCCGTTGGGAGCCGGCTATCACATCATCCAGAGTAAGATCGCCATTGGTTCAGGCGGCATTTTAGGCAAAGGCTGGTTACACGGCACCCAGTCACAGCTTGAGTTTTTACCGGAGCGCCATACCGATTTTATTTTTGCCGTGATTGCCGAAGAATGGGGACTGATTGGCATTGTTGCTTTGCTGTCCGTTTATCTGTTTATTATCGGTCGTGGCCTTTATCTGGCCAGTAATGCCCAAACCGCTTTCGGAAAAATGATGGCGGGCAGTATCGTACTCAGCTTTTTTGTCTATGTATTTGTCAATATTGGTATGGTGAGTGGAATTTTACCTGTTGTTGGCGTTCCGCTGCCATTAATCAGTTATGGTGGGACATCCATGGTTACCCTCATGGCAGGCTTTGGCATTCTGATGTCAATTCATACTCACCGAAAAGCATTTTCAAAGGCAATCTGATGAGCATTCGACTGCTTCTTTATTATAGCGCAATCCTTTTATTCATGGCTGGCTGTAGCTCTTCCGGCCGTTATGATATCCGTGATGATGTGGCACCCAAACAACCCATCTCCGTCGATAATATCGAGGATGCCCATCCAAAGTACGAACCCTATAGTCTTGGCGGAAACAAAGACTATACCGTTCGAGGAAAGAAATACCATATCATCAAGAATCCAAAGGGATTCAAAGAACAAGGGCTTGCCTCATGGTATGGCAAAAAATTTCATGGTCATCAAACCTCCAATGGTGAGATTTATGACATGTACTCCATGACCGCAGCCCATAAAACGTTACCGATTCCCAGTTATGTCAGAGTCACAAACACGGATAATGGTAAAACGGCGATAGTTCGCGTCAATGATCGCGGCCCCTTCCACAGTGGGAGAATTATCGACTTAAGCTATGCTGCGGCATACAAGCTTGGCGTGATCCGAACGGGCACAGCCCCAGTCAAAATAGAGGTACTCACTTATGACCGCCCAACCGTGACGGCGGCGGCTCCCCCGAAAAAACACCAATCTGACTACGTCATTCAAGTTTCTTCTTCAACACATTTGGAAAGAACCCGAACTTTATCGCAAGATTTGAGTCAGAAGTTATCTGTGACCAGTTATATCGATAGCCTAAACGGTAGTCATCGGATTTTCCTTGGACCATTTCATGACTACACCCAGACCCAACAGACTCTGGAACAGGTGAAACAACTGGGCTACAGCACCGCCTTTATCAGGAAACACCGGCTGACACAATAAAAACCGGAAAATCTGGCCGAATCGCCCTTTGGGTCTGGCTTGAGAAAATGAGTTTCTGTTAAGATATACATAACTAATTGTAAAATTCTGCATTTATCATGAACAAAAAAATATTTTTGAAGTCGATTTCTACTCCTTTTATTGCCTTAGCGGCGATATTTACATTCACTGCTTCAGCCTCTCCGATAGTGGTTCCGGATGCACCTCAAATTGCAGCCCGAGGCTATGTTCTGATGGATTATCATTCAGGTAAAGTCCTTGCAGAAAAAGAGATGAACACCAAACTGCCTCCAGCCAGTTTGACTAAAATGATGACCAGTTATGTCATCGGCCAAGAACTAGCCCGTGGCAATATCTCCCCGGACGACGATGTCGTTATCAGTAAAAACGCCTGGGCAAAAAACTTTCCGGATTCATCCAAAATGTTCATTGAAGTCGGAACGACCGTGAAAGTGAAAGACTTGAACCGCGGTATCATCATTCAATCCGGCAATGATGCCTGTGTTGCGATGGCTGAGCATGTCGCAGGATCCGAAGATGCATTTGTCGATTTGATGAATGCCTGGGCCAACACTATCGGAATGAAGAATACCCATTTTGAGAACGTGCACGGGCTGGACCACGGCAATCACTATTCAACCCCTTATGATATGGCGATTTTGGCACAAGCATTGATTCGCGATGTGCCGAACGAATATAAACTCTATTCTGAAAAGAAATTCACCTATAACGGCATTACCCAATATAACCGCAACGGCCTGCTCTGGGATAAGAGCATGAACGTTGATGGTATCAAGACCGGCCACACCAGCCATGCTGGTTACAGCCTCGTTAGCTCAGCGACAGAAGGCAACATGCGTTTGATTGCTGTGGTGATGGGAACAAAAAGTACGAATGCACGGAAATCAGAAAGTAAAAAACTGCTCAGCTACGGTTTCCGCTTCTTTGAAACGGTAGCACCGCATAAAACCGGGGAAACATTTATTAACGAACGCATCTGGATGGGTAACAAAGACACCGTTGCATTAGGTGTTGATAAAGATACTTATGTCACGTTACCAAGAGGGCAAGCGAAAAACCTGAAAGCCAGCTTCGTCTTAGAGAAAGAGCTGGAAGCACCGATCAAAAAAGGTGACGTCGTCGGTAAACTGTATTATCAGCTAGAAGGTAAAGATGTTGCCCAATATCCGTTAATCGCACTGGAAGATGTCCAAAAAGGTGGTATTTTCAGTCGTCTGTGGGATTACATCATCTTGTTATTTAAAGGATTATTCTAATCCGGACCATAATGTGATGTAGCATTCACTCTCAATAAAAAAGCCTGATTTAATATCAGGCTTTTTTATTTTGGCGGACTTTTTTATTTTGATACAATCCGCATCTCGTTCTATCGAGCAATTCACCCAAGGCTATATACTGGTTGTCGATTGCTCATCCCGCTCGGACAACCGTTTTGGCCAGAGTAATGACTCACGACGCAAAACTCTTTCGATATCTTTAAGCTGCGCAGGTTTGGGCAGTACATCATCCATCCCACAGATTTTGTACTGCTCAATATCTTCTTCACTGGCATTGGCCGTATAAGCAACGATATAAGGCTGTTTCATCTCAGTCTGACGACGGATTTCACGTGTTGCTTCCATCCCGTTCATCTTGCTCATGTAAATATCCATTAAAATCACATCATAATTGCTGTTTTGTACCGCCTTCAGCACTTGAGTGCCGTCTTCGACGGTATAAACCCGGTGACCTAACTTTTCCAACATAAATCGTGCTAATGACTGATTGAGGGAACTGTCATCGACCACCAAAATATTCAGCGGGGTACAATGCCGGAGCGATTGGCCGCTTTTATCTGACTGACCACCGACCTGCCCGACCACCTGATAGGGGATATCAAACCAAAATGTCGCACCGAGTCCGGGCATACTTTCAACCTGAATATCTCCCCCCATCATTTCAACAAATCTCTTACAAATCGAGAGTCCTAACCCCGTCCCGCCCATATGAGAACCAATTTGCATAAAAGGCTGGAACAGACGTTTCAGGTGCTCTTGCTCAATACCTATGCCTGAATCCCTGATTTTAAACACAAGGCGAGGATCACTGTCACTATTGCTGAGCACAAAACTCACACTGAGATGAATCTCACCGTGGTAAGTAAACTTGGCTGCATTGCCTAACAAATTAATCAAAATCTGTTGTAGTTTTTTGGGGTCGCTACGGATGTACTGGGGAACCAAATCACCAATCTCGTAACTCAGTTGAATCTCCGGAGATTTCAGTTGTGGCCGAATTAAATCAATGACGGTCGATATGAGTGGACGGAGCTCAAAGTTGTCAGGCTCAAAGGTAATTTTATCCGCCTCGATTTTCGACAGATCAAGGATATCATTCACTATCGCCAGTAATGAACTCCCGCCAGACTCAATAATGTTGAGAAACTCTTGCTGCTTGGCATCCAGACGAGAGTGGCTCAGAAGTTCGGTTGCACCGAGAATACCATTCAACGGTGTCCGGATTTCATGACTCATGACCGCAACAAACTTACTTTTAGCCCGATTGGCAGACTCGGCTGTTTTTCTGGCTGCTTGTAGTGCAGCGGTGCTGCGGCGTAACTGCATCAAGTTATGGCGAATATACGTTAAATAAACGCCCACCAAAATACTGAAATTAATGAAGAGAAAAATAGAAAATCCAGCCAATCGAAGCCGGGTCTCACCTTCCTCTTCTTTCTGGTGTGCGTAATACTCCCTCATCGACATCTCAGCCGCGGCAACATAGCGTGAGCCATCAGCAGAACGCATCGGGACAAAAACAGCACGAAAATCGCCCCAATGGTCATCATAATCTGCCCAGATAATACGATTTTCATGTAATGCGGTCAGTAATTGGTGACTGGCATCAGGATAGGGATCGAAAAAACGGACATAGGTATTATTTTTCAACTCATCTTCAGACGCGCTGGATGAAACAAGAACCGCCTGCCCACCTCGCTCAATCACCGTATAGATATAAGTCAGATCCATCTTTCTGCTATATTCGGTCAATCGCTCGATGGCATGCCAATCTTCCGCTTCGGTTTTAGAGTACTTATCGACCAATCCATCATGGTAATGCTCTCCCAGAACCGCAGAAGCAACCAAAGCACCATGATAGAGTCGATTATTCAGATCATCTTCGATCGACTGCTTCGCTTGTACATAAAGATATGCGACAAAAGAAATACAAGAAATCACATACACACAACTGAACAGGACAAATTTCCATGTTTCTTTAATACGCAACCCTTTACGATGAGCGTTTTTAGCAATCTGCTGCATTATTTCTTAACCTACTAAACTCACGACAAAAACAATGTCATCTCTATCAGAATAACCCCAAGATGCAGTTTCAGCATATACCAATCAGTTGCATAAACGATACGCTCAATATAAAACTTACCGCGGTCAATCACCCTCATCTGCATAGCATTTCACTAACATATTAATCTTTATACATTTATTTTTTCTCCAGAACCACTCCCTTCGTTTATACAACATCCCGGCAAATTCAAAATAAGAATATCAACTTACTTTATATAACTAAAATCATTCAATAAACCGCAAAAGTTTGCGAGAAACCACACAAATGCACACAATTTGTGCATAAAAGTGTATCTTGAGATCCGTGTCATTAATCAGTATTATTCCCCCCCTATCTATCGACCTCAGCCGGAGTTGCACTTATGTTAACAATAAACTCAGATGCTAAACTGAAAGACTTGCTTGAATTTCCTTGTTCATTTACCTACAAGGTTATGGGCCATGCAAAACCGGAGTTACCAGAACTAGTTCTTGAGGTCATACAGCGTCATGCTCCCGGAGATTACAGCCCGACCGTCAAGCCAAGCGCAAAAGGAAACTATCATTCAGTTTCCGTTAATATCACCGCAACATCGATCGAACAGGTCGAGACACTCTACAAAGAATTAGGTGAGATCGATATTGTGCGCATGGTTCTGTAAGCGGGATCGATAACCGGATACACATCCGCGAAACTCTATTATTTTTTGAAAGATTCAATTTTTTTTGAAAAAATAACACAGGTAATCTTTCCTTATCAATCAAATCGTTAGAATGGCTCATCTAAAGATGCGGCCATTTTTTTATCATCATTGAGTAGTTCCATTGCTCGAAGCAGTTTATAATCCAAATACTTTATTTATCGCGGATGAGTCATACTATGGAGAACCAACTCGTTATCAAACGACTCGGTCAACAGGACTATCAGCCTATCTGGCAAGCGATGCACGATTTTACCGACCAGCGAACAGATGAAACCTGTGATGAAGTCTGGCTGGTTGAACATCATCCTGTTTTTACTCAGGGTCAAGCCGGAAAAGCAGAACATATTCTCAACCCGGGAGATATCCCCGTCGTCCAGAGTGATCGCGGCGGGCAAGTCACCTATCATGGTCCCGGGCAACTGGTTGTTTATTTTCTACTCGATTTAAAACGTAAGAAACTTGGCGTCAGAGAACTCGTCACACACATTGAAAATATTGTCATCGAAACACTGAATACATTTCATATTCAGTCACGGGCCAGAGCAGATGCGCCCGGTGTGTATGTCGGGAATAAAAAGATCTGTTCTCTGGGACTACGAATTCGCAGAGGCTGCTCTTTTCATGGGCTGGCTCTGAATGTCAATATGGATTTATCACCATTTTTAAGAATCAACCCTTGTGGCTACCAAGGTATGGAGATGGTTCAGGTCAGTGAACTCGGTGGTCCGTCCGACATGCAAACCGTCGAAGAACAACTCATCACAACGCTTGTAACAACACTGGGTTACGAGCATATAGAATTCAGAACAGAAGCAATATCATGAGCAAACCAATTCAAATGGAAAAAGGCGTCAAATATCGCGACGCTGATAAAATGGCACTGATTCCGGTCAAAAACATGCCGACCGAACAGAAAGAGCAACTGCGTAAACCCGCGTGGATGAAGATTAAACTCCCAACAGATAGCCAGCGTATTCAGGATATTAAATCTGCTATGCGCAAGAATAATCTACATTCTGTCTGTGAAGAAGCGTCCTGCCCCAATCTGGCAGAATGCTTTAATCATGGCACCGCAACCTTTATGATTCTGGGGGCGATTTGTACGCGTCGCTGCCCTTTCTGCGATGTCGCACATGGGCGTCCTTTAACACCGGATGCGCAAGAGCCTCATAAACTCGCGCAGACCATCCGGGATATGAAACTCAGATATGTTGTGATCACATCGGTTGACCGAGATGACTTACGTGATGGCGGTGCCCAACATTTTGTGGACTGTAACCGAGAAATCCGGACGCTCAACCCTGATATCCGTATCGAAACGCTGGTGCCTGATTTTCGAGGCCGGATGGATACCGCACTGGATATCCTGCAAGATAACCCGCCTGATGTATTCAATCACAATCTGGAAACCGCACCGCGCTTGTACCGGAAAGTCAGACCCGGCGCAAACTACAAATGGTCTCTTGAATTATTACAAAAATTCAAACAGCAACACCCGGACATCCCAACCAAATCAGGCCTGATGATGGGACTGGGTGAAACTAAAGAAGAGATTGTCGAAGTGCTTAAAGATCTGCGTGCACATGGTGTAACTATGCTGACTCTGGGGCAATACCTGGCACCAAGCCGCCATCACTTACCCGTTGAACGGTATGTGCCACCGGAAGAGTTTGATGAGCTGAAAGAGATTGCGCTTGAACTCGGCTTTACGCATGCTGCGTGTGGTCCATTTGTTCGTTCATCCTATCATGCCGATCTGCAAGCCAAAGGTGTTGAAGTAAAATAATCCCGATTGCCGGTGCATTGCATCGGCCTGATTACTCTCCCTGCGGCACGCTCTCTCACATCAATGCTTTGGATTCGCTCAGAAATAACCTTCATTGCAAATGTGAAACGATTGCCATAATTTGAGCTGTAATATTGAATCTATGATTGTTGTTCTATAGTCTAGAGAGCAACTTGAATTCACTGTGATGTAAGGATATATATGATGAAAACAGCCACGATCTGGGGCATTATCGGACTCTCGGTCACACTCGCAGGTTGTGCTTCAAATACCAAAGAAGACAACTACCGTGAAGCGTCTTTTGAGCTTTGTAATACCGACGTGCAAGTCTACTCACTGGATAATGCAGGACGAGTCCGCATCGTTTGTGCCGACGGCTCTAAATTTGCCCTCAAATCAGAAAGCACACTCGAAGTGATGCGTGGGATCAACATTGATTACTGTGACGGCGAAGGGTTAGGCAAATTTACTGAAAGTGAAAACTACTACTTATTCAAATGTAAATCAGGTACAACACTGAGCATTTCTAAAGATTAATCCCGCATTGAGATAATATTCTCAATCGCTGATTACCCTTTCACAGACACTTTTGAATCTCTTGTTTCGTTGTGAATACGCTTTATTTCAAAATAATAAACCCGCTTTCAGCGGGTTTATTTTTATCACCAAATGAGCGGTCACTTATGCGTAAACTGGGAGACGCTTACAAATTTCGAGAACTTTTGCTTTCGTCGCATCAATCACACTTGGATCATTGATGTTGTCCAACACATCACACATCCAGTTTGCCAACTCTTTCGCGTCATCAGCGGTAAAACCACGTCGAGTGATTGCCGGTGTGCCGACACGAATACCTGAAGTCACAAACGGACTCCGTGGGTCATTTGGTACTGAGTTCTTATTGACGGTAATATTCGCTGCACCGAGTGCCGCATCCGCTTCTTTACCGGTGATATCTTTGTCGATCAGATCAACCAGGAACAAGTGGTTTTCGGTACTATTCGAGACGATTTTATAGCCACGCGCCTGAAACTGAGCAACCATCGCTTTGGCATTTTGCACAACGCGAGCCTGATATGCTTTAAATTCAGGCTCCATCGCTTCTTTAAACGCAACCGCTTTTGCCGCAATCACATGCATCAGAGGGCCACCCTGACCACCGGGGAATACAGCAGAGTTCAGTTTTTTGTACATCTCTTCACCAGCGTTCGACAGAATCAAACCACCACGAGGGCCAGCCAGTGTTTTATGTGTTGTGGTAGTAACAACGTGAGCATGCGGAACAGGCGTTGGATAAACGCCGGCAGCAATCAGACCTGCCACATGTGCCATATCGACAAAGAGGTAAGCACCGACTTTATCAGCAATCTCACGCATCCGAGCCCAATCCACAACCTGTGAATAGGCAGAGAATCCACCGATAATCATTTTCGGCTTATGTTCAACAGCCAGCGATTCCATTTCGTCATAGTTAATCTGACCAGTTTCATCAATCCCATAAGGGATCACATGATAGTGTTTACCTGAGAAGTTAACCGGAGAACCATGCGTTAAGTGACCACCGTGAGCCAGACTCATCCCTAAAACCGTATCGCCGGGATTCAATAATGCCATGTACACGGCACTGTTCGCCTGAGAACCTGAGTGAGGCTGAACGTTTGCATATTCACAGTTAAACAGTTCACATGCGCGTTCAATCGCTAATGTTTCAACTTTATCGACATACTCGCAACCACCATAATAGCGCTTGCCAGGATAGCCTTCTGCATACTTATTGGTCAGCTGAGAACCTTGAGCTTCCATGACGCGTGGGCTGGTGTAATTTTCTGAAGCAATAAGTTCAATGTGTTCTTCCTGACGAAGAGTTTCTTCTTGAATGGCTGCGAAAAGATCCGCATCATAATCAGCGATATTCATATCACGCTTAAGCATCTGTATCTCCTGACTCAGATTGACTGGAAAGTTTAATAAAACTACATTCTGACTTAACGCAAACGTTTTCGTCACTTAATTTGGCGCGTATTCTACCTAAATTGATTTATGTCATAAAGCCCAAATATACAAATTATCATGCAGTTTTTTCATGATACCGAAAAGTCACACCACGATAGCAATCATGAGTGTCAACTTTCAGGTTTACATGATGTAAAGTACCAAAGACATAGGTTTACCTGAATTTATCGTTTCTAGCTACCGAAAACGTCACCTTTTCTTTAGTATTCTCCGCAAATTATCCCAATACTTTTTGACTATCGATGGAAAAGCACACATTTCAGGAAGATATCATTGCCATCATTACCGGCAGCTTTTTGGTTGCACAGGGAATTATGTTTCTGCAAGCGGCCCATGCTATTACCGGCGGGACGGCAGGATTAGCACTATTACTCAATCAGTTCACCCCCTACTCCTTTGGGGTGCTGTATCTGCTATGTAATGCCCCTTTTTATTTGCTCGCTTGGAAACGCTTTGGCCGCCGATTCGCGCTGAACAGTCTGATTTCCGGACTACTGGTCTCTCTGTTTACCGATCTATTTTCACACCTAATTCAGTTGACACATGTCAATGCTATTTACTGTGCGATCACGGGAGGGCTTTTCATGGGGCTGGGGATGTTGATCCTTTTCCGCCACCGTTCAAGCTTAGGCGGGTTCAACGTTTTGTGCTTATTTATTCAGGATAAATTAGGGATTTCTGTAGGTAAGACACAATTATGTATTGATGCGTCAATTGTCTGTGCATCGTTATTTTACCTCTCCCCAACGACGATTGCTGTTTCAGTGCTCAGCGCAGCCGTACTCAACGTGGTACTTGCGATGAACCATAAACCATCCCGATATTCTGTCACTTACGGTTCATTATAAACGATGGTGATTATAAACAATAAAGTACAGAGGATTTTGTCTTACATAACCTGGTGTTGAATAAGAAATAGCACATTTGTCCAAAAAGACATCATTCAGTCATAAATTATTAGAAAAGGCTTTACAGGCCGTATAGGTTTGCTATGATGCGCCCCGCACCGAAGAGATGAATCGGGAATATCTCTTCACTATAAAGTGCACACCCTGGAGGGGTTCCCGAGTGGCCAAAGGGAGCAGACTGTAAATCTGCCGGCTCCGCCTTCGATGGTTCGAATCCGTCCCCCTCCACCATATTCAACATGGTTGAATTATTTGATTCAATGAAATGGTTTGATAAAATAATTCAGGCATGACAAAACACTCCGGAGGGGTTCCCGAGTGGCCAAAGGGAGCAGACTGTAAATCTGCCGGCACTGCCTTCGATGGTTCGAATCCGTCCCCCTCCACCATATAGAAAAGCCAGCGTATCGCTGGCTTTTTTCTTATCTGTCATCCGTCAACAACGGACCATAACCATTCTGTTCCACACCATAGTCATCAATCCAACAAAATAATACGAGTTTCGTAAGGCCTTAACCGTTGGTATTTCTCTACATGTTGCATATTTAGACCGGTATAATTTCCCAACAGATAGCGTGCCGGACGACGGATAATATCGGGAGATAACTCACAGTATTGCAACAGGCCGGAAAAGTTACTCAGACAAATCAGCGATTGCCGTTCTGATTGTCTGATATATCCCCAAATCGCTTTATCATCCGGATACAGATCCCGGTAATCTCCGGAAGTAATCACGTCCAGTTCTTTTCTCAACCGGATCAGTTGTTGATAGAAATAAAAAATTGATTCAGGCTCCCGAAGTGCAGCAGCGACATTAATTTCAGTATAATTTTCTGCCACATCAATCCACGGCCTTACCCGGCTGAATCCAGCATACAATTCATGATTCCATTGCATCGGGGTACGAGCGTTATCTCTGGATTTCTGAGCCAGAATGTCCAGCATTTCCTCTTCCGCCATTCCCTGTTGATGAACCAGAATGTCATACATATTCAGACTTTCGATATCCCGGTATTGTTCGATCGAACCATATCCCGCATTCGTCATCCCTATTTCTTCACCCTGATAGATATAAGGTGTTCCCTGCATCATATGTAGTGTTGCTGCCAGCATTTTTGCTGATTCGATCCGATATTGAGACTCATGACCGAAACGGCTGACAACCCGAGGCTGGTCGTGATTACACCAGAACAAAGCTCCCCATCCCGAGTCATGTAAGCCCGTTTGCCAATGATTGAAAATCTTTTTCAGTTCAATAAAGTCATACGGTGCATTGACCCACTTTTCATGATTGGGATAATCCACTTTCAAATGATGAAAATTGAAGACCATTGAGAGTTCTTTTCCATCCAGTGCCGAGTATCGACGACAGTGTTCAACAGTCGTCGAAGACATTTCTCCGACCGTAACACAGCCATATTTCTGAAACACAGCTGTACTGATCTCCTGAAGAAACTCATGAACTTTCGGACCATCGGTGTAATAACGTTTCCCATCCCCCTCATCATCATCCGGAAAATTCTGGTGTTTCGAGATCAGGTTAATGACATCCAGCCGGAAACCATCCACACCTTTTTCAGCCCAGAATGAGATTATCTTCTTCACTTCTTCACGAACGTGTGGATTTTCCCAGTTTAAGTCAGCCTGCTCTTTCGCAAACAAGTGCAGATAATATTCACCTGTATTTAAATCCGGCTCCCAGGCACTCCCGCCAAATTTTGACTGCCAGTTATTTGGTACTCCCCCCTCTTTGGCGGGGCGCCAGATATAGTAGTCCCGATAAGGACTGGACAAATTACCCAACGCATCCTGAAACCAAGGGTGTGCTGTCGAGGTATGGTTCACGACAATATCCATCATCACTCTGATATGACGCCGATGGGCTTCTGCCAGTAAGCGCTCAAAATCACTTAATGTGCCAAATTCAGGATGGATATCATAATAATCACAAATATCATAACCATTATCGACCATTGGAGAGGGATAAACCGGAGTCAGCCAAATCACCTCAATCCCCAACTCTGCCAGATAATCCAGCTTTGAGATCACACCTTGTAGATCACCAGTCCCGGTACCACTCGTGTCACAAAAACTTTTGGGATAAATCTGATATACCGTCGCGGTCTTCCACCATTCATCAGTTGATACCCGTTGAATCATCATCAATACTCACTTACCTAAAAATAAAGAAAACAAAATAGTCATAAACTTCACCCCTGAAACCGATTATGCATCCGCCACTTCAACTGCATTTTTCGCCTGAGCACGTTTATACAAAAATAAGGTCAATAGCGTGGGAACAGCAATCGCAACCAACATCGCCAGTAAAAAAGTGCCCCAGAACTGCGGTTGAATTGAAAGAATTCCCGGTAAGCCACCGACACCAATACCATTGGCCATCACACCAGACACACCACAAATACCAGCCGCCAGCGAACTGCCAATCATGGCGCACAGCATCGGGAACTTATACTTCAGGTTAATCCCATACATTGCCGGTTCCGTCACGCCAAGATAAGCAGATATCGCCGCCGGAACTGAGATATCCCGTTCACCATGTTTTTTACTAATCAGGATGATCCCGACAACGGCTGAAGCTTGAGCAATATTAGATAAAGCAATGAGTGGCCAGATAGGCGTTCCGCCCATTTGCTGCATCAACTGTAAGTCCACAGCATTGGTTGTATGATGAATACCAGTAATCACCAACGGGGCATATAAGAAGCCAAACACCATCGCCCCGAGAACCGCAAATGAACCGGTCATCGCTGATTTAGCAATATAAGCAACGCCATTCCCCAGTTCCCGCCCAAAGGGACCAATCACCGCATGCGCCAGAATCACTGCGAGAATAATCGATACAAACGGCACAACAACCAGATACAGATAGTCCGGTACAATGCGCTTCAGACGTGTTTCAATCAGTGCCAGAACCATTCCGGCCAACATAGCCGGAATCACCTGAGCCTGATAACCAACCTTCTCAATCGTAAATAGACCGAAATCCCAGACCTCTGGTAACTGTTTTCCGATCAGATAAGCATTCATCAGTTGTGGAGAAACCAAGGTGATCCCGAGTGTAATGCCGAGAATCGGCGTTCCTCCGAGTTTTTTCACGGTTGACCAACACACACCAACCGGCAGGAAAAAGAAGATGGCTTCGCCAATCAGCCACAAAAATGAGTGAACCGTTGCCCAGAACTGGCTCATTTGAGTCAGGGTCTGACCATCAAACATTTTGATATCGCCAATCACATTTCTGAAACCAAGAATCAGGCCACCGGTAATAATGGCTGGCAACAGAGGAACAAAAATTTCAGCTAAATGGGAAATACCCCGTTCCAACACATTCATATTCTGCCGTGCAGCAATTTTCGTCTCTTCTTTGGATTCCTCTTTTAAACCTGCCATGTCAACAAGCAGGTGATAAACCTGATCGACTTCCGTACCAATAACGACCTGAAACTGGCCGGCATTGGTAAAGCATCCCTTCACTATCGACAGTGTTTCCAGTGCTTTACCATCAGCTCTATCTGTATATTTCAGGACAAAACGGAGACGGGTCAGACAGTGCGTCACACTGGCAATATTGTCTGCTCCACCGATGTGAGCGATGAGTTTCTTGATGTCATCTGTTGGTATGTCGCGAGCCATATTGACCTCTCATACTTTGCATACAGCGTATGTCCGATTGTTATCGTAATTCGTCATAGCCATGGGAACATTCCCACAACACAAAACAATCATGACATAGCTGAAACCAAAATAAATGGGAACAGTCCCATAGCATGAAAAAGATCACACCGGAGAAAAATATCAGTAGGAATGATGAGAAGTAGATCTCACTTGGTGAGATGTGGTGACAGCACTAAATGTCGGATAGTTTTCCGACCTTCGATATGCTCGATTAAGAGCTCGGCAGCCTGCTGGCCTGCGGCTTCATATCCCGGATCAACACTGTAAATATTTGGAAACAGAAAAGAAAGCAGCTCACTCCGGCCGACACTGGTCACGACGATATCTTCCCGGGACAGTTCTTGAAGGCGTTTCATCACCCCCATAGCAATAGAATCACTGGCACAGACAATCGCCTGTAATGATTCATGCATCACCCGGTCGACCAACGTATAAGCACTGTCAAAGCTCAGTTGCCCAGTTTGATAATTCGGTGCCATACCGGATTGTTTACACCACTGAAAATATGCATCCAAACGTTGCTGACCCGTGGTTTTATCTGCCGGATCCACCCCAATGAAGGCGATATCTGATAACGACTGTCGACTCAAATAATCCAAACAGGAAAAAATCATCTGGCGGTTATCATAATTGATGGTCGAGATCTGCTCCGATTCCATGGCAAACACAACCGACTTATATTGCCATGCTTGCAAAACCGATAAATCCAGACCTGAGAAACCAAAAACAATCACGCCATCAACATGGCGCTTAGCCAAGACAGAGAGATGTTCTGCGGTTTTCTCATGACTGAACTGGCTTTCCATGATCACAACATCAAAACCACGCTGATATAAAACAGGCAGAATCTGACTCACAACCCGGCTTTCAGAAGAGGACTCCAGTCTCGAAATAATAATACCAACGACTTTCTGGCTCCCGCCTCGCATTGATTGAGCAGACTTTGACGGTGAATAGCCTGAATTTTCAATAACTTTTAATACTTTAGCCCGAGTTTCCGGGCTCACTCTTTCATCCTGAGTCAACACCCGGGACACTGTCGATTTTCCGACCCCGGCCAGTCTGGCAACATCAAGAATAGTTAACTTCTTATGATTCATGAATAATTCAGTTCACTCCGGCCGGAAGTGGTAATACGATGAGCATATCAGCGTACCGCCAAATAAGCCGGAACATCTTTGATACTCGCAAGCACCACATCGGCAAGTGATTCACCGGCTTCAATCACCGGTTTTCCGGTACGAACCAGAATTGAAGTGCCAACCCCCGCGGCCTGAGCTGCAACCAAATCTGAAGGTTTATCACCAACCATCACCGAATTGGCCATATCGATGTTGAGAAAATCACGCGCAGAAATAAACATACCGGGCTGAGGTTTTCGGCAGTCGCAGTCCTGTTTATATTTATCGTGACCATGCTCAGGATGATGCGGACAATAATAGATCCCATCCAACTCAACTCCGTGATCAATGAAGTTCCAGTCCATCCACTGAGTCAGGCTCAAAAAGCGATCTTCGGTAAACAAACCTCGGGCGATACCTGCCTGATTCGTGACCACGACTAAAAGATACCCCATATCTTTCAAGCGTTTTGTCGCTTCAAAAACCCCATCAATGAAGTGAAAATCATGCTCATCATGAACATAACCACTATCAATATTGATCACACCATCGCGATCCAGAAACACTGCTGGTTTAGCCAAAGCTTTACCCCATCCGACTGATTAATGTCGGCTATTATACTCAAACTGACTGTCGGAGATACACCCAAATCCCCTTTGTATCTCGTTACAGATTTTTAATTGCTTTTTCTCAACAAATCGCCACAATATTAACTTTAGACGTCTAGACGTCGAAAGTGATTGACTTCATTATCATGAAGCCATAGCATCCACTACCAAATCGCAGGTGTTGTTCGGGTCGAATACAATTTCATCTATCAACACACCATACCTCAGCATACAATTCGTCATCTGAGGTGGAATTCAATGAATAAGCTAAGTACTCCTAGTCAGGGTTTCTAATGATTGAAATAAATCACGTCAATAAAATGTTTGGTCAAGGCGACAATCAAATACTCGCCCTGAAAGACATTAATCTCCATATCCGGCAAGGGACGATCTTTGGTGTGATCGGTTCTTCCGGTGCAGGGAAAAGTACGCTGATACGCTGTGTCAATATGCTGGAGTCTCCCACCAGCGGTGAAGTGATTGTTGACGGTGTTGATCTGACCAAATTGAGCGCAGCTCAGTTGTGTCAGGCCAGACGCAATATCGGCATGATATTCCAGCATTTTAATCTGCTATCATCCCGAACTGTATTTGACAATATTGCTTTACCGCTGGAACTTGCAGGTCAGAATCAGCAGTATATCCATAATAAAGTGAATGAATTGCTGACACTTGTCGGCCTTACCGACAAAAAACAGGCGTATCCATCTAACCTCAGTGGCGGACAAAAGCAACGCGTTGCTATCGCACGCGCATTGGCGAGTGATCCTAAAGTACTGTTATGTGATGAAGCCACCAGTGCACTGGATCCGGCGACGACCCAATCGATTTTACAACTACTCAAACAGATTAACCGCCAGTTAGATATTACGATTTTGCTGATTACCCATGAAATGGATGTCGTTAAAAGTATCTGTCACGAAGTCGCCATCATCGGTGACGGTGAGTTGGTTGAAAAAGGTAGTATCAGCGATATTTTTGCCCATCCGAAAACAGAGCTCGCTCACCAGTTTATTCGCTCGACACTGGATTTATCGATTCCGGAAGATTATGAAAGTCGTCTCCATCCGCAACGCGTGCCGGGCAGTTATCCGCTCGTTCGGATGGAGTTTACCGGCGCCACGGTTGATGCCCCATTGGTTTCACATATCTCACGGGATTTTAATATAGATGTGAATATTCTCAGTTCGGATCTCGATTATGCCGGTGGTGTCAAATTTGGCATGTTGGTCGCAGAACTCCTCGGAGAAGATGCCAACGATCAGGCAGCGATTGAATATCTCCGTTCACAGCATGTAAAAGTAGAGGTCCTTGGGTATGTCAATTAACCTCATCGTTGACTGGATCAGTCAAAACAATCATCTGATTTTGAATGCCACCTGGCAAACGGTCTACATGGTTGCAATCTCCGGTCTGGTCGGCTTTCTCGTCGGTATTCCGCTCGGTGTTATTCTGCATATCACAAAACCGAAAGGGTTGCTGGAAAACCGACGTCTTAACCGTATATTAGGTGCAGTGGTCAACATTGGCCGTTCGGTGCCATTCTTGGTCTTGATGGTCGCGATTATCCCGTTAACCAAACTCTTGATCGGCACGTTTATCGGCACAACAGCGGCAATCGTCCCATTGACTATCGGTGCAATTCCGTTTGTGGCCCGACTGATTGAAGGGGCGCTGCTGGAAGTCCCTGCCGGTCTCGTTGAAGCTGCCCAAGCGATGGGAGCGAAACCGCTGCAAATCATCACCAAAGTTCTGTTGCCGGAAGCGATGCCAACCATTCTCAATTCCGTCACCATTACGCTGGTGACACTGGTCAGTTACTCGGCAATGGCCGGAACTGTCGGCGGCGGTGGTCTCGGCGATGTGGCGATTCGTTATGGTTTCTACCGTTATGACATTACTGTGATGGCTGTGACTGTTATCATGCTCATTGTTCTCGTTCAGATTATTCAGTCAATTGGCGATGCCGTCGTACGCCGAGTTGACCATAGATAGTTGACTACAGACAGGATAGTTAACTACAGGTACACAATAAAAACATCGATGATTGATGATCATCACTCAGGATTAGCCAAGGAGAAGTTTATGAAATTAAGTCTAAAGGGGTTACTAACCATTGCTACGGCAGCTTCAGCACTCGTGCTGGCTGGCTGTGGTGACAAAACCGCCGATAATAACAAAATCAAAGTGGGTGTGATCGCCGGTGCGGAGGCACAGGTTGCCGAAGTCGCTAAAAAAGTGGCAAAAGATAAATATAATCTTGATGTTGATCTGGTCACATTCACCGATTACGTCACGCCCAATGCAGCGCTTGATGACGGTTCTGTGGATGTAAACGCATTCCAGCACAAACCATATCTGGACCAGCAAATTGCAGATCGTGGTTACAAATTAAAGATTGCCGGCAATACGTTTGTTTATCCGATTGCAGGATATTCCAAAAAAATCAAATCAGTTGATGCGCTGAAAGATGGTGATCGGATTGCCGTGCCAAATGATCCGACTAACCTCGGCCGCTCACTGATCCTCCTTCAGCAGCAAGGTCTGATTACCTTACGTGATGGTGTTGGTCTGAAAGCGACCGTGCAAGATATTGTGAAAAATCCAAAGCAGTTAGAAATCCTTGAATTAGATGCGGCACAACTGCCTCGTTCACTGGATGATGTTTCCATTGCGATTATCAATACAACTTTCGCCAGCCAACTGCACCTTTCTCCGGAAAAAGATGGTCTTTTTGTCGAAGACAAAGAATCACCGTACGTCAACCTGATCGTTGCGCGTGAAAATAACGTCAATGATGAAAACGTGCAAAACTTTGTCAAAGCTTATCAGACTGATGAAGTTTATAACGCAGCAATGAAAATCTTCAATGACGGTGTTGTAAAAGGCTGGTAAAACCAAATTTTACAGTCAACACGATAACAACATCCGTCTCGGTACTCATTTGTCTTGGCAATAAAAAAAGGCATTCAATGCCCTTTTTTATTGCTTCATTTTGATGAACACTTACTTCAGGTAATCCCACGACAGGTTCGAAACAATCCGACATGAATCACATTTGAAATGGAAAATATCGTGCAGAGGTTCGGCTAGCCGCCATTCGCTGCCACATTTCGGACAACAACGATGCTGCTCATCTTCCAAGCTGGTTCCACCGACGCGGTACTGATAATAGTAAGTAGGGATTTTCGTCACATATTCAATGCGCCCTCGCAAATCCCAGCCTCGCCGGAACAAATCACTATCCGGCATCATGATCTCTTTTAAAGCTGCATGTTCAGCCTGACACCCGCCGGCCATCTGTAGCTCATCACAAGCCTGCCATTCCGTCTGCCACTTAATTACCGCTTTATGATCACCATTAAAGGTTGCAGGAATCCGGTATAAAGGAATCGGTAGGAGCGTCTCACCATTACGCAATGGTGAGCAAGTATGAACATAGGTGGTATAAAGCACCTGCCATTGACGCGGTTCATCGGGATCCGTTTGCTCCGAGTGCATATCTCGCCCAAGGACACGCACTTTCGGGGCGAGTAAACTCGCCTCAGCCAGTCTTGCGATACATCTGCGGACAAAATCGGAATGATAACTCGGATGCAAACTCTGTTTTTCCGCACAGACCGCCCGGACAAAAAACTCACCGTCTCCCATGACAACAGGAAATTCCCGTCCCAGAATCTGCCCGTTAAACCGTAATGCTTCCAGTAACCCCGAAATCACACCTTCAACGGCTGCAACCGTTGTGTTATCAAAACATTCAAACTGGAGTTCAACAACGTACATCAGTTACACCATCGGTTCTAATTGTTCTAAAAAAGCATCGAGTGTCGGTGCCAGTATGTCCCGTTTTGACGTGCCGAGACGCTCCAAAATAACCTCACCACTCAGATTACAAATCGAAATCACATCGAGTTCCGCATCGGTGGAAGCAATAAAAACAGTGGGTTTGAGTTTCAAACGGCGTTGGGTCACCAAATGGCCTAAAATATTCTCCTGCAACCGGGCAAAATCGTCTTCACTCCAGACTTGCAGTAACGTCAGTGACTCCCCCTGCCAGCGAGCCGCCATATCGGCACAAAACTGTGTACCGTAAAACGCCTTGATATCCTCATGTAAATTCAGCTCAATTGCCTGCTCAGTATTTGAAAAGTCAGCAGGTTCACTCCGGCTGACAGGCTGCCAGTACACCATGTCGTTCTGGGTCGTCTCAATACAAGGTGAAGGCCAATCGGCTAATTCGGAATTCATTGGCAAACAACCATGTTCCTGTTGATATGCCAAGACATAACGCTGACAAAAGCGCGTCAGGGATGATGATAGAACCATTTCACTCATGTTATTCTCCGAATTATCACTGTGATACCGCCATTTTCTCCGGCCCGGGCCAAAGAAAGCAATCGCGCTCCGCAGATTATCGGTTTTCTCCGATAATTTATCGATCATCTCACGAAGACAGCCCGCGCCTAATGACATTGGCGGGTGGATTGCGTAAAATTCCCCGTATTCTAAACGAATTTAGTCCTGAGCATGAGCAAATATTCCGATACCGAAGCCTTGGCTGACCTTAAGTTAGGCCAAGATACTATCTATGCAAGTCATTATGATCCTTCACTGCTGCAAGCAGTCCCTAGAAGCCTAAACCGAGATGACCTGCAGTTATCGGAGCCACTGCCGTTTCAGGGGTGTGACCTCTGGACGCTTTATGAGCTATCATGGCTCAACGCTAAAGGGTTACCGCAAGTCGCAATCGGATATGTTTCAATCCCTGCCACCAGCCCGAATCTAATCGAATCCAAGTCGTTTAAACTCTATCTAAACAGCTTTAATCAGACAAAATTTGATGATTGGCAGTCGGTTCATGCCAGACTCAGTGCTGATTTATCTGACTGTGCCGGCGAAGAAGTCACGGTTAATCTCAGACATGTCAATGATTTCACTCACCAACACATCATCACCATGGAAGGTGAATGTATTGACGAGCAGGATATTGCAATCGACCAATATGCATTCAACGCGGCCTATCTGGAACAAGCAACCGGAAATACCTTTGTTGAAGAAACCCTGCACAGTCACCTCTTGAAATCCAATTGCCTCATCACCAATCAACCGGACTGGGGCAGCGTTGAAATACGTTATCGTGGCAGACAGATCAATCGCGAAGCACTCCTGCGCTATCTGATCTCTTTCCGTGAACACAATGAGTTTCATGAGCAGTGCGTGGAACGGATTTTCACCGACCTGATGAAATATTGCGCGCCACAATCGTTAACTGTTTATGCACGATATACCCGCCGGGGCGGACTGGATATTAATCCTTATCGTTCAACGGAAGATAACCAGCCAGCCAGCGTTTTGCGTATGGCACGTCAATAAGCAGGCTGGGAGTTACCGTTCAGATGATCAAAACCGTCCGGAATGCGCTATCTTTATGGTTGCTTCTCAGTAGCTACCATGTGGTGTTTGCGAGTGTTTATACCTCTCCCACATTGGAAGAAGCCAACCTGCTTCTGGATATTTCGCCGAAGGAAGCACAGTCACTCACATCAACTTATCTGACCAAAAGAACCTTATCGGATACGAACGAGAAAACTCCGTCGAAGATCACCAATGAAAGCTCAGACAACCTCATCCGCACACCGAATTCCAGTGTTGAGGCCATGGGGATTCTGGCTCAGGCACTGTTTCGCCAAGGGTATTATGATGAAGCCCTGCGCTATCTGAAAAGTGCCATCGCATTAACCCAAAAATACCAGCTCCCTTATCTGGAAATCGAGGTGCGTCAGTTGGAAATCCGTCTGAACTGGCTCCTCGACCATGACGCACAACAGGCACGGACTCAACTCAAAAAACTCTCCGCCGCATTGGCTCAGCTTAAAAATGCTGAACAGCTTGGCAAACGAATTCACTATAATATTTTGATGCTTCTGGCTGAAATTGCCTCAAAATCCAATGAAAATGAACTGGCAGAAAGCCATTATGAAGAGGCCAAAGCCTATATTAGTGAAACACAATCCGTCAAAAGACAGATCGAGTATCATATTCAGGTCGGCAAGCACTACCTGAATCACAAGCGTTACAATAAAGCACTGTCAGAGCTGCTGACCGCTTATTGGAGTTCATTAGAATCCAATGACAGTGCATTACTGGCGATGACTAACTCGCTCTTGGCACAACTGTTTTATGAACGTAAGGTACTGGACAGAGCCCTGCTTTACCTCGGCCAAGCAGCTGATTTTTATGAAGCTTATGAAGAATCTCCCGTTTTAGTTGACATTCTCAGACGCATGGGAGACATCTACTTCCAACAAAGTAAATTCAATCTGGCACTGGTTTACTACCTGAACGTGCTGGACCATTCTGTCACACAGCACGACATGCAACTCTTCATTGCAATACGAATTCGTCTGGCATCGACCTATATGCAACTCTATAATTACCCGCTAGCCGAGGATTATCTGTCAGCGATCGAGCCATTACTGGCGCAGTTTAACTTTCCCCGTCTCCAGGGACAAACGCTGCTGCTGAAAGCCGGTATCGCTTTTTATCAAAAGGATACCTCGCGGGCGATAGCACTGGCACGTCAGTCCACGGTGCTGGCGGACAAAACTCAGGATGATCAGACATTGAGGCAGGCGTTTAAGCTACTCTCAGAGTCATCCGAGAAGCAAGGACACTATCTGGAAGCACTCAACTATTCACGTCAGTACAATCAGTTGAGTCAAAGACAACAAAATCAACTCAATCACATCAGTGAAGAAGCGTTTAAACAACAAAAAATGTTTGTCGAACAAACATTACATTTGGCAGGTCAGGATCGGGCACTGAAGCAACAAGAAAAACATTATCGGTACTTACAAAATATCGCTTACGGTCTGTTTGCTGCTGGATTTGTATTCTTTCTACTCATTTTACGACGTGGCTACATTATCCGACAGCAGAGCGAAGAGATCGAATATCTTAACAATCACTTGTTTATGCATTCCCGCTCTCGTTTGAACAATTTACGCATGCTCAATGAAGATCTCTCTTCTTCTTTGCAAAAGAGCAGCCATACCTATGAGCAATGGCATATCGGTGAGTTAATCCACGAACCTCTCAGTGATCGGTTACGGTTTGCGATGATCGATATTCCTTTCTTGCGCAATATGTACCTTGAACACGGTTACACAGAAGGTCTCAAGCTTGAGTTAGCGTTGGGCGAATACCTGAAAGACAAGCTGGACGAACACACACGGCTGTTTCATTTTACGGATGCCAACCTTGTCTATGTGGAAAACAACCATATGCAAACCGATGAGAACTATGAAACATCTCCGCAGGCATTGTTCGAAAAAATTCAAACGTGGGTGAATGAGTTCCAGCCATCCAGTCAATTGAATCGGATCATTCGAATCGGCATCACCGATTATCCGTTTTTGCCGAAAGCTTACACTGCCATCAATGAGAAGGAGTTACTGGATATCCTGCTGATGGCGACCAGTGCGTCAAGAGAGCTCAGCATCACGGAACAGAGTAGCCATTGGGTCTATTTGAAAGCAATCGACAATGCCCCGGCGGCCAGCTTTGCAACAAATGATATTCGTCAAGCCTGCCGACAGGCGATTAGCCAAGGGCTGATTAAGGTGCATTCTTCACATAAAAATGAAGAAAGCATCAAGAATCTGCTCAAGGATACATAAACACGGCCTCAGCCGTGCTTTACTGATAACTTTGGCTGGGTTCATCGGTTCGAACATTCATGACGAGCACCATTTCCATCGTCATCCTGTCTGACCCTATTTAGATCCCAACTCAATAAAGTTTGACACACCAAGCGACTTCGGTTCAAATTTGAAGGGGAGAACAGCGTACTGAAACGATGTATCATTTTTCTGTCATCTGTTCACGTGACAATGACATGCCAAATGGCCAAAGGTTACGTTGGTAACAACGAACAAAACAACAAAATGTAAATATGCAGCTCCCCTGAATTTGCTGTGATTGACACATGCTGAAACAACAGACGTTGACTATGGAAAAACCAATGACCAATCTTGAACGCCACATTCGTCATGGCGGAGAGACTTTGTTAAGAATTCCCGGTTTGCCCTCAAAGGTAAAACGGGATCTTCGCGATCTATTGAACGTCTCTTCTGTTCATTCATCGCCAAAATCAGAGCAAGCGGTAAAATTGCTGGGCCTTTATGAGCGCTCAGTCAAAATTATTGCAACCAATCCACACCGTTCAAGTGCGATTAGTCACACGGCAAAACAAGCACTGCACAACAAATTATCCGATGAGCTGCAAACACTGATCACCGAGCTGGATTTTGAAGGCGAGTCGGGAGAGGTGCTGATGGATATCCGCGCCAAGCTATTGGTCGGCGTGACACCCGATACACTATTGGAGCTGACGCTGGAAGTGCTGCGTCTGGTCGTTGAAGGAACAACCCACGAGCGTAAGAAGTCAGAACAATTCCTTGAGCAGCTCAATCATTCTTTAGCAACGCATCTCAAAAGTACCAAACAGAGCATTCAACAGAATCAGAGTTATCTGTCACACCGTCAGGAAATGAATCGAGAGTTCAACACCCTCATGAGCCGAAGTAACAAGATTCTGAAAGAAGAACAGGATGTTGCTTCACTCAAATCGGGGTTAACACCTTTACTGGCTCAGTTGACGGCTTTATCCGAACGACTCACGCACGCTGAGCTGCGTGAAAAAGCATTGATTGAACGGATGGAATACACTCGCAATCAGGCAGAGTCACTATACGAATCGACTCAAGACTATCGCTGCCGACTCGAAGACCAAGCGCAGAGAGTGCTGCAAGACCCATTAACCAAAGTGTATAACCGAGCAGCTTTTCATAACCGTCTGGAATTAGAATATCATCGGTGGATCAAGAATCAACATCCCCTGCGAGTCGTGTTACTCGATATCGATAACTTTAAGGGACTCAACAAAAATTTTGGCTACTCAGCCGGCGATAAAGCCCTGAAAATCATTGCCAAAACAATTCAAAAAGAACTGTCCGATACCGATACGGTCGCTCGCTTTTCCGGTGAAGAATTCATGATCATCATGCCGGATCGTGCCGAACAGGAAAGTTATCTGCTGGTACAAGCCATTTTACGTCAAGTCGAACGGCTTCCTTTCAAATTTAAAGATAAACATCTCACTATTACACTGAGTGCCGCCAGCGTCGCATTTCAAGAAGGTGATATACCGGAAGAGCTTCTGGAACGGGTTTATCATGCATTACAAAAAGCCAAAAAAGCCGGCTCAAATCAAGTCAGTTGGCAATAAAGCGTTTTAAGCATAACCCCCTTAGAGGTGAGTATTTTTTAACCAATCCAACACAATAGAGTGATAAACATCACATCATTGAACAGTTTCAGTTCCCTAGTTGATCATCTACGGACTAGATTGTTACTGTAAAATCATACAGTTATTATATTTATTTATCATTAGCCTCAACCTATTAGAAAAACATATTATTCCGTACTTATTATCAAGGAGGCATTCATGATTACTCATATCAGCCCGACCGGAAGTATGGATCTGCTCTCGCAGATTGAAGTGGAACGCCTGAAGAAAACTGCATCCAGCGGGGATCTGTACCAACTTTACAGAAATTGTACACTTGCTGTCTTGAATTCTGGCAGTCATACCGACAGCTCTAAAGAGCTACTGGATAAATATCAGAACTTTGACGTCAACGTCCTCAGACGGGAACGGGGCATCAAACTAGAATTGATTGAACCACCTGAACATGCCTTCGTTGATGGCGAGATTATCAAAGGGATTCAAGAACACCTTTGTTCCGTGTTACGTGATATTGTTTATGTCAATATGCATGTCGCAGACAGCAAACGATATAATCTGACCGATTCCGTCTACAACACCAATTTAGTTTTCGATATCTTGCGTAACGCCCGGACACTCGTGCCCGGACTCACCCCGAACTTAGTGGTCTGCTGGGGCGGTCATTCAATCAATCCGGTTGAATACCAGTACACCCGCGAAGTCGGCAATGAACTCGGACTGCGTGAGCTCAACATCTGTACCGGCTGTGGCCCGGGAGCCATGGAAGGTCCGATGAAAGGCGCGGCAATCGGCCACGCGAAACAACGTTATAAAAATGCACGCTATATCGGCCTGACCGAACCCTCAATCATTGCGGCCGAGCCACCGAACCCGATCGTGAACGAGCTGATCATCATGCCAGACATTGAGAAACGTCTGGAAGCGTTTGTTCGTATGGCGCACGGTATTATAATTTTCCCCGGTGGTCCGGGCACGGCTGAAGAACTGTTATATATTCTCGGCATCATGATGCATCCGGACAATGCTGAGCAACCGCTACCGATTATTCTGACCGGCCCGAAAGGCAGCGAAGACTATTTCAACTCAATCGATCAGTTTATCAGTGAAACGTTGGGAGATGCGGCTTGCAAACACTATCAGATTATCATTGATGATCCCGCAAGAGTCGCGCGCAAAATGAATGAGGCAATGCCCGTTGTCCGTCAATTTAGAAAAGCGCATGGTGATGCTTACAGTTTCAACTGGTCACTCAAAATTGATCCGGAGTTTCAGTTGCCATTTGTGCCAAATCATCATGCGATGGCGAATCTTGATCTGCACATGAACCAGAAACCGGAAGTGCTCGCTGCCAACCTACGCAAGGCGTTTTCCGGAATTGTAGCAGGGAATGTCAAGGCAGAAGGAATTCGGGAAATCGAACAACATGGTCCTTTCATCATCGATGGAGAGCGGGCAATCATGCAAAAAATGGACAAGCTGTTGAAAGATTTCGTCCAACAGAACCGCATGAAGCTGCCCGGCGGACATGCTTATGAACCCTGCTATAAAATTGCCAGCAATTAAGCATGGGTTGCCCGAATACGCCATTATCCACTAGAATAGGGGCTTCGGCCCTTATTTTAATATTCTCCTGAGCGAAGAACGCTGATGTCTTTACACCTTGTCATTATCGACGCACTCAACCTGATTCGCCGCGTTCACTCAGCACAACCCAATGCTGAAGATATTGAACGAACGTGCCAAACAACCAGCCGGACTTTAGCCAAAATCATTCAAGAGACGTCTCCCTCGCATATCATTGCTGTGTTTGATCATGATTCTGATGATCGCGGTTGGCGTGCAGAACTGCTGCCTCAATATAAAGAAAAACGGCAACCGATGCCCGATGCTCTGAGACAAAATATGGACACCATTCAACAGGCATGGTGGGAAATCGGTATCGACTCTCTCCTCTCCAGTGGTGACGAAGCCGATGATCTGGTTGCCACGCTGGCGACCAAGGTTGCCAGTCATCAGGAACAAGTAACCATCATTTCAACCGATAAAGGCTACTGTCAGTTGCTCTCTCCGACCCTGAGAATTCGGGATTATTTCCAGCATCGGTGGTTGGATCAGGAATTTATCACTCAAGAATTCGGTGTACGTCCCGAACAACTGTGTGACTACTGGGCGCTCACTGGCATTCATTCCAGTCAAGTCAGCGGTGTACCGGGGATTGGCCCTAAAGCGGCGAAGGAAATTCTTAATCAGTTTAGCGATATTGAGCAAGCCTACCAAAGTACGGAGCTGCCGAAGAAATATCAGAAAAAACTCACAGAACATATTGAATTGGCACGTCAGTGCAAAGCCGTCGCAACCCTCAAAACCGATATTCAGCTGGGATTTAACCTGCAAGATATTCGCTTTCAGCCACCGGAGAGCGAGTCATAATCGACACGCTCCCAGCATCTGGAAATCAAAGCTACTACTCACTCAGTGAGGAGAAATATTGGACAAACTCCGAACATGCACGGTAATTTCTTCCCGATCATGATAAAGATGCTTGGCCTGTAACCGAAAATTGACATGGTTATCCTTCAGAAAATGTTTCAGGTTATCGATATCCTGCAACACTTCATCATAACGTCCCTTCATCGGCAGCTTCAGATTAAACAGTGCCTCTTTTGCCCATCCGCGGATCAACCATTCACCCATCAGTTGTGCGACCCGAGCCGGCTTTTCGACCATATCACACACTAACCAAGTCACATTCTTACGCGGTGGTTCAAATTTAAAGCCATCTTCCATATGATGTTTGACCTGTCCGGTGTCCATCAGACTCTCAGCCATCATGCCATTATCGACCGCATGCACAAACATCGAACGTTGCACCAACTGATACGTCCATCCACCGGGACATGCCCCCAGATCAACCGCCCACATACCTGAGGCTAAACGTTCATCCCATTCCGAACGGGGAATAAAGACATGAAATGCTTCTTCCAGCTTCAGGGTCGAACGACTCGGTGCATCCGCCGGAAACTTCAAACGGGGAATCCCCATGAAAAACGGGGAGTTATTATTGGTATATGAATAGCCGATATAACAATGGCCGGGGGCAATAAAACAGACATGCAACACCGGTTTCTTCGGCTCGTCTTTGCCAAACAGAATGCCTTTTCCCCGCAATGCCTGACGCAGCGGCACCGTAAATTTACGGCAAAATTTCAGCAACTCTTTGGCTTCATTGGTATCCGGTGTTTCGACCCGCAGATCACCACAGCGAGGTATCCCTTCAATCTCAGCCAAAGACTGGAGAATCGGAGAAATCCGATCATCTGTCGGTAAGGATTCACACGTCACACAGACTGCAAAAATCTGACGCGCAAAAATCAGGCTCTGAAAGTCGATCTCACGAATCAGCTTATCGGCATCCCCCTCCTGATAACATTCAAACAGCACATATCCGGTCTGATACTTCAGACGGGGAAACCCAAACACTTCGATTCGGCTTGCCTTGTCTTGGATTTCTCCGGCACATTCTTTCTCAAAACCGGCACGGCAATAGAGCATGACCTGCTTCACTGATTCACCTCTTTCATATTCCATGCAGCGACAAACATCAGCACCCATCCAACAATAAAACAGACACCGCCGAAAGGCGTGATAGGACCAAACCATTTCACGCCGGTCAACGCTAATGCGTACAGGCTGCCGCTAAAGCAAAAGATGCCGATAATAAAACAGATTCCGGCCCGATAAAAATATTTCTGCACCGTTTGGTGCGATGACAGTAGCATCATCACGCCACACCCTAACAAAGCGAGGGTATGGATAAACTGATAACGAACGCCGACTTCGAAGACTGCCAGTAAATTCGGGGATAGAATCGTTTTTAAACCGTGGGAAGCAAACGCGCCCAACCCCACCCCAAACGCCCCAAAACAGGCAGCAAAAAGAAATAGCGATTTACTTTTCATCATGAATGCTCCGGATAAACTCACTTAATTGTTCCACCACCGAGGCCAGATTGTCTTGCTCGGTATAACCTGAACTTTTGCGGGGCTTAAAGCTATGGTCGCCATCGGGCACATAAACCACCTCAACCTGCGGACTCAGCGGCATTGCCATCACTTCCTCTCGGCAGCCAAACGTGTCCCGTTCTCCCTGTAAAATCAGACATGGCTTTTCACACGTTGCTAAATGCTCGCCCTTTTGTTTCTCCGGCTTTCCCGGCGGATGAAACGGAAAACCGAGGCAAGCAATCCCTTTCACCAACTCATGCTGAGTGAGCAGACTCGCAATGCGCCCACCCATGGATTTCCCACCGATCACCACGGGTTGAGTCGCATAATGTTGAATGACAGACTCAAAAGCAGCCATCAGTTTCGGGGCACGATCCGGTGGAAACTTCTTCGCTTCCTGTGCTCTGCGGATCATGTACGGAAAATTAAAACGAACCACGCGAATGCCTTTGTCGGCCAATCCACACGCAATATGCGCCATAAACTCATGATCCATATCCGCCCCGGCACCATGGGCAAAAATAAATACCGGGCCATCATCGGGCCCGTTCAGCTGTACATGTGCACTACCCGGTTGGTATACGTTGCTGTCCACACTGTTACTCGCTGTCATAGTTTTCATCTAAAATGACCTCTTGTTCTCGTCGGGCTCGGTTCAACATCCAGTTGCGAAATGTGGCAATCCGTCCGGTATTGGCCTGTTTCTCATGGCAAACCAGATAAAAAGCGTTATCGGTCATCAGCACTTTATCAAATAATGGCACCAGCCTCCCGGCTTCAATTTCCGGCTGAGCCAACACATTATTGCCCAGCGCAATCCCCTGACCATGAGCAGCAGCCTGTAATACCATTGTCGAGTGACTGAAAATCGGACCATGATCAACAGTTATGCCTGACAAATGATTTTCCCGGGCAAAGGTTTTCCAGTCCTGCCGGGAGGTATCATGCAACAACGTATGATGAGATAAATCTTCCAGTGAATGAAGTGGTTTTCCCTGCGCCAGCAATAATGGCGAACAGAGCGGAATCAAGAACTCCTGATAAAGTTTATCTGTTCTTAATCCCGGCCACAGCCCTTTGCCGTAATAAATGGCGACATCAACATCATCCACTAAAGAGCCCTCTTCTCTATCAACTGCTTTTATCCGAACATCGATATCCGGTTGCTGCTGATTAAAGTCAGCCAGACGGGGAACCAGCCATTGAATAGCAAAACTTGGTGGCAAGCTGATGGTTAATGTCCCCTTTTCACTGCGGGACAGGAGCTTATCCGTCGATTCCTGAATCGCTGTGAAAATATCTTTAATTTCAAAAAAATAACTTTGCCCCTCTTCTGTTAATAAAAGAGAGCGATTTCTTCGGATAAATAGCTTCAACCCGAGAAATTCTTCTAACGACTTGATTTGATGGCTCACTGCGGCCTGAGTGACATATAACTCTTCCGCAGCTTGCGTGAAGCTTAAATGACGTGCTGCAGACTCAAAAACCCGCAATGCATTCAGGGGAGGCAACCTTTTGTTCACACCATGATCCTTAACTGAAATGGATTAGTTTTTTTTATGCGAAGCATTATAATTTGTCCATTGTTTACCTGCCAGAAAAACCCTATATTTTCTGCCGCAGACAAGTCTGAATGACTTGATTCTCCTTAGGATCAATAGACTTTGTGTTGCGATGTTGTGTTTGCAAACTCGTATTTCGAGTATGTGGTGTTTCACCACTTGTTCTGTGGCTCCCAGCCACAAAGCATACTTCCTGTATTTATTTTGACCTGTCTGTCAAATATTTCACACCGCCTTCCGATGGGCGGTGTATTTTTATCTGCTCTATGGTTTTTCTGCTGTTCAATCAACCACGATTCATCATCGTGTCAAAAAACACTCACAAATCAAGCCACGGATTTACTACGACACTTCCGCTGCGATACTTCAGGACTTCGCTCTTGTTCCGCTCCGAACATTCACCTTTGACTCGATCAGCCCCAATAAAAAAACCAGCCGGGATGTCACTGCGGCTGGTCTTATCGGGCAGAACGGTTTTAAGGGCGATAAACCTTCACGTTCTCAAAACCCTGTTCTTTGAGGTATAACGCTTGCAAACGGCTCATGACACCGCGAGAACAGTACAATAAATAAGTTTTTGACTGATCCAAGTCACCGAATTGAGTTGCCAGCTTGTAAAAAGGCAGGTGTTTCACTTCTACCCCTTCCAGAACCAACGGATGCTCATCTTCTTCATCCGGGCTACGAATGTCCAACACGACGGCATGTTCCTGAATCGCATCAACCAGTTCAACTTCCGGTGCCTGCTGCTCCGTTTCCTGAGCAATATCGCGGATGTCCATCTGACGAGCATTGTGGATCACTTGATCTAAAATTGAAAAATCAAACTTCGCTTCTTCTGCTTCCAGCTTTGCCTGAACCGCTTTGACTGTCGGACGACGAGAAATAACCCCGCAATATTCAGGCATCGTTTTGGCGAAGTCTTCGGTACCGATATCTCTGGCAAGATTGATAATGTCTTCTTTATCCCAGTTGATCAGCGGACGTAAAATCAAACGCTCAGTTACACCATCAATATGACGCAAATTGGTCAGTGTCTGGCTGGAAACCTGCCCTAACGCCTCGCCGGTGACCAGTGCCTGAATATCAAATCGTTCAGCGATCATCCCCGCTGCCCGCATAAACATACGTTTCAGCACAACGCCCATCTGCCCGTCATCGACTTTTTCCAGAATTTCCGCCACAACCGGTTCAAAATCAACAGCAATGAAACGGACTTTGGCAGACGAACCAAATTTATTCCATAGATAGTAAGCTACTTGCTTCACGCCAATTTCATGCGCCGGACCGCCTAAATTAAAAAAGCAATAATGGACTTTTGAGCCACGTTTGATATGCAAATAACTGGAAACACCGGAATCAAACCCGCCGGAAATCAGACTCAGTACATCTTCTTGTGTCCCGAGCGGGAACCCGCCCAAACCGCGATGACGGGCAATAATTTGGTTCAGTTTATCGCCTGACACTTCAACCCGGACTACAACGTCTGGGTTGTGGAGTTTCACCCGGGCACTGTCAACCGCTTGGTTCAATCCGCCACCGACGTAGCGTTCCAGTTCAATCGAGGTAAAGTCATGCTGACCGCGTCTTTTCGCGCGAACCACAAAGGTTTTGTTTTCAATTTTATGTCGGCTGTGCGCCAACACTTGTTCGTAAATATCATGGAGGTCACTGAATTCGGACTGCTGTACTTCAAGCACATGATGAATGCCCGGTGTATGAGTCAAAATTTCCAGTGTTTCAGCATAATATCGATCGCTCTCTGAGGTGACTTCGATATGATCACGACGGTTAAAAACCGCAACCGATTCTGTCCGTCGTTTAATAATATTGCGAATATTACATTCGAGAATTTTGGTAAAACGTTTCCGTACCGATTCACTTTTAACAAAAATTTCCGGATGGGGCTTAACAATAAATTTCATAGGATCATTCGCAACTCAGATTAATACGTCACTGTCTGGTTTACACGGTTTAGCTGTCAACAGCATCAACAAACAGCAATGAAAGGCGCGGAATTATACACGAGAAGCGATGACAGGGAAAACATCTATTCTTCCTGAAATCGGTTCTCGGAGAGTGCTCATGAGAGAGGATCACGAATATGCCCGTGGGGTCATCTCTTGCCATCGTGTATCTCTTGGCTAGCGACGTCGTTTGAGACTCTAACGGAATAACCCGTCGATTTAAGGGACTGAATGACCTTTAGATGCAACCCAAATACGATACCATTGTTCACGGCTCAACTCGATCTCCAGCGCAGCGACAGCGGCTTTGACCCGCTCGATTTTTCCGGAACCGAGGATCGGAATGGGCAATGCGGGCAAACGTCTGACCCAAGCATAAATCACCTGATCAATGCTTTGCGCCCCCACTTCTTGTCCTATCTCGGTGAGTGCCTGACGAACCCGTCGTGCCTGTTCACTCTCACCGTTGAAAATAGCGCCGCCCCCCAGACATGACCAAGCCATTGGCCGGGTTCTGAGCATTTGCATCTGATCTAAGGTGCCATCATGGGCAACGTCGAAATTGAGCGGATTGATCTCAACCTGATTGGTGACCAGTGGTTTATCAAGGCGAGACTGTAACAAATCGAATTGTGAGGGGGTAAAATTAGAAACACCGAAGTGTTTTACTTTGCCTGCCTGATGTAATGCTGCAAATACTTCCGCCACTTCATCGGCATTCATTAACACATCAGGGCGGTGAATCAACAACACATCAAGTTCATCAATACCGAGCCGCATCAGTGAGTTATCGACGGACTGGAGGATATGGGATTTTCCCGTATCGTAATGATTGATTTGTCGGTGTGGAAAAGCGTCACCGCATAATTGAATGTCACACTTGGTCACAACCTGAAGATGCTGCCGCACCGAAGGGTCTAGCGCCAAAGCTTCACCAAACAGTGTTTCACAGGTGTACTGACCGTAAATATCAGCATGATCAACCGTGGTAATCCCGAGTTCAACATGCTGTTTTAAGAAAGACAACCGCTCCTGAGGAGTCATTTGCCATTCGGCCAGTCGCCAGTACCCCTGAGCAATTTCTGAAAACATCGGTCCCTGCTCTGCAATGGTTACTTGATTCACCATATATCCTCCGTCCAATCAATGGGTCATTTCAATAAAGAAAGCGCGATAAAAAAAAGTAAGCCATATTGGCTTACTTTTATTTCTATCATGATTCTATCATGCCGGATACAACCTTCACTTGATCTCGATAGATATCTCTCGATGATCCCTCGCTAAGGTGATTGGGTACCAGAAGTTGGTTGCTGTACCGACGGTACTTCATCACTATAAGTCGGTTTTCCTTGCAGAATACTGATATCCACACGTCTATTTTGCGCGCGCCCTCTGGCTGTATCATTCGAAGCAACCGGTTGTGTGTCGGCCATACCACGGACTTCCATTCTTTCATGATTAAAGCCGGGGACTTTTTCCATTTCCTGTGCGACCGAAACAGCCCGCTGCGCAGATAAATCCCAGTTTGAACGATACAACTCAGAGTCGAGCGGCTGATTATCCGTATGGCCGGAGATCCGGACAATCCCGGGGATATCTTTAACCAACTCCGCGATTTGCCGCACCAACGGTCGGAACTTCGGTTGCAAAAATGCAGAGTCTTTGGGGAATGCGCCTTTTTCACGAATACGAATCACAATTTCCTGACCGAGATTTTCAACCTCGACAGCGCCCTGCTCAATTTCTGTTGCTAATGCTTTTTGCAGATTCTCTGAGACGATCTCCATCTCTTCCGTGCTTGGGGACTGCGCTTGCTGTTGTTGGTCAACCGACTCATCATTCTGATTATCCTGAGTCGATGTTTCCGGAGACTGCCCGCCGGTCAAGTCCCCTTCTTCACGTTGCGTCCCACCCGCTCGATCGGCATCACCTTCCTGAAACTCAAGCGTTTGTTGGGTAATATCAATTGTTTGCTGCATAATGACATCGATTGGCGTCGGTTCCGGCCGCCCCGGTCTGAATTCCTGAGCGATCACACTGGTGCCTTTCGGGATATCTTTCACTTCCAGTCGGTTCTGAACCCCAAAGGCAAATTTCATCGAACCGGCAATTTGCTTAAACTTCAGAACATCCATTTCGGAGAAAGAGAGGAGTAATACAAAAAAACACATGAGCAGAGACATGAGGTCAGAAAATGTCGCCAACCACGCAGGTGCGCCCGGAGGTGGACATTTACATTTCTTCTCTTCATCCATCGTTGACTTCCCCGCGCTTACTCGTTGTCCACATCCATCGCTCGCTTCCCTTCATTCAGGTAGTTTTTCAAATAACCGTCGATCACGCGAGGGTTTTGTCCATCCTGAATCGCCAGAACGCCATCCATGATGAGACGTCGATTCAACATTTCCTGCTCACGGCGTAAGGCCAGCTTGTCCGCAATCGGGAAAAAAACCATGTTTGCCATAATTGCACCGTAAAGGGTCGTCAACAATGCCACCGCCATCGCCGGACCAATCGATTTCGGGTCATCCATGTTTGACAACATCGCCACCAGACCGACCAGTGTCCCGATCATCCCCATTGCAGGTGCGACATCACCATAGGCTCTGAATACCGCAGTCCCGGCTTCGTGACGCTCTTCTGTCAGTGAAATATCTTTTTGGAGTGCCGAACGCACAACGTCAGCGTCATGACCATCGACCAACAGGTCAATCCCTTTCTGCATGAAGCTGTTACTGATTTCCATCTCTTCCAAGGCCAAAAATCCACCTTTCCGGGCCGCATCTGCCATTTCAACGATTCTGGCAATCAAATCTTCCGGTTCATCAGCCTTAAACATAAACGCTTTGGCTGCGATTTTCCCTGCCCCAAAAAATTGCCCGAAAGTAAACTTCATCATGACAACGCATGTTGAACCACCCACAACGATTAACACCGAGGTGATGTCCAAGAACATCATCAGACCACCACCCAAAACCATGGCCATTACAATGAAGGCTAAACCACCTATCAAACCAATCAGTGTAGCTAAATCCACGAAACACTCCTCATGCAACCATTCTATTTTGAGAGCTCTCTGACTCAGGGTATCGGCAACGGCATCAAATCTTTAACTAAATTATGGACGCTATCCGCAAAAAAATGCAGTAAAGTCTTTATATTACCAAACTCATTCCCACAATCATCTCAAGATGCAGCGACAACAGAAATCCGTCACGTCAACACCTGATGTGCTCTGAATCCGGAGCCTTAGGGGAACTGCGTATAAGTTTATACCGAAAACCAATAGAAAATCATAGATGCGCCCTTGAATCCTTACCAAAGCCCGATATTTATGATCTCTGGCAAAACTTATGACATTGAAGTGCACATCGCGAAAAAAAGAAACAAGGTGCGATTTAATTTAAACATTTTATCTGTCGGAATCATGTCAGTTCCGAACATTTACAGCAACCGCATACCACATACGCCATTCGATAAAAACTTCAGAACAGTTTTTTTATCAATTGATTTTTTCGAATTCGAGAGCAAAATTGTGTTGTGGGAGTAAATTATTCCAGTTCTATTTGACCATCTTCACGCCCTGCGGTAACTTTCCCCCATTCCTCACCGATTGGAAGTTCTATGGCGAGCAAAAAACCTGAAAATATGTCATATGAGGCCACAATTGAAGAGTTGGATACGTTAGTCAACCAACTTGAAAATGGCGATTTGCCTTTGGATGATGCATTGAAAACATTTGAACGGGGTATTGCACTGGCCCGTGCTGGTCAAGCGAAACTCAACGACGCTGAACAGCGAGTCAAAATTCTGCTCAGTGATAGTGATGAAGCTGCCCTGAGTGATTTTGTCGAATCTGATGATCAATCAGAAGTATAAGTTCATATGATAACCACCCTAAGCACTTATCAGGCTCGAAATAACCAGCAGTTAAATCGCTGGCTTGAGCAATTTCCGCATCAGAATCAATCCTTGATTGAAGCGATGCGCTACGGATTATTGTTGGGCGGCAAGCGTATTCGTCCCTATCTGGTTTACATCACCGGGCTGATGCTGGGATGTCAACAGGAAGAACTCGATACGCCCGCATCGGCGATTGAGTGTATTCATGCCTATTCACTGATCCATGATGACTTACCGGCCATGGACGATGATGCATTACGTCGCGGGCAGCCGACCTGTCACATCCGCTTTAACGAAGCAACCGCGATTCTGACCGGAGATGCCTTACAAACGCTGGCTTTTACGATTCTTGCCGAAGGCTCGCTGGCAGATAATGCCGAACCTTACCGGGTCAAAATGGTGCAGGCTTTGGCGCACGCCTCCGGTGCGATGGGGATGTGTATGGGGCAAGCGTTGGATCTCGAGGCCGAACGTCGTCAAGTGATGCTGAGCGAATTAGAAGAGATTCATCGCCATAAAACGGGCGCGCTGATCCGATGTGCCGTACGCCTCGGTGCATTGTCAGCCGGCGAAAAAGGTCAGGCAATTCTGCCCTATTTAGATCGCTATGCCGACGCAATCGGCCTTGCATTTCAAGTTCAGGATGACATTCTGGACATTGTCAGTGATACCCAGACACTGGGGAAACCGCAAGGTTCGGATTCCAAGCATCACAAAAGTACTTATCCCTCACTACTGGGACTCGACGGAGCGGAGCAGAAAACACAGTCTTTATTGAATGAAGCAATTCAGGCTCTGGCATCTATTCCTTATAATACTGATTTACTTGAACAGTTCGCTCAATATGTAATTGAGCGGAAAAGTTAATAAGATCATAAGCATAAAATAATGACCCTTGATATTTCAAAATATCCGACACTGGCATTGGCAAATACGCCTCAGGAGCTGAGAACGCTGCCGAAAGACGTGCTACCGAAATTGTGTGAAGAACTGAGAACTTACTTGCTCAACTCGGTCAGTCAGTCCAGTGGACATCTTGCCTCCGGTTTAGGAACAGTCGAACTGACTGTTGCGCTTCACTATGTGTACGAGACACCTTTTGATCGGTTGATCTGGGACGTCGGTCATCAGGCCTATCCCCATAAGATCCTGACCGGCAGACGCGAGGCCATGCCGACGATTCGCCAAAAAGATGGTCTTCACCCGTTCCCATGGCGTGAAGAGAGCGAATATGACACATTGTCAGTCGGTCACTCGTCTACCTCGATCAGTGCCGCATTGGGGATGGCGATTTGTGCCAGTAAAGAAGGAAAATCAAGAAAAGTTGTCAGTGTCATTGGGGATGGTGCCATTACTGCGGGAATGGCGTTTGAGGCGATGAACCACGCCGGCGATCTGCATCCTGATATGCTGGTCATTCTCAACGATAATGAGATGTCTATTTCAGAAAATGTCGGGGCTCTGAATAATCATCTGGCACAACTGCTCTCCGGTCATTTCTATACGTCGATCCGTGAAGGCGGTAAAAAAGTCCTTTCCGGCCTGCCACCGATCAAAGAGTTTGCCAAGAAAACCGAAGAACACCTGAAAGGGATGGTCGTTCCGGGCACCTTGTTTGAAGAACTCGGGTTCAATTATATCGGCCCGGTTGACGGGCACGATGTCGTTGAGCTGGCAAAAACGCTGAAAAATATGCGTGAGCTCAAAGGCCCTCAATTTCTTCATGTCATGACCAAAAAAGGCAAAGGTTATGAGCAAGCCGAAAAAGATCCGATCGGCTATCATGCGGTACCGAAGTTTGATCCAAACGGTACATCACTGCCTAAAAATAGCGGGGCATTCCCAACCTATTCAAAAGTCTTCGGTGACTTTCTCTGCGATATGGCAGCGCTTGATCCGAAACTGCTGGCCATCACTCCTGCGATGAGAGAAGGCTCCGGTATGGTGGGCTTTTCCAAAGCCTATCCTGACCAATACTTTGACGTCGCTATCGCTGAGCAACATGCCGTGACCTTAGCAACCGGTATGGCGATTAGTGGCTATCACCCGATTGTCGCTATCTATTCCACCTTCCTGCAACGCGGCTACGATCAGTTGATTCATGATGTGGCCATTATGGATTTACCGGTCATGTTTGCGATTGACAGGGCCGGTCTGGTAGGTGCCGATGGACAAACCCATCAGGGTGCATTTGATCTCAGTTTTCTGCGCTGTGTTCCCAATATGGTCATTATGGCACCGAGTGATGAAAATGAGTGTCGGCAAATGCTTTACACCGGTCATCAACATTCAGGTCCAAGTGCCGTGCGCTACCCGAGAGGGACTGGCACCGGCGCCAAGATCCAACACCAGTTTACCGCGTTGGAAATCGGTAAAGGTCGCATCGTGAGACAGGGTAAAAAAGTGGCCATTCTCAATTTTGGCGCTTTGCTGCCACACGCGCTGACAGCAGCAGAAACGCTGGACGCAACTGTCGCGGATATGCGCTTTGTGAAACCGCTGGATGAAACACTGATTCGCGATCTGGCACAGCACCATGATGTGCTTGTTACGCTGGAAGAAAATGCGATTGCCGGCGGTGCCGGTGCCGGTGTGATTGAGTTGCTGATGAAAGAAAAGCTGCTTAAACCCACTTTGAATCTGGGATTGCCGGACCACTTTATTCATCAGGGAACACAAAGCGAATTACATGCCGAACTCGGATTAGATGCTACCGGAATTGAGCAGGCCATTCGCGATTATATTCAATAAAGCGGTCATGGGATTATCAGCTGACTGAGCTCCCAGTTGATTGGCATAGATAACTGATTGGCATGGATAACCCGCAATAAAAAAACTCCCTCTGGGAGTTTTTTTATTGCTTCGTTTTTATGGTGACTGATTATCTCACCGTTCAACCACACCGGACCAACCGAAATGATCGAATAACTGTTGCCATGATTCATCGAATGAAGCCTGAATCGTGACAGACTCTCCGGTCACTGGATGAACAAAGCTGAGGTGCGATGCATGCAGTAACAGTCGGTGACAATCATAGTATGTCCGAAACAGACGATTTTGTTTACCGTCTCCATGAGTCGTATCACCGATGATCGGATGGCTTAAGTGATGCATGTGCCGTCGTAGCTGATGTTTACGCCCAGTCTGAGGCTGCATTTCAATCAACGCATAACGGCTGGTCGGAAAACGTCCGGTGGAATATGGCACTTCGACTTTTGCCAACGGCCGATAAGCCGTGACGGCCGGTTGCGCCGGTTTATCGGTTTTTGCGTGCTTATCGGCGATCTTATCCAGTTCCTCGACGAGCGGATAATCAAGCACAGCCGCTTCTTCAATCCATCCCCGCACCACCGCATGATACGTTTTTTCCATCTGATGGCTGGCAAATAATGGCATCACCTGTGCGGCCACTTCACTGGATAACGCAAATACCAATACCCCGGAGGTCGGCCGATCAAGCCGATGTAAGGGAAAAACATGCTGCCCAATCTGATCACGTAACGTCTGCATCACAAAGTTAGTTTCATGTTTATCCAGCCACGAGCGGTGCACCAGCATTCCAGCAGGCTTATTGACTGCAATCAGAAACTCGTCCCGATAAATAATCTCAAGCACCACGACAGTGCTCCTCAATCTTGATTAATGCGGCAATCACCGACTGATAACCCGGATTGTCCCGCCAGGCTTCAATAAAATACGGTGTCATTTCAAACCCGCTCGGAACCGTGGCGGCAGCAATTCGTTGTCGCATTTGCGGAATAAAAATCCACTGGAGCCACTGTTGCGGTAATAGCGTATCCACCGCAAATGGCTGCTGACTCGACAAATCCTGCGCTGGTGGCGGCTTGTCCTGCCATAGCTGCAACATTTTAAGACATCCTTCGAGTTCATTTAATGATTGATTTAATTGGTAATATTTTGACATAAAGAAAAAAACGACTTGAAATCGGCAGATAGGGTACCATGTATTGAAGACAAAACTAAACTTATCCCAGCGGCTAAGAGGCTGTGATTCCGACAGGAATCCTCTTCGACAACATTAGCCTGACAAGAATGGAACTTATGAAAACAATATATACCCTGACCGAGCTTCTGAAGCAGAGTGGTTGCCAATATCAGGTTGTTGATCTCGGACGCCGCATTCAATCCATAGCTCCTGAGAGCTTTGCCAGAATAGAACAGGCACAACAAGCATATCCTTATCCGCTCCGACGAACGGCTCGACTGGCAATTGTTTACTGGAATGCAACCAAGCAGCCCTGGATTTGGTTTTTGCAGTTTGAACTGGATGAACGAGGATTGCTGCAACCCACAGATATCAGTGAATTCATCCGTTTTATGCTGGAAGCGATGGGCACCCGGATTCAGCAGAACCTGACGGAAGAACAACAACAGAAACTGGCGAATAACCCCTATACCTTCACCCCACCGGAAGAAAAAATGGCGGTGTTTCATAGTCAGGTGAGAGCAATGCTCAAATTACCGGCCAGCCAGTACTATGAACATGCACAATGCTATTTTCAGGGAAGTCTCGGCTGGAACAATTGGCAAACGATCGGATTACAAGGTATTACCGATATATGCGCCCGGCTGGGGCAAGAACAAAACGCACCAAGCCTGCTCAAAGCTCTGAATCATCTCCCGTCAGAACCTTGCTATGCGCTATTGGGGGCTTTAGAACACACGCCTCTGACCGAAAAAATTGCCGATAAACTACAAGCGATGGCGCATGAAGAAATGCAGCAAGCAGCCCCTGATCTGTTCTTCCTTTCAGCCTTACTCCGAGCTCTATCAGGCGCACCGGGCAAGCAATTGGAAAAAACCGTTGCCAGCCTGCTGGCACAGCCGCAACTGTGTCATGCAGAGATATTAATCGGCATTGCCGGTCGCAGCTGGTCAGCACTCACTGACCCACAGCAAGCCGAGTTGTTCCTGACCCGACTGGCTCAAACCGGTCAGCAGACACTATTTAATCAGCTTTTTGCTGATTTAGTGATGCTTCCGGAGTTAAGGGTGATCTTACTGCCAATGCTGCACGCAACGGCATCTGAAGAACTGGTAACCGCACTGGCAACGCTCCAGCAACAAACCAGAAGCCGATAAGCCATGCAGGACTTGATGACGATTCTGTTGGTTTGCTTTGGCTGCTTCTTATTCTGGCAACAACGGCGTCAAGCCGAAATTGCCAGACAGACGATTGAAAAAAAATGCCGGCAACTGGAATTGCAAGTGGTCAGCATTACGTTCAGACACCGTCTGATTGATGAACAACAGCGATGGCGATGGCACACCAGATACACATTCGAGTTTTCATCCCTGGGAGATGATTGCTATGAAGGGTATTTGGATATGATCCGCTTCACCCCTGCCAAATTTTTTGTGCCGGTCCATCGACTGTGAGTTGATACTCATAGAGAGTCTCCGGGGTTTCCGATAATGTGGGTCGAGAGATAAACCCCAGTTTTCGCATTAAAGCGACTGCGGGCTGATTCTGTTCATTCACAAAAATACGGATTTTTTTCAATGAAAGGCGTAAAGACACATTTTGTAAGAAAGCACTCAATGCCTCCGTGCCATAACCTTTGCCCCAATAAAGACGGCTGAGGATAAACTGGAGTTCTCCGACGTCTTTTTCATGTAAATCCAAAGCGAGATGTCCCATATATTCACGATGTCCATTATCGACAATGGCCATTGCGTAGACATTTGAATCCGCTAAAACTTGATGAAACTTTGCCCGGGCACTGGACACGCTGAACGGCTGCTGATGAAACAACCGGTTCCCCGGAGAGCATAACAGCGATAGAAAATCGAACTCATATTCATCCGTATAAGGCAGCAAAAGCATTCTTTGCGTTGCTATTGTCACAATTCATCCTTGTTCCATTCGCCCGAACCTGATGATTCGTTGCGAATATCAATGTTAAATCAATAAAGATTGATTAATTTATAGATATGGTGGATGCCAGTCTCGGAATAAAAATGGCGGAAAGCCCCGACACCATAATGGCATCGGGGCTCAGTCTTACAGTAGCGATCCGGCCACCAATAAGAGCTCCCTGCATCATCCATAACGAAGGCTAATCCTTCAACCTATCCTTGTTGCATCGCATCCAAGCGGTGTCCTCAGTTATCCGTAACACTGGCTTTCCTGTATCCAGTACACATCACTCGTCCCTAAGCGGTTTCCTTCATCATCCTGATGATTTTCAATCACGCTGGCATCATTTTATTCAAAGTGATGGTTGTTCAAAGTGATCGTTTAACGCTTCCTGCAACAGACATCACGCCTGTTGTCGCTTCCCTACGCTGTCCTAAGCTCTCCAGCCTGAATGCATCCCAGACATTCATCTTCATTCCCGAAGACATCATTCCTTAATGCTTTATCCATGTCGTTCCCTGCCGACCTGTTCAATGTACGACGTTTGCATTTTTCCGACAACACACTGGTCTGCTCACTTTATAACCTGTCGCATCACAACCTAATAAAAACAATATAAATCAATAAATTAAACTGAGTTAAAGCATTTACACCATCACAAATACCGCTATATCTCACAGCACTTGTAAGCGATCTCTTACAAACCAATTAGCGCTTTTGTTGCTACCCTATCCAGCGTAAAATCGTCTTACAACAGCGTATACATTGAAGGTCTCAAAAAAGGATATCTATGCTGACAAAAGACATATCACAAGAGCTTGAATCTGTGATTCTACAATTGGTCGATGAAGGCAAGGAACCGACGGTTGCACTTATCAAAGCGCGTCTGCATTCCAAAATCCCTATTCCCGCAATTGTTACTACGATCAAACGCTGGAAATCATCTCAGCAAATTCCCAAAGTCGAAGTCGCAGTCCAACCTTCAGCGTCTACAACCGAACAAAGAATTGCCCGGCTTGAACAGCAAGTCGCTGATCTTGTCTCCCGTGTGGCACAACTAGAACAACAGTCAGGTCAGAAATTATGAATATATGGGTCGATGCCGACGCCTGTCCGAAAGTCATCCGAGAAGTCATCCTGCGGGCTGTCGAGCGCACCGGTGTTACATGTACTTTTGTTGCCAACCACGTCATTCCACTGCCCCGCCGGGACAATATCCGCTTCTTACAAGTAGAAAGCGGTTTTGATATTGCCGACAACGAAATTGTCCGCCGCGTTGCAGCCGATGATTTGGTGATCACATCCGATATTCCGCTTGCCAGTGAAGTCTTGGATCATCAAGCCATGGCATTAAGTCCGCGTGGCGACTGGTTTACCCTCGATACGATTAAAGCCAGACTCACCATGCGCGATTTTATGGAGACCATGCGTGCCAGCGGTGTTCAAACCGGTGGGCCTCCGGTCATGAGTCAGGCCGAACGCCGTGACTTTGCCAATCATCTTGATCGGATTTTAGCCAAATCAACCCGGGCTGCATCAGGGCCACAATCATGATGCCAACCGGTCATACGCTCGATCCGATTGGTATCATTCATAGTCCTTACCAAGAGAAATTTGCGGTGCCGCGGCAACCACGGCTGGTCTCTGCGGCAACCGCTCAAATTCAACTGATTGGTGAAGCCAACTGTCCGGAGTCTGTCCGCGGTATCGAGCAATTCAGTCATTTATGGCTCCTGTTCCTGTTCGATCAGAATCTCAGTGCCGGTTGGAAACCAACCGTTCGTCCGCCCCGATTGGGTGGTAACGAGCGGATTGGCGTATTTGCATCTCGCTCAACCTTTCGTCCCAATGGCATTGGTATGTCAGCCGTTGAATTACACGGTATTCGGCAGGAAGGCAACCAAACATGGGTCGATGTCGGCAGTGTTGATCTGGTGGATGGCACACCGATTATCGATATTAAACCTTATCTCCCTTATGCTGATCGAATTGAACATGCCCACGGCGGATATGCTGACAGCGAACCGACGTCTACCGATGTCAGTTTCTGTGATGCCGCACGCCAATCACTAGCCGCACATCCTCGTGCGAATGAGATTGAAACCGTCATTACTCAGGTTTTAGCGCAAGATCCGCGCCCGGCTTATAAGAAAGAGAAGCATGATGAGAAAGAATATGCGGTGAATTTGTTCGATCTCAACGTCAAATTCAGAGTCAGTCAATCGATCATCACGGTTACCGCAATAGAACGCTTTTGACAAACGAAAATGACTGATATTATTGACGGCTAATTGAATGCGCCCTCAAATCATCCGAGGGTTGTTGTATAACTTAATGAATGGATACCATCATGCGTACCAGTAAATATCTTCTTTCAACATTGAAGGAGACACCAAACGACGCAGAAATCGTCAGCCATCAGCTCATGCTACGGGCTGGTATGATTCGGAAACTCGCTTCCGGCCTTTATACTTGGTTACCCACCGGGCTGCGTGTGCTGCGTAAAGTCGAGAATATTATCCGGGAAGAAATGAACAAGGCCGGTGCCGTAGAAACGCTAATGCCGGTTGTCCAACCTTCCGAACTCTGGCAGGAAACCGGCCGCTGGGATAAATTCGGCCCTGAATTACTGCGGATTGCAGACCGCCACGATCGACCGTTTGTACTGGGACCGACTCATGAAGAAGTCATCACTGACATGGTTCGCAATGAAGTCAAATCCTATAAACAGTTGCCTTTGAGTTTGTACCAGATTCAAACGAAGTTCCGTGATGAAGTTCGTCCTCGTTTCGGTGTGATGCGTTCACGAGAATTTATCATGAAAGATGCATACTCCTTCCATATCGATCGGGAGAGTCTGGAAGCAACTTATCAGGATATGCACGCCGCTTACTGTAATATTTTCAATCGCATGGGTCTCGATTTCCGTCCGGTATTGGCTGATTCGGGCGCTATTGGTGGCAGCGGTTCACAAGAGTTTCATGTGCTGGCTGAAAGTGGTGAAGACTTAATTGCTTTCTCTACCGATTCAGATTACGCGGCCAACATTGAAAAAGCAGAAGCTCTGGCACCAACGACGCCTCGTGCTGAACCGACTCAAGCCATGACTCTGGTCGATACGCCGAATGCCAAAACAATCGCACAGTTGGTTGAACAGTTTCATTTGCCGATTGAAAAGACTGTCAAAACACTTTACGTCAAAGCGTCTGATCACCTTGAGGCACCGATTATTGCCCTGTTGATTCGCGGTGACCACGAGCTGAACGAAGTCAAAGCTGAAAATCTGCCTGAAGTTGCAGCGCCACTGACGTTTGCCACCGAAGAAGAGATTCGAGCCCTGATTGGTGCAGGTCCCGGCTCTCTGGGGCCAGTCGGTCTGAAATTACCGTTTGTGGTTGACCGTTCTGCCGCCGTAATGAGCGATTTTGCGGCAGGTGCGAACATCGATGATAAACACTACTTCGGAATTAACTGGGGTCGTGACGTTGAACTCGGACAAGTTGCCGACTTACGTAATGTGGTTGAAGGCGATCCAAGCCCATGCGGACAAGGCACACTCCTGCTGAAACGCGGCATTGAAGTCGGCCACATCTTCCAGTTGGGCACCAACTATTCAGAGTCGATGAAAGCCAATGTGTTGGGACCGGATGGTAAGAGCGTGACCATGGAAATGGGATGCTACGGGATCGGATGTACCCGGGTTGTGGCAGCGTCAATCGAACAGAATAATGACCAGAATGGCATTATCTGGCCGGATGCCATTGCGCCGTTTGAAGTTGTGATCGTACCGATGAATATGCATAAATCCGAGCGCGTTCAGGAAGCGGCAGAAAAACTGTACGCTGACTTGCAAGCACAAGGGATCGATGTCCTGTTTGATGATCGTAAAGAACGCCCCGGTGTGATGCTTTCCGATATGGAACTGATCGGTATTCCACACATGGTTATTATTGGTGACCGCAGTATGGATGAAGGCAATTTCGAATACAAAAACCGTCGTTCCGGTGAAAAAACCCCGGTAGCGATGGGGGAAGTTGTTGCACATCTTCAAACTCAGCTCACTCGATAACGGCTGGTCGGTTCGAAAGGGTTGCTCCGGCAGCCCTTTTTCATTGGCATGACTCAAAAACAATTGCAAGGATACCCATTATGAAAGTATACGATTGCTGTGATTTAGTCCGTGAGCGATACGCCCATATTGGCAGTGGCGATCAGGCTTACATCCCTCAGGCGATTAGTTGTGCTCTGCGCGCACTCAACAGTATTGCCGCCGATGCATCTCTCCCACAGGAAGCGCGTGAGCAAGCCGCATTTGCCGCTGCTAACTTATTGATCTCAGACTTTGAGGATAAATCATGAATCTTGCCAACTTTGCCACGATGGATCCGATTCTGCTGTTCAGTTTAGTCAATACCAAGTTACGGGATGATTTTGCCGGTGATCTGGATCAGCTCGCGTCTTATTACGATCTCGATAAACAAGCGCTGATCGACCGTCTTGCGAGCGCTGGATTTGAATTCCTTCCGGAAGTTGGCCAATTCCGCTAACAGAGTGTGTTCACGACTGCCATAAACGCTGATCCGTAACAAGATTCCACCGCTGATTGACAGGAAGTGAATATTCACACCTCTTCCTGTCATCGCCACCTGATTTATCCCAATAAGTTCCCTTTAATGCCTTTATAAATTGCCAGCATGCGATCATGGGCGGGTTTATGTTCAGCAAAAAAGGCCAGACAAATCAGTGCACTATCCTGATAACCATCAGGGAGTTCAACCTTGAGATCCGTGGCAATGCGACGAGCATAATTCAGTTGCTTCTCCGTCGGCAACTTCAGGTCATCCGGAATCGCAGATTGAATTGCATTGGTCAATTGTTCTGAAAACTGCGGCCACTCATTCAGATCCAACATCGTTGTTTCGGTTAACGATGCCAGTTTTTGCTGCTCAGGCGTCAACTGATAGAAGAAGGTAATATGACCGACGGAAAATTGCACTTTATCCATTGAGAGCCTTGTCTGACGTGGGGTTGAATTTTTTAAGCATCATATCAGCAGGTGCAAGAATATGCACTTGAAAGTATTTTACCTTGATCAAAAAACCGAAGCATCCGCTTCGGTTTTTTATCGATTCCGAGCACATTCACTCAGTATCGGCAATCGCTATCTTACAATTTGAAACGTGAGACAATTGTCGTCAGATTGTTATTGATATCAGCAATATCGCCCATATCTTTCACCGACTGCACACCGATGGACTCCAGTTCAACAACCATATCATTGATTGCTGACATATTGCGGCTCAGCTCTTGAGTCACACAGCTTTGCTCTTCAGCCGCTGTCGCAATTTGAGAGCTCAGATCATGAATCTCCATCACATGTCGGGAAATAGCTTCCAAACTGTCTGCGGCCTGACCTGCGCCTTCGGCAGTTTCCTGACAACGAGTTCGCGTATGCTCCATCGAACTCACCACCGCATGGTTACCATTTGCGAGGCTCTTCAGCGCTAATTCAACTTCTGTAGTACTATCTTTAGTCCGGCTGGCAAGACTACGAACCTCATCAGCGACGACCGCAAATCCCCGTCCTTGTTCTCCGGCACGAGCTGCTTCAATTGCCGCATTCAAAGCCAGTAAATTGGTTTGCTCCGCAATTTCACCGATAACACTAAGTATTTCGTTAATTTTCTGAGTTTCGAGCGTCATATTATGTACATCGCTAACAGAGTGTTCCACATCATCAATCAGGACTGAAACGGTATGTTTCGAACGGTCAATAGTGTCACGAGATTCCATACTGGTTTCATTGGTTCGAGCCACCAGGCTGGCTGTATTTGCCGCATCCGTCGCCATCGAGTCAGCCGTCGAGCTCATTTCTTCAATTGCCGTCACAACCTGTTCAGTCTCCGAAACATGTTTTTTCAAAATTGAACTGTTTTTTTCCGACTGACTGAGCATATGTTCAACATTTGCTTGTAGTGCGTGGCAATAATTCTGAATCTCCAACATCATGTGCTGCAGATTCTCAATAAACTGATTTACCCCCTGAGAAATTTGGCCTAAGTCGTCATTCGTTTCGACTTTCAGCCGCTGGGTCAGATCACCTTCTCCGCTGGCCAGCCCCTGAATGGTTTCTTTTAACGATAAAATAGGACGATAAAGCACCTGAATCAGGAAATAAGTGATAATGACGCTCACGAAACAAGCCAGTAGCGAGAAAATAATCGCACTGTTTCTTGCTTTGGTTAACTGCTCAAAAACAATCGATTTATCCAGACCGATCATGTAGTACCAGTTTTTCTGCCCCAAATGAATCCGGTGTGAGAACATCAGCTTGTCTGTCCCATCAAGCACATAATCAAGATGGCTAGACTCATGATCTACCATATGTGAGGTTAACGGACGCCCCCACGCTTTATCACTGAGACGATCACCAAGTTTCAATGCGGATGAAGTTGTTGCTAAAATCCGGCTATCCTCATCAAGAATGAGCGCCACGGCTCCCGGGATTTTGTTTGATTCTTTCACGATTTGACTTAAAAAATCGAGCTCCATATCGGTCGTAATCACACCACCTTTTATCCTTTCCAGAATACTGACCCAATATTTTTGTTTCGACGAACCAAGGTATGGTGGCGTCACACTCACAATATCAGACATCTGTCCCTGCTTATACCAAGGTGTTTCCCGGGCGTCACCTTTCAGTCGATGATTCGGCCAAGCCTGATTTTCCATACTCCAATATGCTCTGCCATCATCCAGGCCAATCACAAAACTATCCAGATTCATGGCAGCCGCCAGTGACTGGGTCAAACTAATCAGCTCATCTTCCGATTTCGTGATCTCCTGATGCTGATACTGCCGAGCCAGTTGATGAATGCCATTAATTTTCTCTTGCAAAATAGTTTCTATCACCACTGCTTTTGATGCGACATAATTTTCACTCAACTGAAAAATATTGTCTGTCAGGATTTCTTGTTCCTGAGAATAAAGTACATAACTGGTAATTGAAACCGACATACCGACCAGCAACATGACGGACAAAATTAACAATTTTTTTAATCCAAGTTGTTTCATAAACACCCACATAAACGCCGATTCAAACACACAAAGTAAAAGTTATTGACCCCAAAGATTGGCTGCAAATAAAAAACAGATCAGATAAAAAAAGATAAGTCAATAGTAAAAATGTCTCACAAGTGAGAAATAATATCACAATTTGTTGAGTATACAACAACTTACTTATCCTGTTTGCTCAACGGTTAAAGATGAAAAATAAGCTTCAGGTACGATGAGTTGATAAAAATGCAAGATAAGTCGCGAAATGTAGGCATTGATAAAAAAATACAGAAAAAAACATTCAATCATGACAGCAAATCAATCTATAAAAAGAATCCCCCTCTATATTTAAAAGTCCGAAATAAAACGGTGAATAGAATAAACCCCGTTCAGTTGAGTTCTCACTAATTTGCATAAAGCAGAAGGCGTGACCCAATACCTCAATCACGTTACCACAATAAAAAAATCCCCTGCCGACAGACAGGGGATTTCACATGGTGCATATGACATTGGATTATTTTAAATCAAACCGATCAGCTTGCATCACTTTCACCCATGCTTTGACGAAATCGCAGATGAATTTCTCTCCAGCATCATGACCTGCATAAACTTCAGCCAATGCACGTAACTGAGAGTTAGAACCGAAGACTAAATCGACTCGGGAAGCCGTCCACTTCACAGCCCCTGTCTGGCGATCACGACCTTCAAAAATATCAGCCGCTTCAGACGTCGGTTTCCATTCAGTTTCCATATCCAGCAAGTGAATAAAGAAATCGTTGGTCAGAACGCCCGGAGTTTTTGTCAGCACACCGTGCTGAGACTGACCAAAGTTCGCATTCAGTGCCCGCATCCCACCGATCAAAACCGTCATCTCCGGAGCCGTCAAAGTCAGCAACTGAGCACGATCAAGCAGCAACTCTTCTGCTGAAACGGTATAAGTACGTTTCTGGTAGTTGCGGAAACCATCGGCAACCGGTTCAAGCACCGCAAATGATTCAGCATCAGTTTGCTCATCGGTTGCATCAGTTCGTCCCGCAGCAAACGGAACCGTAATCGCATGACCGGCTTGACGAGCTGCCTGTTCAATCGCTGCTGAGCCGCCCAGCACAATCAAATCTGCCAGCGAAATTTTCTTATTGCCGCTCTGTGCCGCATTAAACTTCTGCTGAATTCCTTCCAGCACACGCAATACTTTCTGTAGTTGTTCTGGCTGATTGACTTCCCAGTCTTTCTGCGGTGCAAGGCGAATTCGCGCCCCGTTGGCGCCACCACGACTATCCGAACCACGGAATGTTGCAGCGGAAGACCATGCGGTATAAACCAATTCGGATACCGTCAAATCAGCAGCAAGAATTTCCGCTTTTAAAGCCGAGACATCATGCGCATCAACTAAACCATGATCGACCGCTGGTAATGGGTCTTGCCAGATTAGATCTTCCTGAGGCACTTCAGGGCCAAGATAGCGAACTTTCGGTCCCATATCCCGGTGAGTCAGCTTAAACCAAGCCCGGGCAAATGCATCGGCAAACTCATCCGGATTTTTATGGAAATGTTGTGAAATCTTCCGGTATATCGGGTCTTCCCGCATTGCCATATCAGCATCAGTCATCATAATTCCGACTTTTACCGCACTGTCTTCGGCATCCGGTGCTTTATCTTTTTCAGCCAAATCAACAGGCACCCACTGTGTCGCTCCCGCAGGGCTTTTCACCAGTTTCCAGTCATAACCGAACAGTACGTCAAAATAGCTGTTGTCCCACTGAGTAGGTGTTGGTGTCCACGCACCTTCCAGACCACTGGTAATCGTATCGCGTCCTTTACCGCTACCATAGGCGCTCTTCCAGCCTAATCCCATTTCTTCAAGTGGTGCCGCTTCCGGTTCTGGCCCGACAAGCGCAGCATCGCCTGCACCATGGGTTTTACCAAACGTATGTCCACCGGCAGTCAAAGCAACGGTTTCATAATCATTCATTGCCATCCGAGCGAATGTTTCACGAACATCACGACCTGAAGCCAGTGGATCAGACTTGCCATTCGGGCCTTCAGGGTTAACATAAATCAGTCCCATCTGGACCGCAGCCAGCGGATTTTCTAAATCCCGCTCTCCGGTATAACGATTGTCGTTACCGAGCCATTCATCTTCTGCGCCCCAGTAAATATCTTCTTCCGGTTCCCAGATATCTTTGCGCCCGCCACCAAAGCCGAAGGTTTTTAATCCCATCGATTCCAGAGCCACATTACCCGCCAGAATAAACAAATCCGCCCAAGACAGGCTGTTGCCATATTTTTGTTTCACCGGCCAGAGAAGGCGCCGTGCTTTATCTAGGTTCGCGTTATCCGGCCAACTGTTTAATGGTGCAAAACGTTGGTTTCCTGTTGACGCGCCCCCCCGACCGTCACCCGTCCGGTAAGTACCTGCAGCATGCCACGCCATCCGAATCATAAAAGGGCCATAATGACCATAGTCAGCCGGCCACCATGATTTTGAATCTTTCAGAACCGCCTCAATATCTTGCTTAACGACACTTAAATCAAGTGCACTGAAGGCAGCAGCATAATCAAAATCTTCACCTAACGGGTTCGATTTCTCATCATTCTGATGAAGAATTTTGAGATTGAGCTGATTCGGCCACCAATCGACATTCTTGGTTCCTTTTCCTCCGACACGGGTATGACTACCATGCATGACGGGGCATTTTCCTGACATTTTATTCTGTTCCATCGTCTGTCTCCTGCTTCGCAGCGTTTTAGCGTTTTGATTTATTGAACTCGATACTCTAATGAGTGACTTTTGCACCCATGAAAAATGGGGGTCAGTGTGATGAATAAAAACAACTCATCAATCAGTCACTCAATGACCTGAAACGTTCCATTCAACATGTTTCAACCGAAAAATTAAAAAAAGAACATATCCCAGAATGAGTATGATTGAGGCGTTTCACTGGCGAGTGATTCAACCAATAAGTATTGATGACATGCGAAGGATTGACAGGCTTCACTTTCATAGTGATAAAGCGTTTCTATTGCAACCTGATGGTCAATACTGGTTATTTTTTCACGCAACGGCTCAGACATAAGGAATCCTTCTTTTGCAATCTGCTCAATCAGATTCCAGTATAGGAATAGACTACTGAAAGTGATAATGGTTTCGACCTATCCATTCTATAGAAGAAATCTATCCTGTTATCCGCTATAGAACATTGAGCACGCCTGAGAAGCATTTATCGCTTGAGGTGATGTGACAGCAATAGAAAAGAATAATGCAATGGAATGAACGGTTTGAAAATCAGCTCGGTGTATTGTGCAGAGGAAACAAAGTGAGCGATTGAGATTCAACCGCCCACCGACAGCAATCAGAAGCATCGCCGCGATCAATCAACTGTTAACCTGCTAAAGCAACCTTTGCCTCGATATAATCTAAACCGTGACTCTCTGCGACAAAGCGGTTTGTCAACTGACCGTGGTATACATTCAACCCATTCAGGAAATGCTCATCAGCAAGCAATGCCGCGCGATAACCTTTTTCAGCCAGCGCAATAATATAAGGCAGCGTGGCATTGTTTAACGCAACGGTTGATGTCCGGGCTACGCCACCGGGCATGTTTGCGACACAATAATGTACCACATCATCGACAATATAGGTCGGCTCCTGATGGGTCGTGGCCTTCGACGTTTCGGCACATCCTCCCTGATCAATCGCGACATCAACAAGAACAGCGCCTGATTTCATTCTTTTCACCATGTCTGCGGTAATCAGTTTCGGGGCTTCAGCACCGGGAAGCAGCACCGAACCGATTACAACATCGGCAGATAAAACATGCTTCTCAATCGAATCAGCCGTGGAATAGACCGTGGTGACTTTCCCTTGATAAATTGCATCAATATCGCGCAGAGTATCGATATTTTTATCGATAATCACCACTTCAGCCCCCAGACCAGCGGCCATTTGTGCAGCATTGCGTCCAACGACCCCGGCACCGATGACGGTTACTTTGGCCGGTTCAACGCCCGGAACACCACCGAGTAATAAGCCACGACCTGCGTGTGATTTTTCTAATGATGTCATTGCCGCCTGAATCGACATCCGTCCGGCAACCTCGGACATTGGCGCCAGCAGAGGTAATGTCCGGTTCGCACTAGTAACGGTTTCATAGGCAATACATACGGCTTTACTTTGAATTAAATCATGGGTCTGAGCCGCATCAGGGGCGAGATGAAGATAGGTAAACAGGATTTGTCCTTCCCGTAGCATCGCACGCTCACTTGCCTGAGGCTCTTTCACTTTCACAATCATGTCACTTTCCGCGAAAATCTTCGCGGCATCAGGGCTAATCATTGCTCCTGCATCAATATAATCCTGATCTGAAAACTCAATCCCGGCACCGGCTAATGTCTCAACCAAGATGTGATGGCCTCTTTGGGTTAATTCCTTAACACTCGCAGGCGTCATCCCAACGCGGTATTCATGGTTCTTAATTTCTTTTGGTACACCGATCAACATATCCTTATCCTCTGCAAAAAATTAACGTTGTTATAGTATGCAGACAATACAGTGATTTAAACCAATAAATCAATAAAAATAAGTATTAAAAACTAATGATCTAGCTCAATTTTAGATTTAAATATTAAATATTAAAAACAATTAAGACAATAATATTAATTTTAATTATTTTTTTAGCAGATGCCGCCAGAAAATATGTAAAAAAAAGTGAGCAAGCTATTTACTTCTGAAACAAATTAACAACATGAAATGAGCAAAAAAAATCCCTCGCCGACTGACAAGGGATTTCTCTCGTATTTGCGATGTGCTGACTCAGCCGTTAGCCAAGATTTTTCCGGGCATTCTGGAACATCCGCATCCAAGCGCCATTTTCACCCCATGAATCCGGATGCCATGAGTTCACGACAGTGCGGAAAACACGCTCCGGGTGAGGCATCATGATGGTGACACGGCCATCCGTAGTTGTCAGCCCGGTAATTGCATTCGGTGAACCATTCGGGTTATTCGGATACTGCTGCGTCGCTTGTCCATAGTTGTCGACATAACGAATGGCAACCGTACCGGATTGCTCAATTGCAGCCAAATGAGCATTATCACGCACTTCGACCCGGCCTTCACCGTGAGAAACAGCAATCGGCATCCGGGATCCCGCCATACCACTAAAGAAAACTGAATCAGATGGCTGAACCTCAACCAAACTAAAGCGGGCTTCAAAACGCTCAGACTCGTTACGAACAAACCGCGGCCATAAATCAGCCCCCGGGATCAACTCTCTGAGGTTCGACAACATCTGACATCCGTTACAAACCCCAAGGGCAAAAGTATCCTGACGGTTAAAGAACCCTTCAAACATCTCTCTTGCCTGAGCGTTAAACAGAATTGATTTTGCCCAGCCTTCACCGGCACCCAAGACATCCCCATAAGAGAAGCCACCACAAGCGACTAATCCCTGATACTGTTCGAATGTAATCCGACCGGACAGCACATCACTCATATGGATATCAATCGCATCAAAACCTGCCCGTTCAAACGCGGCGGCCATCTCAACATGAGAATTGACGCCCTGCTCACGCAGCACAGCCATTTTCGGTCTGACACCGGTATTCACAAATGGTGCAGCCACATCTTCATGAATATCGTAGCTCAGATGGACATTCAGTCCCGGATCCGCATTATCTTGCTTCGCTGCAAATTCTTGCTGAGCGCAATCCGGGTTATCACGCAACGCCTGCATCTGATAGGTGGTCTCTGCCCAAATGGTTCGGAGCTCCGTTCTGGAACGTTCATAAACAACGTGCCCCTGTTGCGTCACCACGAAACGGTCAGAAGATTCCACCGTTCCTATCACGTGAGTACAGTCTTGCAGACCTTGTTGTGCCAGTGTGTCCAGCACAGTATCGACATCCTGCTCATGCACCTGAATAACGGCACCCAACTCTTCGTTAAACAGAACAGAGAGCACATCATCGCCTAACCCAGCAATGTCAACATTGACACCACAGTGACCCGCAAACGCCATTTCAGCCAATGTCACCAACAGACCACCATCGCCTTTATCATGGTATGCCAACAGCTTATTCGTACGAACGAGTACCTGAATCGCATCAAAAAAGCCTTTCAGTTGCATCGCATCATCAACATCAGCCGGCTGATCACCTAACTGCTTGTATACCTGCGCCAGCGCCGTTGCACCAAGGCGATTTTTGCCGTTCCCCAGATCAATCGCAATCAGTCGGGTCGTCCCCAAATCTGTACGCAGTTGAGGTGTTACGGTCTTACGTACATCCTCAACCCGGGCAAAAGCGGTAATAATCAGTGATAATGGTGACGTCACTTCTTTCTGCTCACCATTATCTTCATGCCATTTGGTTTTCATCGACATCGAGTCTTTACCGACCGGAATGGTCAGCCCAAGGGCCGGACATAACTCTTCACCAACCGCTTTTACCGCTTCATACAAGCCGGCATCTTCACCGGGGTGACCGGCCGGAGACATCCAGTTAGCCGATAATTTAATATGTTTCAGGTCGCCAATGTCGGTCGCCGCAATATTGGTCAGCGACTCCGCCACAGCCAGACGCGCAGAGGCAGCAAAATCAAGCAACGCCACCGGTGTCCGTTCGCCCATCGACATGGCTTCGCCGCAATAGGTATCAAAGCTGGCCGTAGTGACCGCACAGTTGGCAACCGGCACTTGCCACGGACCAACCATTTGATCGCGGGCCACCATACCGGTTACAGAACGATCGCCAATTGTAATCAGGAAGGTTTTCTCAGCCACAGCGGGTAAGCGCAGGACGCGTTCAACCGCCTCATTTAACTCGATACCACTACGGTCTAAAGCAGAGCCCTGAACCTTCAGTGTTGTGGCTTCGCGATGCATTTTCGGTGGTTTACCCAACAGAATATCCATCGGCATATCGATTGGTGTGTTGTTAAAGTGTGAATCTTCCAGTGTCAGATGACGTTCTTCCGTCGCAGTGCCGACCACCGCATAAGGAGCACGTTCACGACGACAGATCGCATCAAAGGTTTCCATATGCTCAGGCGCAACCGCCAAAACATAACGCTCCTGCGATTCATTACACCAGATTTCCAGCGGGCTCATGCCCGGCTCATCATTCGGCACGTCACGCAACTGGAATTTACCGCCGCGTTCGCCGTCATTGACCAACTCCGGCAACGCATTCGAAATCCCACCGGCACCGACATCATGAATAAAGGCTATCGGGTTGTTTTCTCCCAACTGCCAACAACGGTCAATCACTTCCTGACAACGGCGCTCCATCTCAGGGTTTTCCCGTTGAACCGAAGCAAAGTCCAGATCCTCAGCCGACTGGCCGGAAGCCATCGAAGATGCGGCACCGCCGCCCAAACCGATGTTCATCGCCGGGCCACCCAGCACAATCAGGCTCGCACCGACCGGAATCTCTTTCTTCTGAATATGGTCTGCGCGAATGTTCCCCATCCCACCGGCAATCATGATCGGCTTATGATAACCACGAACTTCTTCACCGGCGTGAGACGTCACTTTCTCTTCATAGGTACGGAAATACCCCAACAGATTCGGACGACCAAATTCATTGTTAAATGCCGCGCCGCCCAATGGGCCTTCAATCATGATGTCCAACGCATTGACTATACGACCCGGTTTACCGAAATCGGTCTCCCATGGCTGTTCAAAATGCGGAATACGCAGGTTAGAAACTGTAAAACCAACCAAACCGGCTTTCGGTTTGCCGCCAATCCCGGTGGCGCCCTCATCACGAATTTCACCGCCGCTTCCGGTTGAAGCACCCGGCCAAGGCGAAATAGCAGTCGGGTGGTTATGAGTTTCCACCTTCATCAGGATATGGGTATCTTCCGTATGGTAGTTGTACTGACGCGTCTGCGGATCAGGGAAGAAACGACCGACTTTAGAACCGGTCATGACCGCTGCATTATCTTTGTAGGCAGACAACACATAATCCGGCGTCGTTTCGTAGGTATTCTTAATCATCTTAAACAGGGATTTTTCCTGTTCAACCCCGTCAATCGTCCAGTCCGCATTAAAAATCTTGTGCCGACAATGCTCTGAGTTTGCCTGTGCAAACATCATCAGTTCAATGTCATTTGGATTACGGCCAAGTTTGATAAAGCTCTCCACCAGATAGTCGATTTCATCTTCAGCCAGTGCCAAACCCAGTGTAAGGTTGGCCTGTTCCAATGCTTTGCGTCCGCCGCCAAGCACATCAACCGCGGTAACCGCTGCCGGTGTCGCACTGTGGAATAGCTGAGCAGCCGACTCCAGATCGGCGAAAACCACCTCCATCATGCGATCATGGAGTAAACCTTGTAGTACGATGTGCTCCGCATCAGTCAATGTTGTTGAGGACTCAATATAATAGGCCGTCCCCCGCTCCAAACGTTTGACTTTATCGAGACCGCAGTTATGTGCAATATCGCTCGACTTCGATGACCACGGAGAAATGGTGCCCGGACGCGGCGTAACCAGCAACAATAAACCTTCTGGCTGATGCTCTTCAATTGTCGGGCCATAAGTCAGCAATTTTTCTAATTTCTCTGTTTCTTGACGATCCAAATCGGCTGTCAAATCAGCAAAGTGCATAAATTCTGCGTAAATACCGGTCACGGGCAAACGCAGCTCGCGACACCGTTCAAGAAGTTTGTTTACTCGGAATTCAGAAAGCGCTGGGGAGCCACGGAAAATTCTCATGTGCTTAGGTCTCTGTTGCTGTTGGTTAAGATAGTATTGGAATAAATTCAAACAATTAAATTGAAAAAACTTGAATACATACCAATTTTACCTATGTTGTGCGGCCGCATTATAAAGGAATTATTTTTGTGATGTAACACCAAACGCAACCGTTTGCGTCATTTTTTTTATGAATTTTGAAATCTCTCGCTTTCATGCCATTCTCAGCGACATAATTTACCATTTTATACATCAAAAAGTTGCGATTCGGTGGTGCTTTGATATAAAAGCATCATGATGAGAAGAGATAAGTTGTACATGACCCGAATATTCCAACGTCAGGCCCAGAGCATCCTCGCTTTTGTATTCATGGTAACCCTACTCAGCGGCTGTCAGATCGACTCCAAACCGAAAAGCGAACTCGACCAGATCCGTGAGCGAGGAGTGTTACGTGTCGGCACCCTGAACAATCAGCTCTCCTATTTTATCGGGCCGGAAGGACCATCGGGCATGGATTATGAACTGGCACGCGAATTTGCCAAATCCCTCGGTGTCAAACTGGAAATGAAACCCGTGTATCGTGTTGCTGCGCTTTTCCCTGCCTTGGAAAGAGGAGAAGTCGATATTATTGCCGCAGGTCAGATCCAAAATACCCAACGCATCCAAAAATTCCGGCCCGGCCCTGCTTATTACTATGTCAGTCAGCAAATTGTTTACCGTCAGGGTCAGTGGCACCCCCGTAACATGCATCAACTGATTCAAAAACAGCAAGAGCTGTTAAACACACCAGAACAGGACAAGGTATTAAATGTTGTCGATGATTCTCACTTTGAACAAACACTGGTGCGACTCAAGAAGAAATATCCTCAATTTCAGTTTCAGATAAAAGCGGATTCAGATGTTCATGATTTGTTGAAAGAAGTCTCTCAGGGAGAGTTGATGTTTACCATCGCTGACTCGGTTGAAATCTCTCTGGCACAACGCATCTATCCCGATTTAGCCACGGCATTTGAAATTACCGATGATCAGCCCATCTCTTGGTTTATCCGTCGTTCGGATGATGAAAGCCTCTATGCACTGATGATTGAATTTTTCGGCAATCAGAAACAAGCCGGTACCATAGCTTCGCTTGAAGAAAAATATATCGGCCATATCGGTACGTTTGATTATGTGGATACCAGAGCATTTATTCGTGCACTGGACAGCAGGCTACCTCAGTGGATGCCACTATTCCAAAAATATGCGAGTGAATTTGACTGGCGTCTCATCGCGGCATTGTCTTACCAGGAATCTCACTGGAACCCCAGAGCCAAATCACCGACCGGAGTGCGGGGGATGATGATGCTCACGTTAACGACCGCGAAATCCGTTGGGATCACCAACCGGCTCAATCCGGAACAGTCTATTCGAGGCGGTGTCAGATATCTGCGTCGGATGGTCAGTCGCGTCCCTGATTCAATTCCCGATCATGAAAAAATCTGGTTCGCTTTGGCATCTTACAATATGGGTTACGGACACATGATGGATGCGCGTCACCTGACCAAACAGCAAGGCGGAGATCCGAATGCTTGGGGAGAAGTCAAAGATCGCCTTCCTCTGCTGAGAAAGCGTCGTTATTTCAGTCAAACCCGTTACGGTTACGCCCGGGGTGATGAAGCGCTGGCCTATGTCGAAAATATCCGCCGCTATTACCAAAGTATGATCGGTCACATCAACGCAAAAACAGCAGCAGATAGCGATAGTACCAGTGTCGATGATCTCACGGTCATTCAGGCAATGATTCCTGATGCGGATGAAGCCACAGAACCGGATCCGGCTGTTGAAGATATTGAACCCGATGAACATACAGCCACAACCGCGGATACCAGCGAGGCGGCAACACAATAACGGTATTCAATGCTTGATTTTTGTAATGGAAAACCTTACATATTAGAGATACCCGACGTTCGTCGGGTTCATCTTCCGGTCATAATACATCTGTAAAAGACAATTGTCTGATTCTTGAAGCTGATGACAGGCGCTCAAGAAGAGATTGTACTGACTATTTATTGGTATTTTTGAAAGGAGGTTAATCCATGCTGAAAAAAAGATTGAAGTCCAAGCATTTATGGCGGACAACAGCAGCGATTCACCGCAAACGTAAGCTCGCGAACAATAAAAAGAAAATTTTTGCTCGTCACCGGGCTTTTACTCATCAGACTGCCTGAGCGTACTGACTCAGCAGTCTGAATCACTATCCCACAACGGGAATATCCAGTAACCACAGACGTCTCCTTCCCAAAATCAAAAGAAGGAGACAGTATTCTCCCGGCACCCTACCATCATTTTAGGCTCGTCAGCGACCAGTAATTTTTACTTTATTTTGTTACTTCCGTTGTTTCACATTTGGCTTTATGTACCGCTGATCAATCTATATCTGCGCCATAGGCTGATATCACTATCAGGCTGGCGGCTCATCGGATTGATGATTTTCCCGTTGCTGACGCTTGGTATCTTTAATCTCCCGACGCCGACGCCGGAAAAAGCCTTGCAGCTGTTCACGACATTCTGTTGCAAGTAACCCAGGTTCAATCTGCGCATAATGATAAGCCACATCACTCTCAAATAAGTTCATCACGGTGCCTGCTGCACCGGCTTTCAAGTCCGATGCACCAAAAACAATCCGTTTGACCCGGCTGTGCAATAACGCACCGGCACACATTGGGCAAGGCTCCAGCGTGACATACAGTGTCGAGTCCACCAGCCGATAGTTTTCCAACACTTGCCCGGCTTTGCGCAAGACCTGAATTTCCGCATGGGCTGTCGCATCATGGGTGGTGATTGACCGATTCCAGCCCTCCGCAATAATCTGACCGTCTTTGACCAATACGGCTCCGACCGGAACTTCCCCTTCCAGCTCCGCTTGATGTGCCAGTTGGATCGCCCGGCGCATAAACCGTTCATCGTCAGCAGAAAAATGTTGCGCCTGCATGAATACTCTGTCTCTTGGTATCTTATCCTTGACCGCATTATACCCTGAATTATTGCCAGATGTTGTACGCCGATATCACCTGTGTTTGCCCTTTTCTGAAAGGGACTCATAAAGATAGTCAGACAGTAAACGAACTTTCGGTGAGATATGCCGATTTTGCGGATACAGCGCCCAGACGCCTTCCCGATCATCCCGATAACGCGTCAATACTTCTACCAGCTGGCCGCTCGCGAGATACGGTTCCACATAGTAATCCGGTAGCTGAGCGAGCCCCATCCCTTTTAATGCCGCATCAAGCAACACCACGCCACTGTTACAGCGGATGCGTCCGCGGATTCCCAGAGAGCGGGCATGATGATGATCTTTGAAACGCCAGTGATCATAAGTACCGACCAGACACTGATGTTTGGATAATTCGGATAAGGTGTACGGTTCACCATACTGCGCCAGATATGCCGGTGCTGCACACACATGCAACCGTCTGGGGCTTAACTTCCTGACGACAAAGCTGGAATCATGTAATTGCCCGAGTCGAATTGCCAGATCAACACCGTTTTCGATCAAGTCCAATTGGCGGTTAGTCAGCACCAGCTCCAGTTCCAGTTTCGGATACAGTTGTAAAAAATCATGCAACAACGGGGCGATTTTCTGCTCACCGTAGGTCACCGGTGCCGTCACTTTCAACCGTCCGATCGGCATCTGCTGCATTTGCGTCACGGTACGCTCGGCATGTTCCAGACCTTCCACCAACTGTTTACATTGTTGGTAATAGACCTGCCCGGCTTCCGTCAATGACACCTTCCGTGTTGTACGCAACAACAGCTTAATTGCCAGACGCTCCTCCAACGCTGCAACTCGACGACTGACATTTGCCACCGACGTGGTTAATTTTTGTGCCGCCCGGGTAAAGCTTTCTGTCTCAGCAACTGCGACAAATTCGCTGACACCGTCCCATATCGCCATGATTTATTATTACCACAGTGTAAAAGTCATTCTCTTTTTTACTTGATTATAAAATATAAGAAAAGAACTATACTCAGTTTCACTGTGGTTTATCACACGATCCCGATCACCTTATAGACAGGAAAGGAAGAAAATGTCAGAGCAGAAATTTATCAAGTCCAGAGCTGCTGTTGCTTGGGGACCAAATCAGCCACTCAGCATTGAAGAAGTCGATGTCATGTACCCGAAAGCCGGTGAGGTTTTAGTACGCATCGTAGCAACCGGCGTCTGTCATACAGATGCATTCACACTGTCCGGTGAAGATCCAGAGGGAATATTCCCGTCGATTCTTGGTCATGAAGGCGGTGGTATCGTTGAAATGGTTGGCGAAGGTGTAACCAGCGTTGCAGTCGGTGACCACGTCATTCCGCTTTATACCGCAGAGTGTGGCGAGTGTAAGTTCTGTACTTCAGGCAAAACAAACCTGTGTCAGGCTGTTCGTGAAACACAGGGCAAAGGTCTCATGCCTGATGGAACAACCCGTTTCTACAAAGACGGTCAGCCAATCTACCACTACATGGGATGCTCAACCTTCTCCGAGTATACCGTCTTACCGGAAATCTCGCTGGCCAAAGTCAACAAAGCAGCCCCGCTGGAAGAGGTTTGCCTGCTCGGATGTGGTGTCACTACCGGTATGGGGGCGGTGATGAACACCGCCAAAGTTCAAAAAGGTGACACCGTCGCAATTTTCGGCCTGGGCGGGATTGGTTTATCCGCTGTCATCGGCGCTAAAATGGTCGGGGCCAGCCGAATTATCGGGATTGATATTAACGAAAGTAAATTTGAGCTCGCTCAGCAACTGGGCGCAACAGAGTGTATCAATCCGCAAAAATTCGACAAACCGATTCAGGAAGTGATTGTTGAGATGACTGACGGCGGCGTGGACTTCTCCTTCGAATGTATCGGTAATGTCAATGTCATGCGTCAGGCTCTGGAATGCTGTCATAAAGGATGGGGAGAATCGGTAATTATCGGTGTCGCCGGTGCAGGACAAGAAATCTCAACGCGTCCATTCCAACTGGTGACAGGCAGAGTATGGCGTGGTAGTGCATTTGGCGGAGTGAAAGGCCGTTCACAACTGCCCGGCATCGTTGAACAATATCTTGCCGGTGAATTTGGTCTGCAAGAGTTTATTACGCATACCATGTCGTTAGAAGCAATTAACGATGCATTTGACCTGATGCATTCCGGTGAAAGTATTCGTTCTGTGGTTCACTTCAAACCATAATTTTATGCGCCCGTCTCTGGTTCATCTGCTCCGGAGACGGGAAAAGGAGCCCGACATGTTAGAACAGATCAGCCAATCAAAAGTATTTGGTGGATGGCATAAACAATATACACACCCTTCAGATGCACTCAACTGTACAATGCGATTTGCAATTTACCTGCCGCCAGATGCCAGTGACAGCCATCCGGTTCCCGTGCTCTACTGGTTATCCGGTCTCACCTGCACGGATGAAAATTTCATGCAGAAAGCAGGAGCACTCCAAAAAGCAGCCTCGCTCGGTATTGCGATTGTTGCACCGGACACCAGCCCGAGAGGAGAAGGCGTTCCGGATGATCCGCAAGGAGACTATGATCTGGGACTCGGTGCCGGATTTTACCTCAATGCGACTCAACCGCCCTGGAGCCAGCATTACCAGATGTATAGTTATATCGTCAATGAGCTGCCCTCGCTTATCGAGAAGAACTTTCCAGTGACCGCTGAGCGTTCTATTTCAGGACACAGTATGGGCGGGCATGGTGCGCTGACAATCGGCATCAAAAATCCGCAGCGCTATCGTGCGATTTCAGCCTTCAGTCCAATTTGTCATCCTGTAGCCTGCCCTTGGGGACAAAAAGCCCTGAAGGCTTATTTGGGAGAGGATCAGACACTGTGGCAAAACTATGATGCAACGGAGCTACTGAGACAAAAAGGCTGCGCGCTTCCCATTTTGATTGATCAAGGTGAAATGGATCCATTTTTGGAAGAGCAGTTGAAACCTTGGGATTTGCTCGAAGTCGCAGATCACCAACATTGTGAACTAACCTATCAGTCTCATCCCGGTTATGATCACAGCTATTACTTTATTCAAAGCTTCATTGAGTCACATCTGCAATTCCATGCGTTATATCTGTTGGGGCAGCGCTCTTAGGCATACGCGATTCAAATTCGTTGAATCGTGAAATCATGGTGGAAAGCGTAACTTGATGCGTTTTCCCCTCTTGTCCCAGCCAACTCACAACCACACGAACCGGCTTCAGATCACCGTGAAATAGCGGTGTGCTCACCTGAATCTGGATACAAAAATAATCCTGAGCATCACAATGCCGGCTACTCTCAATCTGCTCAAAACCAATTGAATCAACCGTCTCATCTGGCTTCATCACGCCACTTGCCTGTGCACCATATGTCCCCTGTGCACCATGCGTCCGTAAACGTTCCAACGTTGTACTGGCAAGGTCCAACGCTTGGGTTCGCTGAAAAATATCCCGGGTCTGAAACATCGTCAGACGCTGTAGCTGCCCCACACTCAGTATACCAATGCTCAAGATCACCAAAGCAATCATCACTTCGAGTAACGTATTCCCCCGATAATGGCGTTGATCATATCGGTTCACGCCGCTACGGCTCATACCAGCTTTCCCCGCGCCACTCGGCTGGACGAATCAGGCTGAGCGGTTTGCTCATCAAATCGCGTCGATAATGAAAATCAATGCGTCCCTGAACCACAGCAAAACGTTTATCTGCATCCAACACCAGCCCTCCCGCCGGATAGAAAGAGCCGAGTTGAAAGTAACTCACTTGCTCCGGAGAGATGTTGTATTGCGGGACTTGAGCCAAAGATTTAATCAGTGCCGCCTGTAATCCTGTATCTGCCCAGCCTTGAAATACCATATTCGCATGTTGCGGTGAAATAAATTGATAGAGCATTCCCTGTAACAGGTGATGACTTTCAATTCCGACGAGCCCATCCTGAATCAGCACAATAATGCCCTGCTGAGAAAATTGTGCCTGAATCGCAACATTAATCCGTTGAATATCCAGATCGGACAGCACACAACCCCCATAGACCCAGATGATCATTTTCCCCTGCCAGATGAGATCTTCAATTTGAGAAGCACATTCCGGGTTCAACTGACTGTGTGGTAACTCAAGAGCATTCTGATAGCGAATTTGACCGCTGGCTTCATTCAGTGATGCCGGGATCCGCCCAACCTGAGGATTTGACATCACTTGAAACCAATCCTGCACCGCAACACCAAACAGATCCCGAAAAGGTGATAACGTTGGCGAATACTGATAGTCAGATCTCGCGCTTTTTGCTGATAAATCGACTGAGTGATACGACTCGGCACACCGTCCTGAATCACTCGGAAACCCCTGATATAGCCGATAAGGCAACTGGTCCGGATGATAGGTGGTTAGCGACGGAGCATAGACATCATACTTATAGCGCAAAGCAATACATTCCCAACCGTTTTCAGTGGATAAACGAGCCAGATCCGGGGCAAACGCGGCATGTTTCATCAGCATTAAACGACTGCTGGTCTTAACGACACCGGCAGAATCCGGTAAGGGCAAACGGTAGCGCTTGTGTAGCGTCGTTGTGCCGACGGTCGCTGTCAGTTGTCGATCCCGCGGAGACGCCCACCGGACTTGATGCGCAATTTGCTGACACGCTGAAGGTAAGCTTTCCCCTGCCTGTACTGAACGGACTTGTGTCCACAGGCACTCAAGTTCACCTTCAGCCAGCCAGAAAGACTGGCGACGCTCAATTTCATGCTGAACCTCAGCTAATTGATAACGACTGAGCAGTGTCGCGCGGCCAACCACGATCAACATGAGACTGACCATCAGTGTCGTCAACAACAATGTCGCAGCGCCCTGTTGCCGAATCGATGACTGACCAAGACAGAACCACTTCATAACGACCAATGCCGCTGTAAAAATGCAAAATCAGCAGATTCATGAATCGACGGGTCTCGTACCAAAGATAAACTCAGGTGTATTGCTATCCATCCTGTATTGATCTGCGCTCCTGTTCTGGTTCGGAGGGGGGAATAGCGAACCTGGAATTCATCAACACGAATCCAGTCTGTATCGAAAAGCGAGAAACATGGCCCTGATTCACCGGAAGATGCCGCTTGTTCAAATGTGAATCGACGGTCATGCTGCTTCTCGCACAATCGTAAGGCTCGCTCTCCGACTTGATTTGCTGTGAGCTGGTAGACAACATGGTGGAAATCGTTCTCAGCAGTGGGATTTCCCTGATATACATACCCTACTTGTGTATCGTTTCGGACATCAGTGAGCGTCCGGCTTCCTTGCAGAAACACAGGCTTTTGTGGTGCCGCATTCAATCCAGCCATGAACAGGCTCCGTTTGATTAAGACTAATGATGCCCGTAACTGTTGATGTAATTGAATTTTGCGACTCAAGTGTTCAGTCACCCGGAGTTCGCTCACGATCAACCGGCTCACCATGAGAATTAAAACACTGCTGATAACACTGGCCAACAGGACTTCCAACAGCGTCAATCCTCGCTGTGCATGATAGAAATGTGCGGATCTCACTAACATGCCGGATAACCATATATCGCAGTACCGACGCTACAATGGCGAACTCGCCCCGCACCGTAAGAAGTAATGACTTTGACTTGTCGTTCCGGTGTATTGCGGGCCAGGAGCGTGATGCTGCCATTGCCGAGTTTGCCGGAATGACCATCAATAAATAACCGATCTTGAGGGAATCCGGAACGAATGATAATTTTCCGATAGCGTTGTCCGGATAGCGTCAGTAAACGCTGACCTTTGTGGCGGTCTTCAGAGGTAATAACCCGCAACTGCCAATCCAGTGATACACCTTTGTCAATGGATGATGATGACTGAGAGATCAGATGTAACCACAGATTTTGATGGTGAGTGATTGCCAGTGACCTTGCTTGTAATATAAATGCCTGAACATCACTGACCGCCGTTTTTAACTGTTCCTTTTCCATTTGTTGGGAGAATTGAGGCACAACCAGTAGTAGTGAAAGGCTCAGTAATGCGATGACCACAACAAGTTCAAGCAAAGAGAATCCTGTACGCATATTTTTTCCAATCGATTAATTTCATTCCCCCTATGATAAAAAAATAAAGCAATTCATTTGGCTATGAGGCAACTATCTCGTAGTGACATCAAATAAATAACCACATGATAAACATAACAATTACACATTTGTTCCGAGACATTCCTCTCCCAAGCTGACAAGTCGGGTGAGCGGACATAAAAAAACCTGCCGAAGCAGGTTTTTATTTGAATCAATGTGTCTTTATCAGCTCGTGAGATCATCAAAAAATTTCTTCACACCGCTGAAAAAACCTTCCGACTTGGGCTTGTGCTTACTTGCCGCTTCACCGCCACAGGATTCTTCAAACTCTCGGAGCAATTCTTTCTGACGCGAACTCAGGTTCACCGGTGTCTCAACAACCAAACGTACAATCAAATCACCAGCGGCACCGCCACGGACATTCTTCACGCCCTTACCGCGCATCCGGAACATTCTGCCGGTCTGCGTTTCTTCCGGCACTTTCAGATTCACACGCCCATCCAGTGTCGGCACTTCAACTTCGCCACCGAGTGCTGCCATCGAGAAACTAACCGGGACTTCACAGAATAGGTTATTGCCTTCACGTTCAAAGATATGGTGCTCTTTCACATGAACCTGAACGTACAAATCACCGGCTGGCGCGCCCATTTCACCGGCTTCACCTTCTCCGGTAAGACGAATTCTGTCCCCCGTATCCACACCGGCAGGAATCTTCACATTGAGAGTCTTGCGTTGTTGCTTGCGGCCCTGACCATGGCAATCACGGCAAGGATCTTTGACGATTTTTCCCTTACCATGACAAGTTGGACAAGTCTGTTGCACTGCAAAAAAGCCTTGTCTCATCTGAACCTGACCATGTCCGTGACAAGTACCACATGTTTCAGGAGAGGTCCCTTTCTTCGCACCACTTCCGTTACATGTATCGCAATGCACCATGGTCGGGACTTCAATCTCTTTCGAACAACCGCGGACAGCTTCTTCTAAAGTGAGTTCCATATTGTAGCGAAGATCCGCACCGCGCTGCGCCCGGGCCTGACCACCACCGCGACGGCCACCGCCAAAGATATCCCCGAACACATCGCCAAAGATATCACCAAAGTCAGCGTTACCGCCGCCGAAGCCTCCGCCAAAACCACCACCGCCTTGTTCAAATGCGGCATGACCATACTGATCATAAGCGGCTTTTTTCTGAGGATCAGTTAACACCTCATACGCTTCTTTTACTTCTTTAAACTTATCAGCTGAAGTTTCATCGCCCGGATTACGGTCAGGATGGAATTTCATCGCCAAGCGTTTATAGGCCTTTTTGATATCACGCTCAGAGGCATCACGGCTTACGCCTAAGATTTCGTAAAAATCACGTTTTGACATGTTCTTCGTCACCAATTAATTACTGCAAGCGACGCTTGTCGCCCGGTAGATGTATCGATATAGATGATATTTCACACAATGATGAAACATGACCTAAATCGACACCAAGATTACAAACAGACGGGCGTCAGAGTCCCCCCAAACGCCCGTATCATACCTGAAAAGGTCTGAAGTCATATCAGTGAATTACTATTCACTGATTATTTTTTCTCGTCTTTGACTTCTTCGAATTCAGCATCAACAACATCATCTTCCTGACCAGACGCTTGCTCTGTACCACCAGCTTGCTGCGCTTGCGCTTGCTGCTGTGCAATTTCCATCAGTTTTTGAGACGCTGTCATCAGTGCCTGAGTCTTGGCATCAATTTCTTCTTTGTCACCGCTCTTACTTGCAGCTTCAAGTTCACTGATCGCTGTTTCGATTTGTGCTTTATCTTCCGCAGGCAGTGCGTCACCGGCTTCGTCTACCTGTTTACGGGTTGCATGGATGATTTGGTCAGCTTGGTTACGAGCGGTCGCCAACTCTTCGAACTTTTTGTCCGCTTCTTTATTGGCTTCAGCTTCTTGAACCATTTTTTCGATTTCATCGTCGCTCAGACCACCAGAAGCTTGAATAGTAATCTTCTGCTCTTTGTTGGTCTGTTTATCTTTCGCAGACACGTGCAAAATACCATCCGCATCCAAGTCGAAGGTTACTTCGATTTGTGGCATACCACGTGGTGCAGGCTGAATGCCTTCGAGGTTGAACTGCCCCAGAGACTTGTTGTATGTCGCCTGTTTACGTTCACCTTGCAGCACATGAATCGTTACAGCACTCTGATTGTCTTCTGCAGTTGAGAACACTTGATTCGCTTTAGTTGGAATCGTAGTGTTTTTCTCAATCAGCTTGGTCATCACACCGCCCATGGTTTCGATACCCAGCGATAGTGGTGTCACGTCAAGCAGCAGGACGTCTTTTACATCACCGGCAAGCACACCACCCTGAACCGCAGCACCAACAGCAACCGCTTCGTCCGGGTTCACGTCTTTACGTGCATCTTTACCGAAGAATTCAGCCACTTTCTTCTGAACCATTGGCATACGAGTCTGACCACCGACCAGAATCACGTCAGTAATATCATTAACAGACAGATCCGCATCCGCCAGCGCAACTTTCATTGGCTCAAGAGAACGCTGCACCAAATCTTCAACCAGAGCCTCAAGTTTTGCACGAGTCACTTTGATATTCATGTGCTTAGGACCCGTTGCATCTGCCGTAATATAAGGCAGGTTCACGTCAGTCTGTTGTGCAGAAGACAGTTCAATCTTCGCTTTCTCAGCCGCTTCTTTCAGACGCTGCATTGCCAACGGATCACTTTTCAGGTTGATGCCTTGCTCTTTCTTGAACTCATCAACCAAGTAATTGATCATGCGTGTATCGAAGTCTTCACCACCTAAGTGTGTATCACCGTTGGTCGCAAGTACTTCAAATGTTTTCTCGCCTTCAACATCATCGATTTCGATGATAGAGATATCGAATGTACCACCACCTAAGTCGTATACTGCGATAACACGGTCACCGCCTTCTTTGTCGAGACCATAAGCCAGCGCAGCAGCGGTCGGTTCGTTGATGATCCGTTTCACTTCCAGACCCGCGATACGACCCGCATCTTTTGTTGCCTGACGCTGCGCATCATTAAAATACGCTGGTACGGTAATTACGGCACCGGTAACGGCTTCACCCAGATAGTCTTCTGCGGTTTTTTTCATTTTTTTCAAAACTTCAGCAGAAACCTGTGGTGCTGCCAGTTTTTCATTTTTAACCTGAACCCATGCATCACCGTTATCAGCCTTGACAATTTTGTAAGGCATGATCTCGATATCACGTTGAACTTCTTCGTCTTCAAAACGACGACCGATCAAACGCTTAATTGCAAATAATGTATTCTCAGGGTTTGTAACCGCTTGACGTTTTGCTGGCTGACCAACAAGCGTTTCGCCATCTGTGTAAGCAATTACAGATGGTGTTGTACGTTCACCCTCAGCATTTTCAATTACGCGAGGTTTTCCACCGTCCAGTACAGCAACACAAGAGTTTGTAGTACCTAAGTCAATACCAATGATCTTACCCATCAGGACATCTCCGAATAATTCTATTGTCGTTTTGCCAGTACCCCATATATGGGGTTGGAGAATCGGGTTTCAACCCCTGACTCGCCGCTCAACAAACGAAGTTTGCTTCTCTATGCCCCTTAGATAAGGGCAGAAAATACCTTTTCAAGGGGAAAAATGAAAAAAATATAAATTTCCTTATTTTTTGACCGGAGATAGTGATTCAACACAGCTCAAACACCGGATAATCGCCCAAATGAATCACGACCTTCAAAGTGCAATTTACTCACACTTCACAAAGTTACTCTCGGTTTGGTGACCTAACCAGTATTTTGTCAATTCCACTATACCCAGAGACGTCAACATCGTGATATCAAAACTGATACACGACATTCACATTTATTCCCATTGTTCATGCTCGGCATGGTGATGGACGCACTCAATGTAAATACACCTTTTATATCAGCAGAAAAACAGGGAGTTTCTTATGTACAACATCGTCAAGAAAGGTTTGATGATTCTTGGGCTGAGTATTGCGCTACCGGCCTTTGCGGATAACTACACTATAGGAACAGGCAGTCAGAGCGGTACTTACTATCCACTTGGCGGCACACTGGCTAAAATCTGGAGTGAAAATATCCCTGGTTTCAATATGCGCGCCGAGGTCACCGCCGCATCGGTGGAAAATATCATCAAAGTTGCCACGCAAAAACAGTTGGTCGGTATTGCCATGGGGAATGTCGCCCTGAAAGCCTACGAAGGGGAAAAGCCATTTCCGAGAAAAATGCCGACTCAGGTTCTCTTCGCCCTGTATCCGAATGTCGTTCAATTCATTGTCCCGGCTGATTCCGATATCCATACCATCAGTGATTTGAAAGGTAAGAAAATTTCACTTGGTGCCCCTGGCTCAGGGACACGGGTGAGTGCCGTCAATATCCTGAACATACTCGGCATTACTGAAAACGATGTGAAAGCACAATCACTGAACTACACCGCAACCACAAGTGCGCTGGCAAACGGACAAATCGATGCTGGTGTGATTGTCGGCAGTCTGGGCGTCGGTGCGATCACGGAGCTGGCACTGACCCGCAAAATCCGGATTCTCTCGTTTACCCCGCAAGAACTGAAGAAAATTTCAGCCGCCAACCCATCTTATCAAGCATTCAACGCCCCGGCTGACAGTTATAAAAACGTCCCGGCATTCGAGGTGCCAGCCGTTTGGAACGTTCTGGTAACCAATCAAAAAATGGATGACAAGCTAGCTTATGAAATGACCAAAGTTGCTTTTGAAAACATCGACAAGATCCGTCAGGCGGTAGGTGTCACGAAATTTATGACCATCGATAATATGCCTAAGCTGGAAGGCGTGCCGCTTCATCCCGGTGCAATGAAATACTACCAAGAGCATCACCAATAAAACCATTCCCACGATGATTCAACCAATCAGATGACAGTCATCAACCAAACATGTCATCTGATTGCCTTCATGTAATAACATTTGGAGTTAGCTATGACTCAGGTTTTATCCCGTCACACGACATTTGCCAATAGTCTCACGCTCGTGACCGGCCTGATCGCAGTTTTGCTGACTGTATTCCAGATATGGCAAGGCATCACCGCCGATCTGTCAGCAACCGTATTCAGACCCACTCATCTCAGCTGGGTCTTAATCCTTGTTTTTTTGGCATTTCCCTTCGCACACATTGACACCACTTCTCCGGCTAAATATGTGGTACTGCGATGTCTCGATATCGTTTTGATTATCCTCACTTGCTGGGCAGCCAGCCGGGTGATTCCATTTGATTATGATGATATCAGTTTTCTGCTGGACGGATTACAGCCGGAGGACCAATACGCCGGGCTGTTACTGATCCTTCTGCTTTTAGAAGCAACCCGCCGGACGGTCGGTATGGTCATGGTTTTCGTAGCGGTCATATTTCTGAGTTATGCATTATTCGGCAATGTCCTGCCGGACGCTATCGCCAGTAAAGGGTTTTCATTGGAAGAAATGGTCCGCTTTCATATTTATTCCACCAACGGTGTCTTCGGTGCACCGCTGGCAATCGCAGCCGGCGTCGTTTTTGTTTTCGTCCTGTTCGGGGCTTTTCTACAAGTCAGCGGAGCCGGGCAATTTTTTATCGATGCCGCATTTGCAATTGCAGGCAAATCAAAAGGCGGCCCGGCTAAAGCCAGTGTGCTGGCCTCTGCAGCTTTAGGGTCAATCTCAGGTTCGGCCATTGCCAATACGGTCACCACCGGTTCTCTGACCATTCCGATGATGAAAAAACTCGGTTACAAAGCTGAACAAGCAGCCGGTATCGAGGCCGCTGCCTCAACCGGAGGACAAATCATGCCACCGGTCATGGGGGCTGGCGCATTTGTCATGGCGCAGTTTACCGGTATTCCTTACAGTGAAATCATTCTGGTTTCGATTGCACCGGCAATCCTCTATTTTGCCTGTACGTTACTTTACGTCCATCTGATGGCATGTAAACTCAATCTGCAAGGCATGAGTGAAACAGAGAAAATCGGCCGTATTGTGAAACAGGGATGGCACTTCCTGCTGCCATTGGTGATCATCACCACCTTGCTGATTATGAGTTACTCCCCGATTTTAGTCGGGATTGCCGGATGCGCAGCCATACTCATCGCAGCGCTGACACGCAAGCATACCCAAATCAGTATCAGACTCGTGCTGGAAGGGATGAAACAAGGGGCAATTCTCGCGTTGCCAATCTCGATTGCCTGTGCAACCGCTGGTATTGTGGTTGGGGTGGTCGGACAGACGGGGATCGGCCTGCAATTTACCCAGTTTCTGACCTCACTATCCGGTGGTCACCTCTGGTCTGCCCTACTGTTTATTGCCATCGCAGCCGTCATTCTGGGCATGGGGCTTCCGGTCACCGCTGCTTATATCGTGCTGTCGGTGATGGCGGTGCCTGCCCTGATGGATCTCGGTGTGCCGCTGCTCACCGCACACATGATCGTCTTCTGGCTCTCTCAGACCTCCAATGTCACACCACCGATTGCACTGGCCGCTTTTGCGGGGGCCGGCATCGCCAATGCCTCACCGATGCGTTCGGCGGTTCAGGCCTTCAAACTGGCACAGGGATTTTTCCTGATCCCAGCAATGATGGCATTTTCCGGCCTGATCTGGACGCAGACAGAAACGCCGCTGGCATTTGTGGAATCCATCCTCGGATGTATCGCCTTAATTCTTGCCTTTGCCGGCGGGATCGAAGGCTACCTGTTCCGTCCGATGTCAGCGCTTTATCGGTTGGTTTTTCTGTTACTCGCGGCCGCAACACTGTTTCTTGTCGATAATTATCGCTTGATCAGCATAGTGTGCATTGCTGTTATGATGATGTGGGAGTGGAAGAAAAGCCGTGACGCTCATAACCAACGTCCCGCCTCATCGTACGAGCAATAGCCACGCCCGGTGACATAAAAAAGTGACATAAAAAAGGTTGGCACAAGCCAACCTTTTTATTGATGCGAGGTGATAACCTCATGACGGAGAGGCGCTTATTTCGCAACCATCACCATCGCAGGGCGAACCACACGACCATTCAGTTCATAACCTTTTTGCATCACAAACATCACTGTGTTTGATTCATGATCAGGGCTTTCCTGAATCGACATCGCCTGATGTAATTCCGGATTAAACGCTTCCCCTTCAGGATTAATCTCTTTGAGACCAAATTTTTCAATGGTACCGATAAAGGTTTTATGAGTCAGTTCAACCCCTTCCAGCAGTGGCTTGATCACTTCATTCTCAGCGTCTGCCGCTTGAATGGCGCGCTCAAGATTATCAATAACCGGCAGTAGCTCTTCCGCAAAACGACTCAGGGCAAATTTGCGCGCCTTATCGATTTCCTGCTCACTCCGACGGCGGATATTCTCCACCTCTGCCTGAGCACGTAAGACCGCATCTTGCTGCTCTTTCACCTTACTTTCACTGGTCAGTAGCGCTGCTTCCAATTGGGCAATTTTCGCGTCTTGCTCATCCTCTGGGGCATCGCTTTCATTCCACTCGATATCAGCCTCACCACCGACGACTTCAGCCTCAGTCTGTTCTTGTGCTACCGATTCTTGCTGCAGCTCTTCTTCTTTGACTTTATTCTCTTCGTTGCTCATGATATCTCCAGAGTTCCATGATCTTTTGTATTGATGATCAACATTCAACACACTAAACATTCGCATAAAAGCATAACTTGCCTTTATTATGGGGATGAAGATTCCTGATTCAAGCCTAATTCGATTGGAAACATTATGAAAAAATCTTTTGGCGTGATTGCCATCATCGGTAAACCACGGGACCAGTCTGCGATACAAACCCATCGTGAATTATACCAGTGGCTGTCAGAGCAAGGATATTCAGTGTTTATCGATGATCGACTGAGTAATATTCTCACCGATATTCCGCCCCAATGTTTCTCATCTTTACTTGAACTCGGCAAAAAAGCCGATCTGGCAATTGCCGTCGGTGGTGACGGTAACATGCTTGGCGCAGCCAGAGTATTATCCCGTTTTGAAATTCGGGTGATCGGTGTCAACCGTGGCAGCCTGGGGTTTCTCACCGACTTAAATCCCGAAGATTTTCAGGCCGCTTTACAAAAAGTGCTCGAAGGCGAATATATTGAAGAAGAACGCTTTCTGCTGGAAACCGAAATTCACCGCCACGGGCAGATCAAAAGTCATAATGCCGCCTTAAACGAAGCCGTCCTCCATCCGGGAAAAATCGCCCATATGATTGAGTTCGAGGTGTACATTAACGATGCTTTCGCTTTTTCCCAGCGCTCAGACGGCCTGATTGTTTCAACCCCGACCGGTTCAACCGCTTATTCACTTTCAGGTGGCGGTCCGATTCTGTCACCGAGCTTAAACGCCATATCACTTGTCCCGATGTTCCCACACACACTGTCATCCCGCCCTTTGGTGGTTGATGGAGATTGCCGCATTAAACTCTCTGTCTCACCGAATAACAGAGGCACACAGGAAATCAGTTGTGACGGGCAGATTTCGCTCCCCGTCTCTCCCGGAGATGAAGTGCTGATCTACCGCAGCCCAAATAAGTTACATCTGATTCATCCCAAAGATTACAGCTACTACCATGTGCTGAGAAACAAACTGGGTTGGTCAAGTAAGTTGTTCTAGAGCCCCGATAGCTGGTATTCATTGTCACTTGTCAAAGCTGAATACGCCATCGATTCAGCCCTGTTGTCCTGCCTGACATATTGGTGAAAATAAAATCACCAAACATCTTTACTGTATAAAGAAACAGTATATACTGTTTCTTTATACAGTATTGGTAAAATGTACAGGTGTGAACATGCTGGCTCATTTAAGTGTCAATAATTTTGCAATCGTAAAATCATTACAGTTAGAACTTTCTCAAGGAATGACCACCATTACCGGAGAGACCGGTGCAGGGAAGTCCATTGCTATCGATGCACTCAGTCTGTGCCTCGGTGGCAGAGCGGAAGCCAGTATGGTGCGTCAAGGTGAAGAAAAAACCGAAGTCTGTGCTGCATTTCTTCTCGATCACAATCTGCACGCCACCCGGTGGCTCGAAGATAATGAACTTCTGGACGGCAGCGAGTGTATTCTCCGCCGGGTGATTACCAAAGAAGGCCGTTCACGCGCATTTATCAATGGTAATCCGGTCCCGATTTCACAACTCAAATCACTCGGTCAGTTACTGGTCAATATCCATGGTCAGCACGCTCATCAACAACTGATGAAAAGTGAGCACCAACTTACTATGTTGGACCAATATGCCGGTCACGCAGATTTGTTGAAAAAGACACGGCTGGCTTACCAAAACTGGCGTCAGGCCAGTAATGAGTTAAAACAGATCCGTGAAAACAGTCAGCAGAATCAGGCCCAACTCCAGTTGCTGGAATATCAAATCAAAGAACTGAACGAATTATCGATCGATGAAGATGAGTTCCCCGAACTGGAACAGGAATACAAGCGTCTGAGTAACAGCGGCGAATTACTCACACTGAGCCAAAATGCAATTCAGCTATTAAATGAAGGCGATGAAGTCAATGCTATCGGTTTACTTCAGTCAACCAGTCAGGTTCTGGTCCAGTTAGCCGAACTGGATGAAAAAATGGCGATGTTGCCCACAATGATTGCGGAAGCTCTGATTCAATTGGAAGAAGCAAACAGCGAACTCCGTCACTATCTGGATCGCATTGAAGTCGATCCGGAACAAATGGCGTATATTGAAAGCCGCTATTCCAAAGTTATGTCACTGGCCCGTAAACATAATGTTCTCCCGGAAGATCTCTATCAGCATCACCAAAGCCTGCTCCGGCAGATCACCGCACTGGACTATTCCGATGAGAAACTTGAACAACTGGAGAATATGGTGGCAGAGGCGTATCAGTCATTTGTTCACCGCGCTGAAAAACTGCATCAGTCCAGAATGCGCTACGCCAAAGAACTCAATAAATTAATCAGTCAGAGTATGCATGAACTGAGCATGGAAAAAGCCAAGTTCCAAATGGATATTCATTATGATGACAAACACCCGTCTCCACTCGGGTTCGATTCGGTGAACTTTATGGTTTCCACCAACCCGGGACAACCATTGCAACCGATGACCAAAGTTGCCTCGGGCGGTGAACTATCGCGGATATCACTGGCGATTCAGGTCATTACAGCACAAAAAGTCGAAACCCCAAGTTTGATCTTTGATGAAGTCGATGTCGGTATCAGTGGACCGACAGCAGCAGTGGTCGGTAAAATGCTACGTCAATTGGGTGAATCGACCCAAGTCTTGTGTGTGACCCACTTACCACAAGTTGCCGGTTGTGGGCATCAGCAACTTTTTGTCGCCAAACAAACCAAAGGCGGAAAAACAGAAACACAGATGCTCAAACTGGACAATCAGCAACGAATTGAAGAATTAGCAAGATTGCTTGGCGGGAGTCAAATTACTGAAACTACGTTAGCCAATGCAAAAGAGTTATTGCTCGTTGCTGCATAACCATTTTCAAATTAATTTATTTTATTATCCACCTTCTGAATATCACCGCTTATAATAGATATCGGGCATTTTGATGAAATTATCTTCAGCCCGATATTTTATTTTGATTTTTTCTTCATTTGATCTTAACTTAATAAAAAAAATGGATAGAATGTGCCGCAACTCATCATTGCCCATTCCAAATACTATACAAATAATACATTCATATTATGTTAAGAGAACAATGCATAAAACACATTGATAAAAATATTAATGGTGTTATTAAAATCACTGACCAAAAGAAAACTTACTGGCTAAAAATTGGCGGTGAGGATAAGTCGAACTTTATTCGGAAATTATCATCGCTCGCTGGCAAGCTGAATTTATTTTCATGCCTTCAGTCAAAAGCAACGATGAATTCATGGTCACGTTTTGAACATGAAAAGTCGATGTTGCTTTATTTAAATTCAATTGGGTTTCAGGTACCTCAGATCGCGCTGGAAGGGGAACGTTTCTTTGTCACTCCCGATCAAGGCCTGCCGCTCTCTCAAGTTGAAGCTGAACGAATCACCGATGATATATTGATGCAACTCATCGCTCTATTCATCAAGTTACACAATGCGGATATTGCTCACGGACGCCCGGCACTTCGCGATATATTAATCGACCAGCATAATCAGCTCAGCCTGATTGACTTTGAAGAGTCCATCATGCATGCAAGTCCGAAACTCAAAGCAAGAGACATTTATCTATTACTGATGGATTTATGCCGTATCGAACGCGTCACCATCGCACAAAAACGAAGAGCATTATGTTATTGGAAGCAACAAGTTTCCGATGAACATTGGCAAAGCTTATTAGCAATCCACAAACTCTTGCGTAAATTCAAACTGCTTGCTCATGGTGTTTTATACTTTAAAAAGAACAATAAATTAAGTCGGCAATTTCTGGAAACATGCCACCTATTTGATACTTTTTTATAATATAAATTAATTCAGTATTATTCACCAAAATAAATAATTCCTATTTATCAATCTATCATAACTAAATCAAGAATGATTTAAAATATTAAACCTCAGACTAATAATATTTTCTTCATGAATAGTTTAAATAGATTTTTGGCAATATATTATTCAG